>JAYTDO010000375.1:0-4243 GCA_043735935.1 Chthoniobacteraceae bacterium
GACTCGTTGATCCTCGAAATCGTGAAGAGTTTTCCTTTTCAGTTTCGCCGCGGCACGTAGCCGTGAACTCCATATGAACACCGCATCCATCTCCCGCCGCACTGTGCTCAAAGGCCTCGGCGCCACGCTCTGCCTGCCTTGGCTGGAAGCGATGCGCCCGTCGACCGCGCTCGCGGCCGGAGCCGCATCGGCGCCTGTCCGCATGGCCGTGCTTTACGCGCCGAATGGCGTCTGCCCCGGCAAATGGACGCCAACCGGAGCGGGGCGCGACTTCGAGCTTTCGCCCATCCTGCAACCGCTCGCGCCGCACAAGGAGGAGGTGCTCGTCCTTCAGAATCTGTGGAACGCCGCGACGAATACCGGCGACGGGCATTACGTAAAGACCGGTGGTTTTCTCACCGGCACCACCATCACGCGCACGACTGGCAGCGACCTTCGCAGCGGCGCGGTCTCGATGGATCAAGTCGCCGCGAAGCGCATCGGTCATTTCACGGCGCTGCCTTCGCTCGAACTCGGCATCGATCCGCCGGCGACCGGCGTCGACACGAACGTCGGTTACACGCAGCTCTACGGGGCGCACATTTCCTGGAATACGCCGACGACACCGCTCACCAAGGAGATCAATCCGCGCGCCGCGTTTGACCGCCTATTCCGCTCGAATACTCCCGGCCGCGCCGCCGAGGCTGCGAAGGATCGAAGCGTCATCGACCTCGTGCTCGAAGATGCCAAACGCCTTCAGCAAAAGCTCGGCAAGGACGACCGGCAGAAGCTCGACGAGTATCTCGAAAGCGTCCGCGGCGTCGAACAGCGCATCGCCTTTGACGCGAAGCGGCAGAGTGAAACGGCGAAGAGCGACGGCCTCGCCGAGAGGGCGATCAAGGAACTCGGTGACCGCATCGACGCCTACGCAGATCCGGCGCGCGTGAGCGAGCGCAAGGGGAACCACACCGAGCACGTCCGCATCATGCTCGACCTCATCGTTCTGGGTTTCCAGACGGATTCCACGCGTGTTTCCACCTTCATGTTTGGGAACGCGGTGAGCGGCCGGAACTTCTCCTTCCTCGATGGCGTCAGCGGCGGCTTCCACGAGATTTCGCACCACAAGAACGACGCGGAAAAGATGGTGGAATACGAGCGGATCAACCGTTGGCACTACGAGCAGTTCGCTTACATGATCGAGAAAATGCGGTCCATCCGCGAGGGCGAACGCTCGCTGCTCGACAACTCGATGTTGCTCTTCGGCGCCGGGATGCACGACGGCAACGCGCACGATCCGCACCGGCTCCCGATCGTCCTCGCGGGCCGTGGCGGCGGCACGATCGCCACCGGACGTTCGCTGGCGTACGAGAAAAATGCGCCGCTCACGAATCTCTACGTCTCGATGCTCAAGCGCATGGGCACGCCTGTGGACAAATTCTCCGACAGCACCGGCGAACTTGCGGGGCTGGGCGATGCGGACTTCCGCGGCATCGTGGCGGGGTAGACATTGTCGCTCACATTATCGGTGAACTCGCGGGCTAAGAGTTTGCTTCGATCGGGCTTTATGGAGACTACCCGGTCTTCACATTTCCACTCCCCGTCACCTATGAAAATCCGCCCGTTCATTCTCATCGCCAGCGCGCTCGCTCTCGTCCCTTTGCTGGACGCCGCCCTGCCGACGAAACTCGATCTTCAAAAGGGCGATCACATCGCGGTGATCGGGAGCGGAGTGGCCGATCGGATGCAACATCACGGCTGGCTGGAGGCCATGGTGCAAAAGCAGTTCCCGCAGCAGGAGGTGGTCTTCCGGAATCTGGGGTTTACCGGGGATGAACTGACGGTCCGTTTGCGCTCGGACGGGGTGGCCTCGCAGGACGAGTGGCTGACGAAGGTGGGAGCGGACGTGATCGTGGCCTGCTACGGATTTAATGAATCGTTCAAGGGGTATGAGGGGCTGGAGAAGTTCAAGGCGGACCTCGACAAGTTCATCAAGGACACGCTGAAGCAGAAGTACAATGGGAAGAGCGCGCCGCGGCTGGTGTTGGTATCGCCGATCGCGCAGGAGAAACGGCCGGAACCGATCGCGCAGAGCGCCGAGACGAATACGAATTTGCAGAATTACACCGAGGCGATGGCGGCGGTGGCGAAGGCGAACGACGTGATGTTTGTGGATCTTTTCAAGGCATCGATGGAGGCTTACGCCGCTGCGAAGGCGCCGCTGACGCTGAATGGGATTTACCTCAACGACGCTGGCGACAAGCAGATCGCGCCGGCGTTGTTTAAGGCGCTCTTTCCCGATGTGCCGGTGCCGAATGTGGCGGATGCAGGCTTTGAGAAGCTGCGGGCGGCGGTCCTGGATAAGAATGAAATGTGGTACAGCCGCTACCGGACGGTGGATCAGTTCAATATCTTCGGCGGGCGTTCGAAGATCGGTTACGAGTCGGGGAAGGGCGGGCCGAAGATCACGAATGCGGAGGTGCTGCACCCCGAAATGGCGGTGCGCGATGTGATGACTGAGACCCGCGATAAGCGAGTGTGGGCGGTGGCGAAGGGCGGGGACTTGAAGGTGAATGATTCGAACGTGCCGGCGGTGCCGCAGATCAAGTCGAACAAGGCGGGGCCGAATCCGGACGAGTCGTGGCCTTACTTGAGCGGTGAGGAGGCGATCAAACACATGACGGTTCCGAAGGGCTGCAAGGTGGAGTTGGTCGCGAGCGAGGAGCAGTTCCCCGAGCTGGTGAACCCGGTGCAGATGAATTGGGACACGAAGGGCCGCCTCTGGATCGCGGCGTGGCCGAACTACCCGGAGCGGACGCCCGACAGCAAGGACGGGGACAAACTGCTGGTGCTGGACCTCGGACCGGATGGAAAGGCGAAGAAATGCACGACGTTTTTCGACGATCTCAACTGCCCGACGGGCTTCCAATTCTACAAGGATGGCGTGCTCGTCATGCGCTCGCCGAGCCTGCTGTGGGTGAGGGACACGGATGGCGACGGCAAGGCCGATACGCGCGAGCGCGTGCTGGATGGGTTGGACGCAGCGGACTCGCATCATGAGACGAACTCGATGTGCTTGGAGCCCGGCGGTGCGGTCTTCCTGAGCGACGGGGTGTTTCATCGGACGCAGGTCGAGACCACAGCGGGCCCGGTTCGGAACACGGACGGCGCGATTTATCGTTACGAGCCGGTGACCGGAAAGTTCGAGCGGTACGTGGCGTATGGATTCGCGAACCCGCACGGGCGTGTGTTCGATTATTGGGGTAACGACATCATCACCGACGCGACCGGGAACGAGAATTTCTTCGGCCCTGCGTTCAGCGGGAGGATCGATTTTCCGGGTAAGCACTCTCGGATGGAGCAGTTCTGGAAGCGGCCGTCGCGGCCGTGCCCCGGGACGGCGTTCCTTTCGAGCCGGGCATTCCCGGAGGGATTCAATGGGAATTTCCTGAACTGCAACGTCATCAGCGTGCAGGGGATTTTCCGAGTGCACGTATCGCAGGATGGCTCGGGCTTGAAAGGCGAGACCGTCACGAAGCCCGACGGCAAGGAACTCGACAATCTGGTGACTTCGGACGACCCGAACTTCCGCCCCTCGGGCGTGAGCGTGGCGCCGGACGGTTCGATCTATTTCATGGACTGGTCGCAGACGATCATCGGGCATCTCCAACATCACCTGCGCGATCCGAACCGCGATCATCAGCACGGGCGCATCTACCGCATCACTTACGAGGGAATGCCGCTTCTGAAGCCCGCGCAAATCGACGGCGCGCCGATCGCCGCGCTTCTTGATCTTCTCAAGGAGCCCGAAGACAACACACGTCAGCGCGCGAAGGTGGAACTCGGAAAACATCCACGCCTGGAGGTGGCCGCCGCTGCGAAGAAGTGGGCCGCGGCTCTCGACAAGAATGCCAAAGACTATGAGCACCACCGGCTCGAAGCCCTGTGGGTGTTCCAATGGCACGACGTGGTGGATGCGGACTTCCTGAAGCAGGTGCTCGCATCGCCCGAACCGCGTGCCCGCGCCGCGGCGACGCGCGTGCTGTGCTACTGGCGCGATCGGGTGCCGGACGCTCTGGCGCTTTTGAAAAAATCCGCCGAGGACCCCGATCCGCGTGTGCGTTTGCACGCCGTGCGCGCTGCAAGTTTCTTCGACGGTAAGGACGTGCCGACCGCGCTCGACGTGGCCTACACGAGCCTGAAGCAGGGGAGCGATTATTACCTCGATTACACGCTCAAGGAGACGCTCAAGCAGCTGAACTCGTTG
>JAYTDO010000376.1:0-18816 GCA_043735935.1 Chthoniobacteraceae bacterium
CCCACGCGCGTGCCGGCGGAGGATTTCGTGGCCTTGCTGCGTTGTCCCGAGACGGGGCAGTCGCTGCGAATCGCGCCTTCTGAAATCCTTGCACGGGCAGGGCTCGCGGCGGGTTTGCTGAGGGACGACGGACGCGTCGTTTACCCGATCCTGGATGGAATTCCCGTGCTGTTGGTGGGCGACGCGGTGCCGCTGTCCTCGGCTTAAGGCGCGGTCGGGAATAGCCGGACGGGGCGGATATCCGTGCCGTGAATGAGAAAGCCCGCACCCTGACCGATCGGGGCGTCGCCCGGAAACTGCGGGATGAACACTCCCTTGATCTTCTGCATCGGTCCGCCTGCGTCGATCGTGACTTTCCCGTGAAAGAACCCGGTCGCGCCGTCGATCTTGAGTTTCGGCGCGTAGGTCCGCGGATCGGTGAAGGTGACGCTCCCATCGTTCCCGAACTGGAGTTTGAGATCGAGCTTTTCGTCGAAAGCGAGGCCGACTTGGAGGGTGCCGGCTCCTGCCGTATCGATGAAGCCCTGAGAGAGGAAGTTGCTGCCCGAGGGGGTTTTGTACGCTTCGGCATAGCCGATCAACTCCTGGTTGACCGCGCCGCCGATTTCCCCCGTCCCGGTGGCAGGTTTGACCCACGAAGCCTGCGCGGCGAATCCTGGCGTCGGCGTTTCGTGGCGCAGGAAGAACCCCTGAAGTTGCCCTCTTCCACCGTAGAGGCTCGCGTAGACGGGGATCGTGAAGTCGCTGGAAATGCGAGTACCGACAGTGAATGGCGTCCCGTCGGGCATCTGGCCGGCGAGACGGACGCTGCCCTTTTCGCCAAAAGCGCCCGTCGCGTAGGCGGCTCCCTGCGGGCCGGTGCCGTCGGCGGGGACAAAGATGGCGACGATCGGGGTCGCGTTGAAAAGTGTAGTCGCGAGCGTCGGATTAAATGCAGCCGCAGCGTAGAAATAGGAGTCGCCCAAGGTGCCTGTGACGGCGGGGAAAAGGGGATTGACCTGGGCATCGAGGATTTGGTTTCCCAGACCGGGAATGAAGACCGTGCGCGTGATGCGGCCGCGAGCGTCGACGTCGCCCTTGAGGACGATGATGTTGGAGCCGACGACGATGCGGAGGGTGTAAGAGCCCGCATTGGTGAGTTTTACCTTGATCTTGCCGACCCCGAGCGCGTCGTGGTCCGTGCGTTCGATCAGGCCCACGCAGTTCGCATTCACGCCGGGGAACGGCGTATTCGGCCGATTTTCCACCGTACTGATCGCGGGGACGCCGACCGCGTATCCGTCGCCGGGGAGGAGAACGTACGTCGTGCGAAAGCCGCCATTGAATGGCCCGGTCCGCTCGCTGGTCCCCTCGATAAATGTCGTGAGTTGTCCATCGGCAAAGGTCGCCGTGGTGTCCTCCGTGGTTCCGTCAAAGTGGACGTGGCGGATGTTCACGACCAGCGGGAGGGTCGGACTTCCGTCGCGTTCGAGGGGCACGAGGAAGGGGCTCCTCGTGTCGCTCCAGATGATGCGGCTGGCGCCGAAATGCACGTTGGCGTTCGGCGCGAATTCCACTCGCAGGCTCGCAATGCCCTCCTGGCTGAAACCGGCCTTGGTGCCGAGTTGCACGTAATATCGTTGGCCGCTGATCACCGGGACGAAGACGCGGGCCTGCAGGACGGTGGCCGTGATGTCATCGTTGGCCGCGAAGAGCGTCAGGTTGTTGAATGTGGCGGGGTCCGCATTCGGGCCGGTGAAGATCCGAAGCACGGTATTCATGTCGCTGCCCGTGCTGTCGAATGAGGCCTGTCCGTCGGTCGGCGCGTCCCAAGTGAACCAGGACGATCCGCTCAATTGCACGCCGTCTGTGCCGAAGGGCTCCCCGATTTCCAGCGTCGCTCCGGCGAGCGGCCCGCGTGCGGTGACGCCCGTTCCGAGGGCGGCGCGCGCGGAGAAGGCGTCGTTGGTCACGGGTTGCGGGAGAAAGTACAGGGTGAAAATCCCTTCCGCGTCAAAAGCAGCACCCAACCGCTGCACCCGGATGCGATATTCCTCGCCGGCGCGTGCAGCGATGACGCTGCCGATGCTGGGGTTCTGCCCTTCCTGTTCGGAGTGCCCGAATCGGACGAGCGAGGCGAGCGAGTCTCCACGATAAATGTCGATCGAACGTGGGATACTGGCCTGCTCCGAGTAGATGAACCATTGTGCCGTGCGCGGGGCCACCCAGCGAAACCAGACGGAGTGCCCCTGGTCAACCGTCGTATCCGGCTCACCGACTTCCGCCGTGGTGTTGACGTTGGTGAGCGTAGGGCTGGTATTCGTCCACGTGACCGTGCGCGGTGTGGCGAAGCGATCGTTGGCTGGCGACAGATTGACGGTTCCGTCGCCAGGCGAGTTCCCCAAAGTCGCGACCTGAATGTAATAGGTCTGCCCTGGAGCGACGTCGAAGACCACCTCCGCATTGCTCCCGTCGGCGTCGTCGCCGGACCCGAGCGCGCTCAGGTTCGAGAGAGTCGTTCCTTGGAAAACGGTCACCGTCACAAACCGCGAAAACTCTGTGCTCACCCGCACCGGTCCTGGGTCGATGGCGCCCACTTTCACCCAGACGGTCTGAGCACCGCCGATTTCGCTCAGGGATTCGCTCGTCTCGACCGTCGCGTTCGTAGTCGAGACGGGATACTGGGCGAGCCCGACGGTGCCGGCGTTGGCGAAGGCGTCGGCAAATGGCGACTGCGCGTGGGACGCGGCGGTGGCAATGAAGAATGCGAGGAGGAATCGGAGGAACATCTGCATACGGGGCGCCGGAAGAAAGACGCTCCGGGGCGGAATTGCACGCGCTTTCTGATACGCGGCCCGACTCCGTGTCACTCCGAGGCGAGTTCGTACCAGAGAGTGCGGTATTGTGGGCCGATTTCGATCGAGCCACCATTCATCGGCACCTCGGTCCCGCGCTGCCCGCGCTCGTCGAGCGCCCAGGCTTTGAGCTTTGGATTCGGCAGGGTGATCTTCGCGGCGATTCCTTCGACGAGCGAAGGCGCCCGACCCCAATTCCGCCCGACGCTTTCGTGCGCGTTGCTCGTCCACTTCATATCCGTGTTCGCCGTGAGCCCGGTGGCGGTGAGGAGAATGCGCTTGGCGGTCTTGAAGTTTTTGCCATCGATCACCGTCGCCTGAATCGCGGCCCACGGGCCCTGCGCTGCGATCCTCACATCGCTCAGCTCAAATGTCCTCGCCCCGACGTTGCCGATGACGGATTTGGATTTCGCCGCGTCCACGGTCACAAAATGATGTTCGTGATTCCATGACAGTTCTCCGGTGTCGCTCGTCCCGGAAGCGCCGGATAAGGCTTCACCAAATTGATTACGGCCATCGGCCAGTCGGATTCCCACCCGCGAGGTCAGTGCCCATGGACGAGGCATCCCCAAGGCGTCAGCTCCCACTCTCGGTCCCACTCGCCGCGCGAGCTCCATTCCGCCGGTCGCCGTCGTCGATGCGACCCAAACTTCCTTGCCCGGCTTCACATCGCCCCGGATGAATATCGCCAGTGATGCGGGTAATGTCGCCATTTTCACCGGATGTTGATCGATGTCGAAGAAGCTCGGGAAATAGCGCTTGTCCCAGTCGTCGCGGCGGTGCGAGTAGGCGAATGCGAAGATGCCGTCCCAGTCCTCAAGCGCGGCGTAAGCGCAGATCAGCGGAAAAGTTTCCGCTCCATATTCATTCGGCGCAGCGTGGTTGTATTCGGTGCAGATGTAGGGTTTTCCTTCCACGCGTTGGAGCGCGAGTCCCGGAATCGTGCCGCCGTCCTCACGCCCGGCCATCGAGACGTTTTTCACACTCCAGTCATCCGCATTCCAGCCTTTCCCGTGGAAGTCCGGGTGCTGCCAGTAGGAATGCGAATCGATCACGTCCATCGCGCTCTGGATGGGGAAGGGCGACCAGCCGAGTTGTGTCCCGACGAGCAAGTTTTTCGCCCCCAGTTCCTTGCGAATAAACGCATACATCGCGGGCCAATATTTCTCCTCCTGCGACCAAAGGAACGCGAACCAGTCCTGCTGCGCCGCGGGCGTGCGTCCAGCGCAGTCGCGCTTCGTAAATGGGCCGACCGGCGCCGACGCTTCGAGCGCGGAAATGTGCAGGGAAAAATCCGAGAACTCGAAGGTGCCCTTCGCTGCACCGAGCCCGGTGACGCCGAGGCGCGCGGCGCTTTCCTCGTCCTTCGTTTTCAAGAGAATCGTGAATGTTTTCCATTCCGGCGAAAGTAACACCGTATCGGAATCGAGGATCTTCCACGGATCGTGCGCCTGCCCGAGATTGATGCTCAGCTCGCGTTTGGCGTCGGCCCTTGCACGAAACGTGACCGCGTAAGTTTCATTAGCCGCGAGCGCGATGCCGCCTTGCGTGAACTGCACATGCCAGGAGGCCTTGCCCGGCTCGCTCACCACCACGCGCATGCCGCCTTCGCCGGTCGTCGTCGTGGCTTTGGCTCCCTCATGCGTCTCGGCGTACCAGCCGTCGAGACCTTTTGAAAAATCACCGTTCTTGAGCACCTCGGGCCCAGCCGCCTTTTGACCGACGCTCCATGCGACCGCGCGCTTGTCGTCCGTTCCGTATTTGTCGCCCAGCCATTTCATCCACAGCGCGCCGAGTTCTTCGCGGTACGGCGCCGCAATATTGTCGAGGCCGCCATTGTGCCAGGTATTGAGGAGCGCATTCTCGTTGTTGATTTCGATCAAGGCGACCGCCGGTTCGTCGACGTAGGCGTTGTGCGTGTAGGCATTGACGTGCGTCAGCAAGGCCCGGGCGTAGTCCTTCTGGAGTGCGATCATCGGCGCGGAAAAATTATCCACGCCGGCGTCAAAGTTCGGGTTCCCCACTTTCTCGGATTTCGGACGGTCCGGATACGTGCGCGACACGTGCAGATTCAGGTCCGCGTAAACGCCGTTTTTCTTCAGCTCGGAGATGAAATAATCGAGCCGGTCGAGTTGATCCGTATCGAGAGTTCGCATGTCGGAGGCCCAGATGCCATCCGGTGCGGCCATCATGTCCATGTGGTGAAAGCGCACGCAATTGATCCCAAACTTCGCCATGCGTGCGGCGACCTTTTCCGCATCGGCGTGTGTGGGGAAGTTGGCGCCGAAGGCGAGATTGACGCCGAAGATGCGGAGTCGCTTGCCGGCTGCGAACAAGTGCCCGTCTTTCACGGAGACGAATCCGCCTTTGCCGGCGGGTCTCTCGATCCACGTGCTGACGTTCGTGAGCGAAGGCGACGCATCATCCCACGGCAGCACGAACGGAAATAGTTCCGCCGCGCGCGCTGCCCCCGCGAGCAAAATGAGCAGCGCGAACGTTGGGGTTTTCATATCCTTCGCGAGTTTCGTGTCTAAAATTGGGCGCATGAACATTCGTATCTGGTTTTTCGTTTTCGTGGTGGGGATCAATGCATCGGCGCACGCTCAGTTTTCAGCGCGGTGGATGCAGGATGAGAAGTACTGGGGCGACGGCAAAGCCGAATTCAATTTTTACGAAGCGCAGGAAGTTCGATACGGGCAGCCGCGCGCGAGCGACGTCATTCACATCCTGGTGCGCGAACCGTTTTCAGATCGGGACCTGGTCAAGGCGGAGGCGAACACTCGAGGCGGCACCTACCCGGTCATCAAGCTCAACCAGATCCTCCATGTTCCGACCGGGATCTATGTCTACCAGCAGATGCATTCCGCATTCTGGCGCTGTGACTCGGGCTCGCTGGTGAAGGCGACGCTCACGAGCAACGACTCGTGTGGCAATACGTACAAGGAATTCCGCGCACTGGGCGGCTTGCGGGGGCTTATTGGCGGTGGGTGGAAATACGAATGGCGGACGTATTGGGAGGGTCAAAGCGCCGGGGACGAAAATGTCGCGGCTCCTGCGAACGCCTTATTTTACGACGAACTGCCTGCGCGGGTGCGGACGCTCGATTTCGATGCGGAACCCAAGTCATTCGAGATCGCGCTAGCACCGTCGATCATTCGATCGAAGAAGGATGACGTGAAATTCGCGCGGGCCACGGTCGACTGGAAACGTGCCGCGGGTGATCTCCTCGTGAGCGTAAGAACGGAGTCGGGCACGGATGAATTCCGGCTGGACGCGAAAGCACCGCATCTGCTTCGCGAGTGGAAGATGTCCGACGGCGGAAGCTTGAAGCTGACTAGCAGCCTCAAGCTGGACTACTGGAACTACAACAAGCTCGGCGACAAGGAGCGCGCTCTTTCGTCGCCTTAAACGGCGGCGCGTGGTCTAAGAAACCACCGCGAGCACGGTTCGCACAAACAAGCTCGCCATCGGCGACCATATTTTCAAAATCCCATCCGCATGAAACTCCTCCCGCTTTTTCTCAGCGTCTTCACTCTCGCTTCCGTCGCGCTCCGAGCGCAGACGGTGACCGACGAGTACGAGGCTCGCACCTTCGCCGGTCCGGAAGGTCAGTCGCTCAATTATCGATTGCTCAAGCCGAAGAACTACGATGCTGCGAAGAAATACCCGCTGGTGCTTTTCCTGCACGGAGCCGGCGAACGCGGCGCCGATAACGTGGCGCAGCTCAAGCACGGCGCTCCGTTGTTCGCAAAGCCCGATGTGCGCGAAAAGTTTCCGTGTTTCGTCGTCGCACCGCAGTGCCCCCCCGAACAGAAATGGGCGGATATCGACTGGTCGAGCGACACGCCCACGCAGCCGGCGAAAGTGAGCCCGTCGATGGGCCTGACATTGGGTGCGCTCGACGTCTTGCAGAAGGAATTCAGCATCGACGCAGATCGGCTATATGTGACGGGCCTTTCGATGGGTGGTTACGGCACGTGGGATCTCATCACGCGCTTTCCCGAAAAATGGGCTGCGGCGGTGCCGATCTGTGGCGGCGGCGACAAGGCAAAGGCGGCCTTGGCCAAAGGCGTGCCGATCTGGGCGTTTCACGGCGCTAATGATCCGACTGTAAAGCTCGTCCGCACCGTGGAGATGATCGACGCGATCAGGGCGGCAGGGGCAAATCCCCTCTATAGCGAGTATCCTTACGTGCAGCACGATTCATGGTCGAATGCGTACGGCGAATCACAACTGTTGCCGTGGCTCTTTGCGCAAAGGCGCGGGCAGGCAGCCGTGCCGTTTGAAAAGGTGGCGGGTTCGCTCGAACAGCCGCCGTCTAACCAGTGCCCTGGCGCCGGCCCGATGCAATCCGGCCTTTGGTTTCGGAGCCTGTGGAAGCAGCGCCGCGGGGACTGGGATAAGGCGAAGGCCGCGGACCAAGGGGCGGTCGTCTTTTTCGGCGACTCGATCACGCAGGGATGGGGTTCGCTCGCGAAGGATTTTCCCAATTTGAAAACTGCGAATCGTGGCATCAGCGGCGATACGACGCGCGGTCTGCGCACGCGCATTCAAGGCGACGTTCTCGACCTCCATCCGAAGGCCGTTTCGATGCTCATCGGGACGAATGATCTGGATCAGGGCGCGGAGCCCGAGACTGTCGCGGCGAACCTCAAGGCGATCGTCGCGGCGTTCCACAAGGCGGATGCGAAAATGCCGATCATCATCAACAAAACCATGCCGCGCGGCGCGAAGCCGGGGCGCTACCCGGAGAAGATTCGCGAGCTCAATGCCCTTTATGAGGCCGCCTTCAAAGACGATCCGATGGTCACGTTTTGTGACACTTGGACGATTTTCGATGACGGACAGGGGACGGTTAAAAAAGAAGAGTTCCCCGATCTTTTGCATCCGAACGCCGCCGGTTACGCCAAATGGACGGCAGCGTTGGAGCCCATATTCACGAAGTTGAAACTCGCAACGGCGGCGCCGTGATCGAAATCGTCCCGCTGCTCGACCGGGGTGAGTTCATTTCGGTCGTGGCGCAGTGGCAGCGGGACGAATGGAACGAGCCACAAGCGCGACCTCCTCTGGCGGAGTTTGAGGAATGCTTGCGGATCGAAATGGGGCACGACTCGGCTCCCATCGCCTACGTCGCGCTTGCCAGCGGTGCGCCCGCCGGGACGGTGAGCCTGATCTTTGACGGCTCGTTGAAAGGTCCGAAGCATGAACCGTGGCTGGCGTCGTTGTATGTAGAGCCCGCGTTTCGCGGCCGGGGAATCGGGCGGAGTCTGGTCCATCACGCCGTTGCTGCTGCGGGCGCATTCGGCTTCGATACGACGCATCTGTACTCTCCGAATCATGAGGCGTTTTATCGCCGACTCGGATGGGAATTCAGCGAGACCGTTGTGTTTCGCGGGAGAACCGTGGCGAGGATGCGCCACGAGAACTTCAGGCCAGTGACAATTTGCTGAAGCGCGAGCTGACGAAATCCCAATTGATCACGTTCTGGAACGCCTTGAGGTATTCCGGGCGGCGGTTCTGGTACTTGAGATAGTAGGCGTGTTCCCACACGTCCACCCCGAGCAGGGGGATGCCGCCGGTGCTGAGCGGGGAGTCCTGATTCGGCGCTGATTCGATGACGAGCTTCTTGTCGCGCCAAACGAGCCAGGCCCAGCCGCTCCCGAAAACCTTGGTGGCCGCTGCGGTGAAATCATCCTGAAATTTTGGCAGGCTGCCGAAGGCTTTGTCGATCGCCTTGGCGAGTTCGCCAGCGGGCTTTCCGTTCTCATTCTTTTTCAGCATCTGCCAAAACAGCGAGTGATTGTAATGCCCGCCGCCGTGGTTCCGGAGGTCTTTCTGCACGGCCTCGGGCGCGGCGCTCAGGTTGGAGAGGATTTCGTCGATCGTCTTCTTTTCCAAACCGGGAGCGGTCGCAACCGCCGCGTTGAGTTTGCTCACGTAAGCGGCGTGATGTTTGTCGTGGTGGATCTTCATCGTCTCGGCGTCGATGAATGGCTCCAGCGCGTCGTAGTCGTAGCCGAGCGGGGGCAGTTTGAAGACACCCTCGGCGGCTGGTGCGGGAGCGGCTGTTTGCGCTCTGAGCGCGGGCGCAGTCACGGCGAATGCTCCTGTGGTTAGAGCGAGATTCTTGAGGGCGGTGCGACGGGTGATCATATTCGTATTAGAAACGAGAGCATATCGGGCGCATTCCTACCAATGCTTAAAGTAGGCGCGGCCATTCGTTCCGGTGGTTTTTCAAAAGTCGCTTGCGGCCTTTTGCATTCGTTCCCGTTCCCGACAAATCGGGCAGTTGTCGCCGGTCTTGAGATGCAGCAGTTGGCTGATGTCGGGCGCTACGAAAGCGCCGGATTCCGCGCCCAGGTCGATGCCGTAAAGTTGCATGGCTTTAGCCCTGCACGCGGGGTTACGCAACGCGCGGAGTTTGAGTCCGGCATCGGTGGCGAGGGCAAACGTTCGACCCGGATCGAGTCGGCGAAGCAGGCCGATGACGTCGATGGCTTCCGCGACCTCGGTCGGGGTGGGATGCGGTTCCGGATTCGCTTCCGCTGGTCGGCGGACGGCGAGGAACTGTTCCCATTTTGCGAAAGTGAGATCTTCAAGGATGCAAAGAATGGCAAGTTGCGTGGTGGAACGCGGGACGTCTGGCTGCCCTTTGAGTTGCTTTAAGAGCGGCTCGATTCGGGGCTCGGTGGCGGTCGTGAGGTGGAGCGAGCGTTTGGCGGGGATTAGCTTTGAAGATAGCTCGGCGGACGGCAGCAGTGCTTCGGCGGTGGTTCGCGGCGCGAGATGGAGCGTCGCATCCTGGAGCAAGACGAACCGCGCCTGATCGCTTGCTTCGCAGATGCTGCCGGCGGGAATCGCGACGTCGAGCGGCTCGGACGAATCATTGCGGATGGCGAGCAGGATCTGATTGTTTCCGATGCCGAGCGCGAATTCGCCGCGCACGTCTGCCCGGGCCAGCGCATCCCGGATCGGGAGCGGGTCAGCCGCTGACGCATCGAGTGCGATAGAGACGAGCGCGAGTCCGATAGTTCGAAATGTAGTCATACTGGCGTTCGAGCCGCCCGCCATTCATTGGCGAGCAGGACGAGGATAGCCGCAAGAAGCGCAACATCGCGTCCGATTAGGAGGGGGAAGTTCGTCTTGATCGCCCCGGCTTCGCGGCCGAAACAGCCGCAGGAAATGTCGAGGCCGCGCGCCCATGCGCTTGCGATGGCCGCGAGAAAGACAGTGCTCATTCCCAGCAAAGCCAGCGTCGCCCCGAGTGGGAGTCGCCGGGTGATCAGCGCGCCTCCGGCGAGGATTTCCAGCCACGGTAGATACACGGCGACCACGACGGCGGCGCTCCACGCGGTGAGTTCATAATGCTGCACGTCGAGCGCGAACTGCTGCGGATCGAACACCTTTATGCCGCCCGCGTAGATGAAGAGGGTCCCGATGCCGATGCGGAGCGCGGTCATCGTTACTTGCCTTGCAGCCATGCGTCCCAGCCTCCTTTCAAAATCCAGATGGTATTGTCGATTTGCAGTTCGTCCTTGATCCGTTTTGCGACGGCCCGGCTTGCGTCGCAGCTTCCGCTGTCGCAGTAAACGACGATGGTCTTGTCGGGGTCCCAAACATCAAGGAACGGGCCGACCAGTCGCACCCATTCGTCTTCATTGAGCAAGGCTGCGCCGGGGATGTGTTCGTGATCGAACTTTGCACGAGGCCGCGCATCGACCCACAGCACCTTGTCGTCCCACATTCGGGCCGTCTCGATCCGCACTTCGCCGTCGCCGAGCGGTTCCGGTTTCCGCCACTGCAATTGCAGTGCGCCGGAGACGAGTGCCGGGACGAGCGCCAGCGCGAGGAGAGTCGCGAGTTGACGAAGTGCGCGGGTAATCACTTGATCCGCGCGTGGACGGTGTAGCTGCGGGGTTGATCGTTGGGAAAATCCGTTTCAACGGTGATTTCGGCGCTGTCCTTCTGAGTGGTATCGACTGGGCTCACGGCGATGGCGTATTGCTCGCCGGGCTTGATGGTTTCGAGCTTTGCCGCGATGCGCGGGTTCGAGGAAGTGACGCTCTTGATCTTCACGGGTGTTGTAGCGTCGCTCGTCAACCGGACCGACTTGGGAGAACTGGCCTCGCCCATTTTCCAGAAGACGAGCGATGGCGTGATGGCCAGCGGTTCGTGAATCCAGACGACGATGTTCAACTCGATTGGTTCGGCTTTGTCGTCGGTCTGAACCGTGACGACTTTGCGATGGGGACCGGTGCGATCACCGAACGTGAATTTGACCGCGATTTCCCCCTGTTCTCCGGGTGCAAAGGTTTCCTTGGAAAGCTTCGCACTCGTGCAACCGCAGGAGGTTTTCACTTTCCGAATCGTCACGGGGGAAGTGCCCGTATTTCGAAAAACGTAGGGGGTCGTCACGCTGCCGTCGCTCGGAAGGCGGTGAAATTCCTGCCACGGTTTTTCCCACTTGAGTTCCGCGCGAAGCGGGAACGCGGCCAGAGAAATTGCGAGGACGAGCAGGGAGCGAAGCATGGGGTCTCTCGTATCGGACGGGCTATAAATTGCAACCGCGCCGAATCGCGCGCTTTCTAAATGCAAACTACTTGCGTTTAGCCGGGTGGCTCCATAGCTTCCGCGCAGATGCGCTCAATGATGATTTTTCTCGCGATGCTCGCGTGCGCTCGACTGTCGTCCGGCGCGGAGAAAGTGAAAATTTCGAGTTTCTCGACGATTCTGACTGAGATCGCCGAGCGCGTCGGCGGGGATCGAGTCGAGGTGACGGGACACGTGAAGCCAGGTGTGGATCCGCACGAGTTCGAGCCCAAACCGGCCGACCTGGCGACGGTGAGCACTGCGCGCCTCGTCCTGCTGTCGGCGCGGCACATGGAAGGGTATGTGAGCAAGTTGCGCGAGGCGACTGGCGGGAAGGCGATTTTTCTCGAAGTCGGTGAGGGCTTCGGGGCGCTCAAGATCGCGGATGAACGGAATCCCGGAAAGTTCGTGGATGACCCGCACTGGTGGCACAGCGTGGAGAACGTGCTGAAGGCGACGAGGTCAGTCCGCGATGCGCTGGTTGCGTTGAGTCCAGCCGAGCAGGGCTATTTTTCGGCGAATGCCGACGCCTATGTTGCCGAGCTTTCGGGCTTGGAGAAATGGATCAAAGGCAAACTCGCTGAACTTCCACGCGACCGGCGCAAACTGGTGACTTCGCACGATGCGTTTCAGTATTTCGCGAAAGAAAACGGCTTCACGGTTTACGCGGTGGAAGGAATCTCGTCGTCCGACCAGCCTTCGTCGAAGAAGGTCGCAGACTTGATTCGGACGGTGAAGGAACAAGGAGTGAAGGCGATCTTTGCCGAGAGCATCGAGAATCCGCGGGTGCTGGATCAGATCACACGCGAGACCGGGGCAAAGCTGGGGGCCAATCTTTTCGCGGATGGGCTGGGCGAGGGGGATGCCGGGACGTTTGCGGGCATGATGAAGCACAATGTGTCGGCGATCGTCGATGCGCTCAAATAGATGAAGGGCTCGCCTCTCCTTCGCGCCTTACTCGCGTTGATGGCCATCGCCCTTGCGGGCATTCCGCTGTGGCACCTCACACGACCGAGCGAGTTGCACACGATCGGGGCGGCGCCCGAGGTCGCGATGCGTGCCGTCAAACTTTCGCTCACGTTTTCGATCGAGCCCGTGCGGTTTGCCGTCCTCCATCTTGGTCGTGTGGTGTGGGAGCAGGACGGGCACGGGACGGAGAATGCGAGCGAGGTGAAAATGGCGTTTCCTGCGGAAGGCGTTGACCTGCAATTCAAGGTCGTCTGGCCTCCGAGCGCCCCGGTCTCGGCACTGCGCGTGTGGCTCACGGATCCCGACGGGAATCGTCACGAACAGACGCTCTGGGGCCAGGGTGAAATGGAGGAGGTCGCGACGTTCCAATGAGAACTGGCTCGCTGGTTTCCGCCCATTCGCTCCAGGTTCGCGACCTGACGGTGAGCTATAATCGGGTGCCTGCGCTGCACCATCTTGGCTTCGAGGTGCACTGTGGGCAGTGCGTTGCTTTGCTCGGTCCGAACGGGGCGGGTAAATCCACCTTGCTAAAGGCTCTCGCGGGGCTGCTTCCACTGGAGACGGGGACGATCAGTTTTCACGGACGTTCCGTGCGGGGTGCGACTCAGGATTTTGCCTACCTTCCGCAGCGCGAGGCGATCGATTGGGATTTCCCGACGACGGTGCGTGGGTTGGTGGAAATGGGACGTTACCTCCGCGTCGGGTGGTGGCGTGGCTTTTCAAAGGAGGACGATCACGCGGTCGACGCGGCGATCGAATCCATGCAACTCGCTGAACTCCAGCACCGCCAGGTGAGCGCCCTCTCCGGGGGCCAGCAGCAGCGTAGTTTTCTGGCGCGGGCGCTCGCCCAGCAGGCGCACGTTTTTCTTTTCGATGAGCCTTTTACCGGTCTCGACAAAACAACGCAGGACAGCCTCAAGGCGCTCCTCCGTGCGCTTCGCGATCAGGGTAAACTGATCATCGCCTCCCATCACGATCTGGGCTCGGTGCCTGAAATTTTCGACCAGATCCTTCTTCTCAATGGCGAACTCATCGCGGCCGGTTCCGTGGAGGAAGCATTCACGCCGGAGAACATCGAGCGCACCTACAACACCCGCATTTTTACCGGCCCGGACCACGGCCACCGCCACCACTAGGATGCACTGGATCACTGAGCCGTTTCACCACGAATTCATGCAGCGCGCCCTGGTCGGCGGGGCACTCATCGGTTTCGCCAACGGTTTCCTCGGCGCTTTCGTCGTGCTCCGGCGGCTCGCGCTCATGGCCGATTCCCTCTCGCATTCGCTGCTTCCGGGTCTTGCGATCGGAGTGATGGTCTTCGGTCTCGCGCCGCAGGGGCTTTTCCTTGGAGCGCTGGTCGCCGCGCTCTTTGTCGCCCTGGGCGCGCAACTCATTTCACGCAGTTCGCGGCTGAAGGAAGATACCGCCCTTGGCATTCTCTACACGGTCGCGTTTTCGATCGGCTTGGTGCTCCTCACTTTTGTGAAAGTGCGCGTCTCGCTCATGCATTATCTTTTCGGGAACATCCTCGGTCTTTCCAACAGTGATCTCTGGATCAGCTACGGTGTCGCCCTTCTGGTGGTGCCGCTGCTGGCGGCGCTCCAGCGGCCATTCCTGCTCACGCTATTCGAACCGAACGTCGCCCGCAGCCAGGGCGTGCGGGTGGGCATCCTCAATCTTCTCCTCGTCGTCCTCCTCGTTTTGACGATGATTTCCTCGCTGCAAGCCGTCGGTGTAATCCTACTCTTGGGCTTGCTCGTTGCACCCGCGGCGACGGTCTATCTCCTTTGCGATAGCTTTACGGCGATGCTTTGGGGCGGGGGATTTATTGGCATGTTCGGGTCCGTCGCCGGTCTCCTGGTTTCCTACCACATCGACAATCTCCCAAGCGGCGCAGGGATCGTGCTGGTCCTCGGGGCCTTCTTTTTTGCCGCCTACTTATTCAGCCCTCGCTATGGCGTGCTGACGCGCATGTTTAGACGTCGTCGGCATTTCCACGAAGAATCCCTGGCTCGCTGGCCCGGTGATCATCCGCACTGACGGCGGGACTCGTAGTCACATCCCGCACATCTGCCGTACCTCTGCCTGGGAAGAAGGCAGGATGAGCAGGTTGCCGAGATACTCGTCGCGTTTGGGCAGCGTCGTCGCCTTGGCGAGATTGGCTGGTTGTTCGAGCCTGGAGAAAACAGCGAAGACGACGGATTTTTTCGGGACCCGTTTTTCCGAATAGCCCCGTGGTTGGTTGCTGGACCAAAAGCGCACATATTCGACGCCTTCTTCGGTTTCCAATCCTTTGAAGATCACGGAATGTCCGCGCTCGCGCTTACCGATCTCGTTCGTCCAAAAGATCTTCATGAAGTCGCCGGGGCGCGCCTGGTTCCAGTCGGTGAAATTTTTACCGAGCTTCAGCTCTTGAAAGAGTCTGGCGGTGCCGGGACCGTTTGCATTCCAACGGCCCCATACTCCTTCACCATCACGCTGGCCCGGAACGATGAGGAGGGATTTCAGAAGCGCCTGATCCAATGGGAGTTGCCCTTGGGCGATCAGCTCCTGCACCGCGCGTACCAGGACGAGATAAGTGGCCCCGGAACAGTAGCTCGGGACGGCGAGTGCCGGGGTGATCTGCAAGCCGCGCGGGGCCAGCTTCACCGCCTCACCCAGGCGCCGGGTCGTCATGCTCGTCGTGCTGTAGCCACCGTCACGTGGCATCGAGTCGATCATTTTCAAAATCAGCGCATTGAACTTCGGCAGGCCGTCGGCAGCGGCGGCCGACTCGGAGATGGGCGCGGGAGGATTCTCGGCGGCATGGGCGATGACGGTGGAAAAAAGGATGGGGAGGAGGAATTTCCGGAGCATGTGGGTGTGGCGACGCCATCCGATCGGACGGCGCAGCGGACTAGAGCAGAGGAGCACCGCTTGAAAAGGGAAAAGCGGGGTCCGAAGACCCCGCTTTTCAGTGCGGAAATAGCGCTCGTTAGCGCCGACTCATTTGTAGGGCGACCAAAACGAGGCTGGAGCGACATCCGAGAGGGTCTCGTATGTGGCGTCCGGCACCTTTGGGGTCACATCGACCGACCATATGCCGCCGAAGGTGTTGCCGAGGATATCGGCTCCAGATTCGTAGAGGCGTGTGTCCGTCTTGATGTAGGGGCGGAGATCCGACAGTGAAGCCGTGTCTCCGATCGTTTTGTTCTTCTCGATAGCCCAGCGATCCAGCGAGTAATCGAGCATCCGAAGATCCTCGAGCACCGTACATGCCTGCGAGCGCTTGCGAGCCCGTAGGTAGTTTGGAATGCCGATGGCGGCGAGAAGTGCAATGATCGCCACTACAATCATGAGTTCAACGAGGGTAAACCCCCGTTTTGTATGATGGAGTGCGTTGTTCATAGTAGGCCGGAACTTCCGGCCTATAATTACCATAAGCAGCATTTGGGCCCGCCAATACCCAATTCCACATCAGTTTTTCTCTCAGTCTCCCGGGACTTCCGGCGCGATGCTTGCCTTTTCCCCGGCGTGCGATATGGCGAGACCCTCATTTGAAAATCGCGCGTTCCATTCCATCGATTCGCCGCACGGTCCAGGCAGCTCGTGGACCCGTCGTGCTGGTTCCTACGATGGGAGCGCTGCATGCCGGCCATGCGGCGTTGGTCGCGCGGGCCCGCCGACTGGCCGGACCGTCCGGCTTGGTGGTCGTGAGCATCTTTGTGAATCCGACGCAATTCGGCCCGAAGGAGGACCTGGCGCGGTATCCGCGCACGCTGTCAGCCGACCGAACCCTTTGCACCCGCTCCGGTGCCGACGTGATTTTTCACCCGAGCCCGGAAGAGATGTATCCAGGCGACTTCTCGACCTGGGTGAATGAAGAGACCGTGTCTGTTGCGCTTTGTGGCGCCTCTCGCCCGGGCCATTTCCGCGGTGTCACGACCGTGGTGCTGAAGCTCTTCACCATCGTGCAGCCCTCGATCGCCGTCTTTGGGTTGAAGGATTTCCAGCAATGCATGGTGATCCGTCGTATGGTCAGAGATTTGAACCTGCCCGTCCGGATCGTCGCTGTAGACACGATTCGCGAACCCGACGGGCTCGCCCTGAGTTCGCGCAATCGTTACCTGAGCACCGCCGAGCGCGCAGAGGCACCGGTACTCCGCAAGGCGCTACTCGCGGCTCGGAGCGCCTTTGAGGGCGGCGAATCCAACGCCTCGACATTGCGTCGTCTGATTTTGAAAACCATCGCCGCCGCACCGCTGGCCCGCGTCGATTACGCCGAAGTCCGAGACGCGGAAACGCTCGCGACCTGCAAGGTCGTCCGGAAGAAGTGCGTCTTTGCCCTCGCAGTGTTCTTTGGGAAAACGCGACTCATCGACAACCTATGGCTCCGATAAAACGTTACGACTTCATCGTGATCGGCAGTGGCATCGCGGGCCTGAGCTTCGCGCTCAATGCGAGCGCCCACGGGCGGGTCGCCATCGTGACCAAACGCGCACGGGCGGACTCGAACACCGCATGGGCGCAGGGCGGGATCGCGAGCGTCACCAGCAGCGAGGATTCGTTTGAACTGCACGTCGCCGATACCCTCGACGCCGGGGCCGGCCTTTGCGACGAGGCGGTCGTTCGCTCGATCGTCAGCGACGGGCCGGCGCGCATTCGGGAGTTGATCGATTTCGGCGTTCACTTCGACGAGCGCGAATTGCCCGATGGGAGCAGCGAACTCGACCTCGGCCGCGAAGGGGGGCATAGCAAACGCCGAATCCTGCACGCGCGCGACATCACTGGTCGCGAGATCGAGCGCGCCCTGCTCGCGGCGATCGAGCGGAGTGCGAACATCGATCTTTTTGAAAACCATATCGCCGTCGATCTGATCACCCTCGGCAAGTTGGGTTACGTCAGCGAAGACCGCGTCCTCGGCGCCTACGTCCTCGACGAAGCCGCCGGCGTCGTCGAGACCCTGCGCGGCGACCGCGTCATCCTCGCGACGGGCGGATGCGGGAAGGTTTACCTTTATACCACCAATCCGGGTATCGCGACCGGCGACGGTGTCGCGATCGCCTGGCGCGCTGGAGCGAAGATCGCGAACATGGAGTTCATCCAGTTTCATCCGACCTGCCTTTTCCACCCCGACGAGCGCAGCTTTCTCATCTCCGAAGCCGTGCGGGGCGAAGGCGCCCGGCTCGTCGACGGGCAGGGGAGGGACTTCATGGAAAAATACGATCCCCGCGGTGCGCTCGCCCCGCGTGACATCGTGGCACGAGCGATCGACGCCGAGATGAAGCGCACCGGCGCGCAATGCGTCTACCTCGACATCACCCATCAGCCCGCGGAATTCATCCGGGAGCGTTTCCCGAACATCCACGAGCACTGCCTGCGTTACGGCATCGACATGACCAAGCAGCCGATCCCCGTGGTGCCGGGCGCACATTATCAATGCGGCGGCGTGCTCACGGACGAAAACGGAGCGTCGAGCCTGCGCGGTCTTCACGCGATCGGCGAAGTGGCATGCACCGGTCTTCACGGGGCGAACCGGCTCGCGAGCAACTCGCTCCTCGAGGCCTGCGTGCTCGCCCACCGCTGCTGCGACGCCATCGTGGCAGAGGGGAAGGCCAATGGCGATTCGTGGATCGGGACGCTTGATGTGCCTGTGTGGGTGAGCGGCGGCGCGGTCGACGTGGACGAACTCGTGGTCATCTACCACAACTGGGACGAAATCCGGCGGCTGATGTGGGATTACGTGGGCATCGTCCGCACCACCAAACGCCTCCAGCGCGCGGCCACGCGACTTCGGAACCTGGAGCGCGAGATCGCGGAGTTTTACTGGGGATTCAAAATCACCACCGACATCCTCGAACTCCGCAATTTGTGCTGCGTCGCCGCGCTCATCGTCGATAGCGCCCTGCTGCGTCGCGAGAGCCGCGGCCTTCATTACACGCTCGATTTTCCCGAAACCGACGAGCGCTTCCGGAAATTCACCGTCCTGCGAAAGAATTAAATCAGCTCTCCCGCCGGACTCGGATTTGGATCTGGCGCGAGAGCAGCCACTTCACGGCGAACATGTCGCATGTGGCCTTCCACGCGCGATTGCCGAAGCCGTATTTGCTCACGCCGGCGACCCGGGGACGGTGCTGCGTCGGCACTTCCGTGAGTTTGTAGCCCATGCCTTTGATCAAGGCCGGAAGAAACCGGTGCATCCCGTAAAATGGCACCAGCGCCTCGCGACACTCGGTCCGCATCGCTTTCAAGGTGCAGCCAGTATCGCGCACCCCGTCACCGGTGAAGCGGCTCCGGACGAAATTCGCGATCCGGCTTTGGATGCGCTTGAAGGTCGTGTCCTTCCGGTTTGCGCGGTAGCCGCAGACGAGGTCGGCGCCCTTCTCGATTTCCGCGAGGAGCGTCGGAATATCAGCGGGATCATTTTGGAGATCGCCATCGAGCA
>JAYTDO010000377.1:0-26596 GCA_043735935.1 Chthoniobacteraceae bacterium
TCATGGCGGTCTTTTTCCGGAATGAGCGCCAGCGTCGCGCGTTGTTGCAGAAGCTCGTTGCCGCCCGCCTTTTTGATCGACTCGCCGGTTCGGTGAGCATCCCGAAACGCCGCTGGCGTTTTGCGTTTTTGATCCTCGGCCTCTTGGCGATCGTGGTGAGCCTGGCTCAGCCGCGCTACGGCTTTGACTGGCTGGAGAGCAAGCGGCGTGGGCGGGACATCATCATCGCGATCGACGTTTCAAAAAGCATGCTGGCGACGGACCTTGCGCCAAACCGTTTAACGCGGGCAAAGCTTGCGGCACAGGACTTGATCTCTGAACTCCACGGTGACCGTGTGGGTGTGATCGCGTTTGCGGGGAGCGCGTTTCTGCAAGCACCGCTGACGGCCGATTACAGCGCCGTGCTCGCTTCATTGCAGGAACTCGACACTGAGATCATTCCAAGGGGCGGGACGGATATCGCGACCGCGATTCGGACGGCGGTCGATGCGTTTGGGAAAGGTGAAAGCGATCACCGCGCACTCGTGATTTTCACCGATGGGGAGGAACTCGACGCGGACGGGGTGCGCGAGGCGGAGAAGAACAAGGATGCGGTGCGAGTTTTCACGGTCGGGCTCGGTTCGGCGGATGGGTCGTTGATTCCGCTTCCGGGTTCCCGTGGGGGCACGGAGTTCATCAAAGATGAGGACGGTCAGATCGTGAAATCCCGGCTGGACGAAGATCGTTTGCGAAAAATTGCGGAAGCGGGCGGAGGCTTCTATCTTCAACTCAGAAACAGCCGCGAGCAGATGGATCAAATCATCGGCGACGGCCTTGGACGCATGACCGAAGACGACATCGACGCCAAACTTTCCCGACAACCGATCGAGCGCTACCAATGGCCGCTTTCGTTCGGTTTGGTGTCGCTGGCTGCGTCCATGTTGATCGGTGAACGGCGCAAGGTGAGGCTTGCGGCGATGCTGGCCGCTGGGTTGCTTCCTCTGGATGCGGACGCGAAGAATGCGGGCGTCGAGGCTTACGAACAGAAGGACTTCAAAGGTGCGGCAGCGCAATTCTCCCGGCAACTCAGGCTCCAGCCGGATTCGTCGGCTTTGCATTTTAATCTGGGCAGCGCTGCCTACCAAAAGGGCGATTACGATCAGGCCCTCGAAGCTTTCAGCAAGGCGGTGACCTCGCCCGACCCCGCTCTGCACGGCAAGGCCGAGTATAATCTCGGTAACACGCTCTTTCGCCGAGGCGCATCGTTGAAGGACAAGGAGCCGAAAATTCAGGAGTGGCAGAATGCGCTCCAACATTATGACCAAGCGCTGAAAGTGGATCCGAAAAACGAGGCGGCGAAGTACAACCGGGATGTCGTGGGAAAACTGATCGAGGAATTGCAGAAGGAGCCGCCGAAGTCGGATCAGCAAAAGAAGGACAAACAGGACAAGGATAAGAAAGATCAGGACAAGAAAGATCAGCAGAAGAAGGACGATCAGAAGTCGTCTGACGGTGATCAGAAGAAGGACGGGCAGAAGGATTCCAAGGATCAGGCCGGTAAGGATGGCGATCAGGACCAGCAACAGAAAGACGGTGAATCGAAGGACCAGCAGGGCAAGGACGGCAAGCCCGACACGGACGGGAAGCAAAAGGAAGATGCTGGCAAGGATGGGAAGGGCGGAGAGGACCCGCAGCCAGGCCCCGAGCCCTCCGACAAGAAGAAGGAGGGCGACATCAAGGGAGCGCCGCAATACGACAAGGACGGTAAGGAGACGAAGGAAGCGGCCGAGGCTCAGGCGGAGGCGGAGGCCGCGGCGGAAGGACGGATGACTGAGCAGCAGGCGAAGAGCCTCCTGGAATCACTCAAGAGCGAGGACGCACGAGTGCATTTGCTCGATCCGCGCGACAAAAAAATGCGCGGTCGGCCCTCGCGCGATTGGTGACCTGAACCATGCGCTTTCCGGGATTCATCGCGGTGATCGTCTTAGTGTTTGGCATGGCCGATGTGTCTTGGGCGAAGGTCGAGGTGCAGACTTCGCTTTCACAAAATGAGACGACCGTGGGCGAGGAGGTCGATCTAAAGATTGATCTTTCGGGCGGGGGTGGAGAAATCCGGATGTCCAGTGCGCCGTCGGTCGATGGAGTACTCATCGGTCGGGCGCGCTTGTCGCAGAGCTATCAGATCACTCCGGGAGGAAGCTCCTCGATCGTATCGTTGATTTTTCCCGTAGAGCCGCAGCGGGAGGGGACCTTTACGATTCCCCCGATTCGGTTTCAGTTTGGTGGCGAAATCGTCGAGACGCAGGCGGTGACATTGAAGGCGACCGGGACGCCCGCACCGGATCGGAATACGATCGTGGGCGAAATCTGGGTGCCGAAGACGAGTTGTTACGTCGGGGAGTTGTTGCCCGTCGAGGTGCGGCTACTGTTGAGCGGGCGAATCGAGGCGCGGATGCAGCGTTTCACTGGCCTTGACGGGGAGAGTTACACGAAACAAAAGACCTTTGGGCCGCGGCAAACGCGGGTGCGGAAGGGCGATCGGGAAGTGAACGCGGAAGTGCTGCAGACCGCGATCTCGCCAAGTCGCGCTGGCAAAGTCACGCTTGGGCCAACCCAGCTCGGGGCGCTGGTTTCGATTCCACGCGCGAAGAAAGCTCGCGATCCGTTCGGGGATGATTTCTTCAATAATCCGTTCGGGATGTTCAGCGCGACTGAAGAGCGCGCCGTGCCGGTGGCGGCTGTCGATCTGGACGTGAAGCCACTGCCGGTCGCGGGAAAGCCGAAGGATTTTTCGGGAGCGGTTGGGCAATTCCAGTTGTCGGTCGAGGGCAGCCCAAAACAGGTGAAGGTCGGCGATCCTGTGACGATGAAACTCCGCATTACGGGCAAGGGCAACTTTGATCGGGTGAATGCACCAGTATTGGTGGATGAGACCGGCTGGCATCCGTATCCGCCGAGCTCCGATTTCAAGCCCGCGGACGAACTGGCCATCAGTGGCGCAAAGACGTTCGAGATCGCCGTTGTGCCGGAGGTGACGAAAGTGGAGATGCCGCGATTCCAGTTCTCCTACTTCGATCCAGACGCTGAGAAATATGTGACGCTCACGACCGAGCCTGCATCGCTGATGGTGATTGGCGGTGCTCCGAGTCCGCCGCCGGTTGCCGTCGTTTCCGAGAATTCCGCACCGCCTGCGCCGACTCCAGCGAAGCAGATTGCAGCCGATATTCTCGGGCTCAAATATGAAGCTGGAACCGGGCGCCGGTCGTTTGAGCCGGTTTGGCGGTCGCGCGGATTTTTGCTGGCGCAAAGCGTTCCAGGGATCGCGTTGCTGGCTTTGCTTGGAGTTCGCTTTTTACGAAAAGATGAGGCGGAAATCCGCAATAGGTCTTTGCGGAAGGAGCGGGCCGCGTTGTGGCGGGCACTTCGTGGGGAGGTGCGGGATGAAGCGTTCTTTGAGACGGCGGCGCGTCTCGTGCAGGTGAACGTGGCGCTGGCGACGGGCTTGCCGGGCGGGGCGGTCGACGCCGCAGCGGCTCGTGCCTCACGGCGGGTGGACGATGAAACGGCAAAGGGTCTCGATGAAATTTTTACCTCTCGCGCAGCGTTGTTGTATGCGGGTGGTGGCGCACACGATGAGAGTATTTCGGCAACCGACCGGGCGCGGGTGCTGACGACGTTGGAACGATTCGAAAAGGCTGATGCACACGATTAAAACAATCTTGCTGGCGTTCATCTGCATGAGCGCGCTAGTCGTTCGCGCGGGTGATTTCGAGACGGCGAATCAACGGTTCGATGAGGGAAAATTTGGGGACGCCAAAGATCTGTATCAACGCTTGATCTATCTTGGTGAATGGAGCGCCAATATTTTTTACGATCTCGGCAACGCCGAGTATCGGGCGGGCTCTCCTGGGCGGGCGGCGTTGAGTTACGAACGTGCACTCGCTCTCGACGGAGTGCATGCGGAGGCACGAGCGAATTTGAGGTGGCTTCGTGAGCAAACGGGAGCACGTGTGCCGGCGCGTCGGTGGTGGGAACGGGCTTTTCCGCCATTCACTGAGGACTGGTTTGCGTTGGCCGCTGTCCTGGCAGGATGGGCGTTCGTCTTTTCGCTGGTCGCGGCTCTGTTCGGGCGGAGGCCGTGGGGGCTTGGGACGCTCTCGGTTTTGGTGGCGGCCTATTCGGTGTGCGGAGTGTGGTTGCGCGAACGAGATTCGACTCTGGCGATTGTGACGGCGAAAGACGTCTCCGCGAGGGTGGCACCGGCGGATCGAGCCGCAGTCTCTGAGTCGTTGCCGCCGGGGAGTCGGGTGCGTGTGCTGAGTGAGCGGGGAAATTGGATCTACTGTGCTTTGCCGGGCGGTGGTTTGGGGTGGATCGGGGATGGGCAGATCGAAAAGATCCGTCTCACCGGGACATGAAGCGTCCGGCGTTGGTTGTCTTGCTGTTGTCGACGCTCGTGGTGCGAGCGGAAGACTGGCAGGCGACGGTGACGCCGACTGCACCCGGGGCGTTTCCGATGCTTCGCCCGTTGCGCGCGACCTACAAATTCGGATGGTCGGCGCTGGATGCGGCGACGGCGGAAATCGATTTTTCGACTTCGAAAGACGGTCTGCTGAAGCTGGAATTGAAGGCTCGGACGGTTGGTCTCGTCCGCTCCCTGTGGCGGATGGACTGTCAGCAAACGGCATCGTGTCAGGTGGCGACGCTGCGCCCGGTGAGCGCGCAGCAGACTGAGATTTACAAAGACCAAACCCTCCAAACAAAGCTGGATTTCGGGCCCGAGGGTGTGGCCCGGCTGCGAGAGAGTAAGCCGCCGGACAAGAACCCGGCTCGGACAAAGTATTTCAAATTCTCGCCGATATTCGATCTGCACAGCGCGTTGCTTTTCGTGAGGAGTCAGCCGTTGCGCTCGGGCGACGTGCTGCGGCTGGTCGTGTATCCGGCGACGGACCCCTACCTTGCGGAGATCGCCGTGTCAGGGCGCGAGACCATCGAAGTGGGCAAAGAGCAGAGGAGGTCCATTAAGCTTGGAGTGAAGCTGCACAGGATCACGAAGAAACTCGAACTGGAATCGCACAAGAAATTCAAACGCGCGACCGTGTGGATGTCAGACGATGGTGATCGATTACTCCTAAAGATCGCGGCGGAGATCTCAGTCGGCAGCGTCTGGGCCGAAATGGAAACGGTCGAATTTGCGGCGCCGTAGCCGGACGAAAGTCAATCGACCCAAACGCCCCGCATCACTCGGGGTGCTGAACGAGTGCCGGGCAGGAGGGAGAATGGTTTCATCGGTGGGCCGTTCGAGCGGCCGGGTAGCAATGCCATCGCATTAAGTGTATCGAGGTCGAGGCGGCCGGTCAGCGGTACGTGGATGCGGCGTTGGTAGGCGAGAATGGCCTCCTCGGTCGACGGGCCCGGAACGCCGTCGGCGGCTCCGCGGTAAAGGCCGCTCTTGAGGAGGATGTTTTGGGCCTTTCGTACGGTGCTGAGTTGCACCTCGGCTGGGGCGATCTCGTAAGGGGTGCGGGCAAAGATGTGGGAGTAATTCTCAGCGCCCGGTGCCGATGGGGGCGTCAACGGCGACGGCGGGGCGACGACGGATGGTTGGGGCGGGCGTGGATTTTCGATCTGTTGATCGAGAAATTTCCGGTCGCTTTTCTGAATCGGATCGTCGCGCTTGAGGTTGACGGGGGGAGGGTTCTGCTGGCGCGCCGGCGGTGCGGGTTCGGGGCTTGCGGAGTTATCGGTTTCGAGTCCGAGGCCTTTCAAGGTTTCCGTATTGAGCGCGCCCGTCACTTCGTAGCCGTTTCGGATTTGGTAGCGTTTGATTGCTGCGACCGTTTCCGGGCTGTTGAGACCGGTTGATTCACCGTAGTAAAACCCGAGTTCCTTCAGTTCAGTTTGCGCACTCTTTGTCAGTTCGTCGGCGCGCAAGGCGAGGGTGGTCATGAACACCAAAAGCAGGATCGTTTTCATCGTGAAGTTGGAGCATCTGACGTGGAGCAAAGCGCGAGTATTCAATGTTCCAGTTTGACGAACCGCCCGGGCTCTGGTTTCGGGCGCGGCCTTGATTTCACGTAGCTCATGATTCCCTCGACGATCGCGGCTGCGAGGCGTTCACGGTACTCGGGATTGGAGATGAGGCGGGCTTCGAGGGGATTGCTCAGGAATCCGCCTTCGACGAGTACGGCCGGGCAACGGACATGGCGAACGACGTAAAGATCGCGGGCTTTGATTCCCCGGTTTGGAGCGTCCGTGCGAAAGACGAGTGCGGTCTGAACGTAGCCGGCGAGTGTTTGACCGCTCTGCATGTCGGAGGTGTCAGGCTTGTTGAAAAACCCGACCCAAGTCCAGGCACTTTCGGGGGGGATTTTTTCCGATTCGTAAAAGGTCTCCACGCCGCTCGCTCCGCTGTTGGAGGTGTGGTTGAAATGCAGGCTCACGAAAAGTGAATCGTCGTATTGGTTTCCCACGGCCGCTCGCTCGGGGAGGCCGATGTATGAATCGTCCGTGCGGGTCAGGACGGTGTAGAAGCCAAAGGTTCCCAACTTTCGATTCACCCTCTGAGCAAGGTCGAGGGTCAGCCGTTTCTCTACGAGCCCATTTCCTTTGGCGCCATCGTCGCGACCGCCGTGTCCGGCATCGACGATGACGATCGGCAGGGAGGCTTTTCCCGGCGGGATGTAGTGCCTTGCTGCCTCGTGTTCGTCGTCTGGAGCGATGACGAACGTGAGGCTGCCGACCAAGACGACTAGGCCGACGCATGGCAGAGTGTTCTGCATGGTCAGAGCTTTGCACATCGCGGTCCAAATACCAGCGGTGTGAACGCGGCGACGTCGCTGGAATCGAGTTGAGTTAGGGCTTTTCAATCGCGGTTGGGAGTTCGGATTCGGGCAAACGACGCCAGGTCGCCTGGGTCGTTGAGTGTCGTTCCATCACGGCAGCTTCGATGGCGGCCTCGGCGAGATGTTCGCGGCGGTGTCCGGCGATCTGTGCGAGTTCCGGCGCCGGATCGCCGACGTCGCCGTCGAGCGCGAGGTGGCCCACGCACCATGCGTCGATGGCGATGGAAATCGCGGTGTGGAGCGGTTCACGTGCGCAAGTGTGCTTTTCGAGAAATCGCTCCATCAGATGCGTGGCATGAGTGGAGCCGGCGATGACCCCGAAGTCGTCGAAGGCTTTGCCGAACGCGCCGCCGTTCGTCCGGATTGAGCCGTCGTAATCGAGCCTGAGAAAAAGATTCGGCACGTCACCACGTCCGAGTTCCGCGAGGATGATGCGGGATAGATAAGGAGCGCCGTAGACTTGTTCGAATGCGGCCTTCAATGCAGGGCTGAGCGAAAAATTTGCGAGCCTCCTCAGTGAAACATCCAGTGGCGATCGCGCGAAGCCCTCAGTGCTGGCGACGTCGATGGCCGCCATGCGAAGACGCTCGATATCGCCGGGATGTCCGATCGCGCCCATGCCGATCCGGTCGTAGATCTCAAAAAGTTTTTGGCGTTCGCGACTGAGCGTAAGTAGCAGGATGCCGTCGCGGTAGGAAATGGCGGTGATCGGGCTGCCGCCGGCAAGCTGGGACTCGATGTATTCACGCCGATTGGCGATCGCCTCGACCCAACGATAGGGTTCCTCGATCATGCGACGTGTTTTTTGAAAACCTTTGCGAGCGCCTTGTCGGCAAGTGTCGCGATGCCGTCGCGGGAGACGATTTTGACGATGGGGTAGACGCGGCCGCGGCGATCCACGCCGCCGGTGGCGGTGTCGGATTCCGCAGCGGTATCGAGGGCGCGAAGGGCCAACTGGACGGCTTCGTCCTGCTTGAGCTTATTCAGAGGCCTCGATCCCCAGGTATTTTCGTAGTAAAGAATGCTCCGCACCGCACCCGATCCCGAGCCTGTGGCGGTGAATTCGGCCGCTTCGAATTGGGCTCCCATCGCGTCGTAAAAATAGAGTCTCGGCGCCTCGGCATCGCGGTCGAAGGCTGCGAAGATGGGAATCACGACTCCGACGCCTTGCATGACCATGCCGAGATTATCGCGCAATAGCTTCGAGAGTGCGCGCACCTTTCCCTCGTGGCTCATGTCTGCGAGCTGCGTGCGGCGGTAATACTGGAAGGAGTGTTCGAGCACCCGGGCCATTTCCCAGGCAGTCGCTGGGACGCCGGCGATCGCCATCAGCGAGGATGAATCGATTTCGAGAACTTTATCCGCACGATCGTAGACGACTAGATTCCCGGCGGTGGCACGGCGATCACCGGCCACGAGGACGCCCTCGGAGAATTTGAACGCTAGGATCGTCGTTGCATGGGGGATTTGAACCGAGGGGTTTTGGGAGGACGTCGAATCTGCGCGCATCTGGCTCGCGATCGGTGGGAGGAGGTTTTGCCGGCGAAGCAGCGCGGCAAAATCTTCTGCTGCGGGCGCGGGAGAGTCCGCGAGGCGCAACGAGGAGAAGTCCATCACTCTCCTGTGCGCTGGCGATATCGCCGCGACTGGTTGGGGTCCACCTTCCGCATTCGCTGCAGCAAGTCCTTGGTGTCGGGCTTGGAAACGTCCGGCGACTTCGGTCCGCCGCTGTCGCCTTTTTTTGGACCCCACGGAGCAGGGCCGAGCGGTTTTTGTGTCCGTTCAGGCATGGCCTCAATCTACGGATGCCGCGCCGCTTGGCAAGGCCTCGCGCGACCGGAACGTTGATGATTGCGATGTTTGCGACGCGCGCACTTGCCATCGCCTTTGGAAAGTGAGAAAGATTTTCTATGAGTAGAATCTTCGCCGTCATGATCGGCGCGTCGCTGCTGATGCCGGCCGCAATCCGTGCGGATGAGGCTCAAACGTTGCAGGAAGTTCGCGAGTTAAAACAGCTCATGGAGCAGCAGATGAAGCGGATCGACGAGTTGACCGTCGAGGTCGGGCGATTGCATCAGGCCGTCGCAGCGCAGCATGCGGCTCTGGCCCCCGGCCCCGTTCCAAATCGGGAAGTGGGCGGGCCTCCACCCTTTTCAGGCTTCACGGAACTCAAGCCAGCACCGGCGAAAAGCGAGGTGCTAAAACCCGAACCGGTGAAGCTCGACACGCCTGCGCCGACGGAACCGCCCAAGGCGGAGATGGCGGGCGGTGTGAAACATCTCGTCGCCCGGGGCGAGACGCTGACTTCGATCGCGAAACACTATAACATCAGCTTGGCTGAGTTGCAGAAAGCGAACAAAGATGTGAATGATCGTAAGTTGCAGATCGGACAAACGTTGGTGGTTCCGGTCGCAAAAGCCCCAGAAACCAATCCAGCGGAACCCACCCCAAACGAAAAAAAGGAGAACCCTTAAATGGACGCATCACAAACTTGGTACCTTCTAAAACATGAAGATGAATCCGTCTTCGGACCGATTCCGTTTGAGCAGTTGAAAGAATGGGCTGTCGAGGCTCAGGTCTCACCTTTGGACAAGGTCTCCAACGATGGCACGACGTGGATGAAGGCGCCGATGGTGGCTGGTCTCGAGATGGACTACCTCGTGGAAGTAAGCCCGGATCAGTATTATGGGCCGACCACTCTCGGCGCAGTGCGCGAGTTTCTCCAGATGGGGGAAATACACGGCGACACGGAAGTGACCAATTGTCGTGACGGCTCGAAGTCCCCTTTGAAGCAATTGCCGGCTTTTGCGCGGGCCTTGGATGAAGAGGACAATGTGCAGTCGGTCCCGCTGAGGACGAGTATTCGGGTGAATCTGCAACAACGCATTCGCGAGTTGGAGGAAACTTTGATGGAGGAGAGGCGCGGACGCGAAATGGCGGAGCATTTCGTGCAAAAGCTTGAGGCGAAAATCGCGGACATCACTCGCGCGGCGTCCCGCTGAGGCGATTCAGATTTCAGACGTCGGCGAGGGCTGTAACGCCCTCGCAATAGGTGTCGAACGGATCCGGCATTGGGAGATTGCTCGAGTTTTCGATCGAGATGGAATCCCAGTTGATGACGTAAGGGATCGATTGATCCTGAAAAAAGCTGACGGCCTTACCTCGGCCGTGGGCGCGGGTGTCGTTCGGCGGAGTCCGAGCGGCTTCTGGGCGGCGGACGAGGGCGTTCCATTCGCCGATTGCCTTTGCAGGGACGAGCGCGAAAAACAGGCCCTTTTCGGGATCGATGTTGTGATATTCGAGGTCGAGGCTCTGGAGCCACGGATCCTGCCAGCTGAGTTGCTCCGCTTCGCGGAAAGTTTCGAGCAAATATTTTTTTGAAATCCAATCGACCCCGCCGAGCAGGAGTTCGGGTTTGGTGCGCAACGCATCGAGGGTGAAACGCCAGCTTTCCAGCAGCCAGTCGGTTTCATCGTCTCTTCCGGTAAGATGGCGCCGGGCGTGATCGAGAAAACCGTCCTGGATGTCGAGAGCATCGCGCGTGCGCCCGTCTTCGAGGCGCACGGTGCCCCGCCCCGTGCCGGTATGCGAGATCTGACGCGTGGCGCAAACGGCGTCCTCGAGAATGACGTCATCGGGAAGACACCCTTCTTCCATGAGCGTGAGAAGACATGCGGTCGTGCCAATCTTCAAGGCCGTGGCGAAGGGGCTCATGTTCGAGTCGCCGATGAGGAGGTGAAGTCGCCGATATTTCCGGTGATCGGCCAACGGTTCATCGCGTGCGTTGATGATGGCTCGATTGAACTGCACCCATTGGTAGATGTCGTTGACGATGTGATCCGCGCGCTGGCTGAGTTGGAAATCGATAGGCGAGGAGATGTCATTCTCGTCGAAGTCGAATGCTAGCGGATTGGCACGGCCGACGCGACCTGCTCCGGTGAAGATTTGCCGTGTCGCGAGAAAAGACAGGAGTGTCCCGAGAACGCGCGGGTTGAACTGCAACTCGCGTTTCATCAAGTAATTCTCGTGGCACCCAAATGTGGCGCCCGTGTGGTGGTCGATGTTGTTTTTTAAGAACGCGACCTCGTCTCCGACACCCATCTCGTGAAGCGCGGACTGCAGCAGTAAATCGCCGGCGAGATCGTAGGATACGATGTCGCGGAGGGTCAGGCATTCGGGCGACGCGTACTCGAGATGCCCCATATCGAGGTAGATTCTTCCGCCGTTCAGCAGAAATCCACCGTTGCCCGGTGGCTCCTCGTAATCGCGGTAATGCAAGTCCAGCGCACCGACCCGACCTTGGTTGAAGAGATGATTTTTTACCCGCACCGGCCACACATCGCCAGCGCCTTGGAGGTAGCCGCCGGAAACGAGGCAGCCGTATTCGGTTTCGATGCCTGCGACTCGGTTCATTTTTGCTGAGGGCGGATTTTAAAAGATCATCGAATTCGCCTTTCTCCGCAGGAGCTCAACGGAGCGCCCTCAACTCTCCGCCCAATAGAGGATGCGGCTGCATTGCTCGCAGTGGACGAGTTCGCGGCCGGCCTTCACGCGAACGGCGGTTTGCGTGGTCAGTTTCATGTGGCAACCCATGCACACTTCGTGTTCGAGGGCGACGATCGCGTTGTCGCCCTTGCTTTGGAAAAGTCGGTCGTAGGTGTCGAGTTCGTCTTCGTCGACTTTCGCAGCGAGGCCTGCGCGATCGGTTTCCAGTTCCGCAAGGCTGGCCCGGATTGCGGTGAGCTTGGCATCGAGATCGGTGAGCTGGCCGGCGGTCTGCGCTTTGACCGCCGTGTTCTCCTTCTCCGCTTCCTCGATCTTCGCCTTCATCTTTTCAGCCGCATCCATCAGTTCCAATTCCTTATCTTCCGTGTTCTGGATCTCGTCCTCGAATCGCTTGATCTCATTGCTGAGCGCCTGAAATTCTTCGTTCTTTCGCGTTTGAAACTTCTGGGTCTGGTACTTGGCGATCTGGTCCCTCCGGCCCTGAACTTCGTTTTCGAGCTTCTTTCGCTCCACTTCGATTTCCTTGCCTTTGAGCTTCGCGGCGTCGAGCTGGTGCTGTGCGGCAGCGATCTTCGCGTCGATGTCCTTGCGCTCCGTCGGGGCGAGCTTGAGTTGGGTTTTGAGCGTCCTGATTTTTCGGTCGCGGTCTTGGAGGATGAGCAACTGTTCTATCTGCTGAAGCATGTGTGGCAGGGTGCGCGAAGCGTCGCGGGGCGTCAATGATCGTGCGGTCGATGGGCCGCTTTCGTGGTCAATAGAGCATCGACTCCTCAGGCGGATCGGCTTTCTCGATTGTCTTCGAGGCTAGGACCGCAGTGCGTCGTCCGTTCTCGATGGGGAAGGTCGCGGTGCCGGTGACTTTGATCCAGGTCATCTCGGGAAGATTCGGCAAGGTGTCGCACTCCACCAGTGTCGCGACGGGGCGTGCGTCGGCCGCGCAGCACGTCATGAACATGCGTACCGCCTTGAACCGCTTTCCTGTTCCATTGCTCGTCTTGTCGGGCATGAGTTGACCGAGGAGTTGAACGGTGTGGCCTTCAAAATCTTTCCGTAGAGTGCTGTCTTGCGCCGCGTAAAGGAGGTCGAGCACTTCGGCGAGGATGTGTCCTTCGGGTGTTCGCTGGAGGTAATCGCCGGGCGATGGTGCTGGAGGTTGGGTGGCCGTGGCGGTAGCCGCATTAGGATCGCCTTTGAGCGGGAGCGCATCGTTGACGGGTTTGCTCACGGATTCCTTCGTGGGGGCCGGGCCGAGTGCGGCGGCGTCGGTGATGACGCCGCGATTCTCGATGGCGGCCTTTCCAAACGCGTCTGGCGAGAAGAGAGCCGCGACGCTGATAGGGACCAGCAGGATGAGGAAGGTCAGAGCCTTTCCGGCGGCGAGTCGCGAAAGCGGATGGCCACACTCGGCTGTGGTGCAGCATTCCGCGTCCGCGGAGACCGTGAGGAAGACGACCGCCATGACGCCGAGGACGATTCCGGCGAGCAGCACATACGTGCGAAATGTAGGGATGAGGAAGGCGGAGATGCGACCGCTGAAATAGAAGTAGAGGAGGATGGCGCTCCACGACGCGAGGGTGGCGCAGGGCAGCCAGCGGGAGAAAAGCTTGGTCATAAGAATTGCGTGGAAATTACGGCCCGTTTGCCCGGGCGACAAATGGAACGTCAGAGCGAAATCGCGGAGATGCGCCAAGAAATGAAGGCGATCGCCACGAACAATCCGAGCGCGAGCGCGATGACCCAGCGCCGGCGAAAGACCATGCCGTAGAGCCAGAAGAGCTTCAGGTCGAAAACGGGTCCGAAAAGGAGGAATGCGAGTTTGGCGGCGAAGGGAAACGTGGTGAAGCTGGCAGCGATGAATGCGTCGGTCGTGCTACACAAGGCGATGGCGGCCGCGAGGCCCATCATGGAAAGGATGGCGATGGGGGGATTGGTGGCGAGCGGGTCGATGACGGCGCGATCGATGGCTGTATTAAAAAGGCTGGTGATGGCAGTGCCGATGACTAGGAAGAATGCGACGTCGAGAAAGTCCGCAGTCGCCGACTGGATGGAGAGTAGGATTTTTCGTCCGAATCCCGCGCCTGCCGCGAGGTCCGCGAAATCCCTTTCGATGGGCTCGGCGCCGACGCTGAGCCCGCTTCGCCGACGGGCGGATTTCTGCGCGAGGATGTTGGGTTGGAGAAGGCTTTCGGTCGGGATTTGGCGGACGACGAATCCGACGAGGATGGCAATCAAAAAACCGATCCCGAGGCGCAGCGAAGTCATCAGCATTGGGTTTTGACCGCGGAATGCGGCGAAAGTGCTGATGGCGACGATCGGGCTGACGATCGGCGCGCTGAGCATGTAGGTGACTGCGGCCGAGACGGGCAGCCCTTTTCGGATGAAGCGTCGGATGACGACCACGCTTCCGCATTCACACATCGGGAAGATGAGTCCGAGCAATCCGCTGACAAGGATGGCGGCGCCTGCGTTCTTCGGAAGAAAACGCTGCATCGTCGTCGCGGGGACGAAGACATCGACGAGGCCGGAGACGAGCGCGCCGAGGAGCAGGAAGGGGATTCCTTCAAATAAGACGCTGAGGAAGGCGACGGCGAAGTCGTTGAAATTGGGTGTGAACCAAGTCATGCAGGGGAGCGACTTACTTGGAGACGGCGGGCGTTCGGTTCAATGTGCTGAGGTGAGTGGGCGATTCGCTACGTCGTCAATCCGCATGCGCGGATTTCCACTACCGAAAATGGGCGAACTAATGCCCGTAGGAGGCTTCCACGCGAGTGGAGACGTCTTTGTAGCCGTAGTCGGATTCCATGATCTCCTTCATGCACTGGAGGTATTCTTCCTTGCGACCCATCGTCTCGTAGACGAGGCCCAGATCGTAGAGCGTGTCCTTCTTGGTGTTATCCATCGCGATCATCTCGCTGGCGGCACTCTTGAATTGAGTGGCGGCCATGTCGAGCATCCCCTTTTGCACAAAGCAGCGCCCGAGCAGGCTCATCGCGCGGAGGCGGGTATTCGGATTTTGCCGGGCTCGTTGAAGTTCGGGGATGGCCTCGTTGAATTGCCCGGCTGAGAGCAACTGGTCGCCAAGTTCAAACCGCAATTGCAGGTCCGTCGGGTTGCGTTCGACCCGCTTCTTCGACTCGCTGATGACGGCTTCCGCCTTTTCGCGTATGAGCTGATCGAGTTCCGCCCGGTACGTCCCGGCGTCTTCGTGTTGTTCGCCGCCTTCTGCGAACCAAGCCTCGAGGACATTGATGCGGCCATCGAGCTTCTTGAGTGTGAGGTCGGAAAGTTTCCGTGCGACGTTCGGGTCCGTGCCGCTGGTGAGGCTGTTGGTGTGGGCGTAGTAGCTGATCGCGCCATCGATGCTTTCGTCGTCGGCCGTCTGCTCGTAGCGATCCTCCCAGAGCTTCGCGATGCGGCGGGTGAGGTCGACGCTCGATTGGTTCGCCTCCCACTGTGGGTAGAGCTCGTGCAACTGCTCGTCGATCATATCGAGGCTGCGCACGACACGGTTCTTTTGCTCAAGAGACACGGCTTGCTCCTTGTCTTTGATGAGATCCCGGTAGCTCGTCGCCTCGTTCCAGCCGCCGCTCTTCATCGACGCTGTGGCGGAGGCGTCCTTGCCGCGCTTCATCGCCACGAGGTCCCCGGGGTTGATCTCCGCGATCTTTGTATAAAGGGCGACCGCCTTGTCCGCTTCGCCCATCGTCAGGTAATACTCGCCGAGTTCGTGCATCACCTTGGTGTCCTTCGGATTTCCCTCGATAATCGTTTCGAGTGCAAACGCCGCGACTTCGGGATAACCGGCCGCTTTCGCCGCGTCCTTCAGCAGATTATTCGCCTGCGGGCTGTAGGGATCGGATTCGAGGTTTTTCTCGGCCAGTTCCATCGCGGCGACCGGATCCTTTTTCACGACGCCGGCTCCTTTGAGCGACGCCGTCGAAAGGCCTGAGAGGAAACTCTTCTTCCCTTTCGTCGCTAAGATCTCCGCCTTTCGCAGCATCCGTCGCGCATCGAGGAAAGCCGGAAATTCCTTCAACACGGCCTGGATCAGCGAAATGGCGTAGCCGTAGTTGCGGAGTTCGACGGCGCTCAGCGCCTTAAGCCAGAGGGCGCGGGCGTTGTCGGAGAGATCTTTTTCGGCTTGGATGGGCATATACTGGGGACAGGGAAAATAACAGGCTGACGAATCACATTACAATGCCGCGATGCGAAATCGAGGCCAGCGACCGCGCAATCGGCGGTCGTCTCACTTTGGGGGGCTGGGGCGGGCGATCAATGCCCGAGCTTGTCGCTGTCTTCGTTCTTTCGGTCGACCTTGCCGCCGTAGTATTTCGAGAGCGTGTCGAGTTCCTTCTGCGCGTTGGCCGCAAAATTGGTCGGACCGTGCTCAAAAAGCACAGTGAACGTGAACGTCGAGGCGAGGAAGATGGCGAACCAGAATAGCGTGCGGATGAGACCCATGGATGGTGGAAGGTTGCGGCAGATAATCCAAATTCCGCATCTCGGCAATGTGCATTTCTCGCCCGCCCCGGATCGAGCCCTCTCCCGGCGCGGGCTGGACGGACGCCCGAGTTGGGTATAGCACCGATCGTAATTGTATGAAGCGATCCATTCTCCTCGTCCTGCTTCTTGGCCTTTTGTCGTCTGCCGCATGGGCGAACGGTGTTTCTGTCGAGTCTCTCTCCGCCAGCGGGATCGGCGTGACGGAAGCGACGGTGCATGGGCGCGTCGCAAGTGGCGGCGTTTCCGTCAGCGTCGTCGTCGAATACGGGCCGACGCCGTCCCTCGGCCTTTTGATTCCGGTGACGGACCTTCCGCCGAGCGCGTCGCCGGTGAATGTTGCATTGAAACTGAGCGGCCTGCCGTCCGGGAGCGTGACGTATTTCCGGTTCAAGGCTTCAACTGGAACCGGTTCGAGTTTCGGATCGATCCTGTCGTTCCAAACCTTGTCCCAGGTGGTCGTGGTCGTCGGCGGCCCTCCTTCCGTGGTCTTGCCTGGACTGCCTCCCGTGATCGGCGGGACCTTCGCCAGGCTCGCTGCTACCATCGATACGAAGGGCCTGAACACCAGCGTCTACGCCACCTGTCAAACCGGTAACGCTGTCCCGTTTTACTCCAATCCCCAAAGTATCCTCGCGACAAACAAGCCGGTGGAAGTGGTTTTTGAATTCCGCGACCTCGCGCGAAACGCGCCATACTCGTTCGACATCGTCGCGCAAAACGTCGACGGAGCCGGGATCGGGAGCAGCACTTTTCAAACGCTCGCCAACGTGATGCCGACAGCCAGCGACTCGACCGGATATTGTGCTCCCAGAGAAACGGCGGTCGTTCCGCTCGTCTTCGGGGATGCCGATGGGGACGCGCTTTCATTTGAAGTCGCGGCGCCGACCCGATTCGGCACGATCACCTATCTCGGCGGGCGCGTCGCCTACACCCCGGGGCCGACTTATCGAGGTGACGATTCGTTCAGTTACATCGTCCGCGACATCTACGGCGGGTCAGCCCGCGCGACGGTGCGCCTGCGTAATCCTTTCCTCGATAACTTCGGCAGGTACGACGCAGCGATCGTCGCCGATGGGGCGCCCGCGAGCGGCTTGATTCACATCGACGTCGACCGCCTCGGCACCTTCACGGGCGAAATGACTCTCGATGATACGCGCTTTCCGCTCCTCGGATCGCTCCTGCCGGGAGGTCGCTTCGAAGGGATCGTCGCCGCTGACGGGCGGACGTTGCGGGTGCGGTTGGCGCTGGACCCCGCATCGCGGATTCTCAGCGGACGGATCATCGAAGGATTCCGCATGCGGCAACTGGCGGCCGGTCTCCCCGGATTCCAGTCGACTGCTCCGACGCCTCACAAAGGCCGCTTCACGCTCGATTTCGATGGCCCGCCGGATCTTTCCGCAGGAGACGCGCACGGGTGGGCCGCGCTCAAGGTGAACAGCCGGGGCGGTGCCCGGATCGCCGGGCGGCGCGTGGACGGCGTGGCATTTCTCGCGGCCTCCGCCTTGCGCGCGGACGACACGATCCTGCTCCCCGGCGCTCGCGCCGGCCGCTTCGCTCTGTTCCATCTGACGTTCGCCAGCACGCCATCCTACGATGTCATCGGGGATATCTTTCCATACGCGCCGCCGGTTTTCGATCGGGCATCGTCGCTGCCGTCGATCAACGGCTCGCTCTACCTCGCGCCCGCGGACGCCCGCGGAGCGCTTCTATTTGCCGACGCCGCGATGCCGTTGGTAGATGCCGAATTCTTCGCACCCGCGTTGTCCGGCGGCGGGTTGTCGGCGGTGGTGGAGGTGCGGGCCGACGGAGCCTTCATCCCAGATCCGGTCCTTCAGACCGGATTTGTATCGAGCGTGGATTTGGTGACGGGCATTTTCCGCGGGACCTTCGGCGCTGCCTCGCCGCGGGTTTTCAATGGCGTTTTTTTGCAAAAGCGCAACGTCGGCACCGGCCTGAACTATCTGCGGGCTGGCGCGCGCCAGTTTCTCGACCTCGGCCTAGTTTCCCTCTCACCGCGCTAAATCACTGCTCGGCGTCTTCCTTCCGCGCGTGGTAAAGGGCGGCCGCCGAATCGCGGACGGCGTGGTCCGGGTCGTCGCGCATGGCGCGCTGCAAGAGCGGCATGGCGCGCGGGTCCTCAAAGTCCGCGAGAGCCGTGACGGCGGCGGAGCGGACGTTCCGGGGCTCCTTTCCGAGCGCCAACGCGAAGACGGCGAGACGCGCCTCTGGGGCCGATCGGACGTCGATGTCGGCGAGTCCGCTCAGCAGTGCGACCTTGATGTCGGGGTGGCGTGAAAGGGGAAACAGGCGTGCAATCGCGTTGACTGCCTCTGCGTTGTTCCAACCTGCAATTTGGGTCACCAGTTCGGTCGCCTCCTCGGTTGAACGCGACGCTTTGAACCGCTGTTCGAGGAGGTCGATCGACTCGGGAAGATGCTCCGGTGCCTTCACGGGCGCCGGGTCTGGTTCCGCGGCGGGCGGTTCCGGAGCGGCAGGCGGGAAAGTGGTTGGCTGCGAAGCTTCCACCATCTGGATGGGCGCCGGTGCGGGATCGGATCCTTCGCGAAAATACCAAGCCACGGACAAAACGGCGGAGATGCCGGCAAATACAGCCGCTGCGGCCCGAAGGCTGCGCAAAAATGATGTTTGACTTTCAGGCGCTGGAGTCATGGATGGTGCGTGGTTCCGCGTGTGGAAGAATGTGATTTTCCGCCCTCGGGCTCGCAACAACGAAAACTACCAAACATGAAAACAAAAAATACTGTCCGTTCGATCCTTCTCGCCGCCCTGCTCCCCATGGCCGCGAGTGTCCCAGTAGTGCTGCGTGCATCCGATCACGCCGATGGTCCCACGGTCGCGAGCGACCAGGGTGCAGACCTCGCCGATTGTTACTTCTTCGTTGATCCCAGCGACTCAACCAAGGTCGTGATCATTAATACCGTGCGGGGATTCATCGTTCCCGGCGAGGCGGTTAACTTCGTCGTCTTCGACTCGACGATCCGCTACCGCTTCCAGATCGAGAACACCGGCGATGCGACTCCCGACGGTTTCATGGACGTCACATTCAGCAAGAAAGTCGCGGACGCCCAGGGCGTCGCCCAGCCGCAGACGGCGACGGTCGCCTTTAGCGGCAAAATCGGTGTGTCCGGTAAGCTGACGGGCCTCACGACGAACCCCACCTTGGCCGCAACTGCGACACCGTTTCCCAGCACGGCGCAAAAGCTCAAGAACAGCAGCGGAGCGGATTCTCAGGTGGAATTCTTCTGCGGTGAGACCGACGATCCGTTCTTCTTCGACATCCCCGGATTCGCCCGCTGGCGTGCATCGATCCTCGCTGGTACGCGGGATGACACGAAACTGAACCGCGGTCGCGACACGTTTGCCGGTTACAACGTGCTTACCATCGCGTTCCGGATGCCGATCAGTCTGTTGAAAAAACGCTCAACGGATTCGACCACGTCGTTTGGGTTGAATGTGCTCGCCCAGCGCCGCACCGAAACGACATTCAAGGGTGCGAAAGTGGCATCGGGTCCGTATTCGACGGTCGACCGGGAAGGTCTGCCCGCCGTGAATGCGCTGCTTGTGCCGCTCAACTTGAAAAACAAATACAACGGCGCCACGACCGAGAAAGATGCGGCAGGAAAATTTGCCGGCGCGATCGTCGCGACGCTGACCGCGCTCGGGACGAACACGACCAACATTGGCACGCTCGCTGGATTGGCGGTCAACAATGGCGACATCCTTCGCCTCGACACGACGATCGCTGTGAGCGCCTTTCCTAATGGGCGGAAGCCCGCGGACGACGTCGTGAAAACACTGCTTACCGTCATCAACAATGGAACCACCCTCGATGACTCTGTGGTGGCAAACGACGTGACGTTCGAGACCGTCTTCCCGTATCTCGGCCTGCCGCAGCAGCCGCGCGATCCCGCGGCCGCCGCTGAGGATAATACGCGGAACTAACCGCGCTTACCTTAGTTTCATTACGCCGTGCCGGTCGCTTCACCGCGGCCGGCACGGCTTTTTCTTTGTCACGGAGTCGGAGACTCGGCGACGCCGATTTCCTTCGGTGGCAGGATGCGTGCGAAAAGCATGTCCAGCGCGAGCGCGGCCAGCACGAGGCCCATCCACTCGACGGGTTGGACGTAACGATCGACCCGATCCCCCACTGCAAACACGCTCGCGAGGTAAAGCGCCAGGGGGAGCCATAGGATGGTGAGTTCGCGAAACCGCCACACCGCGCAACCGATCCCGGCGAGCGCGAGCAGCCCGAGTAAGGTCGGGCGTATGTCGTAGCGCTCGGCCGAAACATCGTGCCCGTCGCGGGCAAAGCTGAAGGTGAGAGCGAATCGATCGAACCAAGGGTGCAGTGGCTGCCGGCGGGCGGCGCCTTCGATCGCCAGAGCGTTGTAGTCCGCCTGAGAGCCGCCGTAGTACAGTTCGAGTTCCCGGGGATTGTCGGGCCAGCGGTCTTCGTTCTCCTTGATCTGTTCACGCCAGAAGTTTTCAGGGGCAAAGCGGGACGGGCCTTCTTCGCGTGCGAACGCGAGGATACATTTAGTCACGCTTAGCCGCGCCACTTCCAGGGGATGGGCCAAGATCGCTTCGCGCGCGAAGTCACCGCAGACCCGTTGAAAGCGCTGCTTTTCGCGAGTCAATGCGCCCCATTTTTCGCTGATCTGGACGTCGGCCCGGTTGCTCATCACGCGATGTTTGTATCGGCCCTGCCGCCAGGGGTAGATGGCCAGTTGCTCGCGCGTTTCGAGGATGACGGGGGTGAGTTCCTTGCGTTCGTCCGGCCATTTCTCGCCGTCCGTCGGCACGAGCGGCAGCACGGAACTCAGCAGCAGCCAGTTCCCCTGCTTTGAACTCCCGGTCGTAAAAATCATGAGCAAGCCCGCTGCGGCCGCGGCAAGGTCGCGCATTTTCCATCGCCACGGCATACCGGCAGCCAGCGTGGCCGCGGCCATGCACCCCAGCCAAAGTCCGCGCCCGTGCGGTTTGATCGAAATAATGCACGCTGCCGCCAGCAGAAACCACATCAGCCGACGGCCTTCCCGCAGCCGGGCAGCGGGAAAAAACGCGGCGACTGCGAGGATGTATGCGGAGACAAACATCGATTCGGCCTGCACCTCCTGTTCGTACCAAAGCATGAGCGGCCAAAGCGTCGCGAGAGTCGTGACGATGGGAATCCACACTGCGCGCCGCCGCGTGACGTGGCCGACGATCCATCCGATTCCGATCAATGACGCGAGACCCCACGTATGCTGGATGATCGGGACGAGCCGGGCTGGACTGCTCGGCAAAGGAGGCAGAGTCGCGAGGAAAAGCGGATATGCCCACCGGCGCTTTTCGCTGTTCGACCATTTCTGTTCCGTCCAAAGCCGCTTGGCGGTGGAAAAATAGCTGTTCGAATCGGGACCGTAGAATCCCGTCGGGAGGATGCATGTGACGTAAATGCGGAGCGCGGCACCGATGATCAGGGCCGGGAGCGTGAGCAGAATGCAGCGACGGAAGGTGAATGGAATTGCATTCATGACTCGTGGACTGGAGGTGGCGAAGACTTCCGCTTTAACAATAGGCCGATGTCGGCAAGCGCGGCGAGGCCCAGCGCTGAGAAAACGTAAGACATCCATTCGACGGGATAGACGTACCGGGCCACCGCGTCGCCAATGCCGTAGGATGTGGCGAGGGAGAGGGCGAGCGCTCCGGTGAGGGCGATACCTTCCCGGGAGCGCGCGGCGGCGGCGGCGAGGCCGACTGCGCCGAGGATGCCGATCCAAGTCCACCACACACGATGGGCCGCGGTGTCGTCGCCAAACCAGCGGACGCCTGCAGCGAGCCGGACGAGGGGATTCGCGGTGACGTCGCTGTTACGCCGCGCGGAGCGTTCGCGGACGAATGCGTCAAACGCCGGGCGGTCCAATTCGTACATCAACGTGATGGCCTTCGGGCGCTCGGTCCATCGTTCGTCATTGCGCGCCCGCTGGCTTTCCCAGAAAGCGGCGGGTGAGAGTATTTCCAGTTGGTCGAATTCGGAGGCGGCGAGGCCGCGGGCGATTTTCGTGGCGGTGAAACGAAGGGCCGTCAGAGGCGCGGCGCGGATGCCCGACCTCGCGAGTGCGGAGGTGACACGCCCAAACTCTTCCTTGCGTTTGGTGAGCGGATTCCACTCCGGACCGGCCTTCGCGAAGGTTTGGCCGGCGGCGAGGTCGTCGTAGGCGTCGCTGTCGGAGAGCAGCTTTTTGTAGCGGAACTGATACCAAGGATAGGCGTCGCCGAGGGCGCGTGCTTCGTGGATGACGGGCGCGAGCGCTGCGCGGTAGTTGGCGAACGGCTCGCCCGTTTCCGGCACGAGGGGAAGTGTCGAACCGAGCAGCAGCCAGCCTCCCTGGTGTGAGCTTCCCGACGAAACGAAAAGCCCGAGACACAGCGCTCCGAGCAGGCAGTTCGCCCGGTGCCAGCGCCATGGCACGCCGGCGGCACATGCCGCCGCGACGAGGATCGGGAGCGCGAGCGGTTTGCCGTGCGGCTTGAGCGCGACCACCAAGGCGCACAGCGCGATGGTCCAACCGAGCCGCCGCTGGGTGAGGCCGCGGAGCGGGATGGCGGCGGCGGCGGCGAGGATGAAGAGATTCGTCATCAGGCTGTCCGCGATCATCTGATGCTCGTAGGCGAGGCCGCGCGGGGAGACGGCAAAAAGAACGGTCGAAAGCGGGACGACGATTTCCCGCCAACGCGTGAGATGTCCCGCGATCCACCCCACGCCGACGATCGCGAGCACGCCGAGCGTGTACTGGCCGAGCGCCACGGCTTGCGGGGTGTTGCCGGGCAGGGCGGGCGCCAGCATCAGCACGAGCGGATAAAGCCAGCGACGTTTCTCGGGGATTTCGAATTTGCCGTCATTCCAAAGCCGCGAGACGCAATCCCAATACGAATTCGTATCCGCGGTGAGTATTGCCTCGGGTGTGGCGAGAAGCACCGTGGCGCGCAGCCATACGCCGATCGCCAGCGCAGGGAGGCAGAGCAGCAGGCAACGGCGAAGGGTCAAAACGCCGCTCATGCGCACCGCGACTTTTTAAGCTGATACGGGACCATGGAGAGGCCGCCGCTCGCGCTGATGTAGAGTGCAAACTCCACCGGTAGCCGATAACGCCCGACGGCGCGTCCGACCAGGAAGGTCATGCCAAGATATCCGGCGGTGAGGATGAGGATCGGCCAGAGGCGCCGACCGTCCTGCGTCCACGGGAAAACCAGGACTCCGAGGGCGACGGGGATGATCCACCACCAGCGATCGGGCCATTTTCCCAGCAGCGAAAACGGAGCCGTGACCCTTTCGAAAAGGTCGAGTGTGGCGAGGATGCGAGACTGGCTCCCCTTCGCCGAGAGCGTGTCCGCGATGCCCTGATGGAGTGTGGCCGTATCGGTAATCCGGCTGTTTCCGAGCATGTAACCCGGGAACTTCGGATCGAGTTTCCCAAAACTCCGGTCGAGGAATTTTTCCTCGCCGCTCGCCCATCGATCGGGGGCGAGTCGGTCATTGGTATCGTTGAGGCCGTAGACGGCGTAAGTCTTCATCGCGATCATCCCGGCGTAGGTGAGAGGCGCGTGCGCGAGGGCTTCGCGGCTGATCTCACTCCGCACCTTGGTGTAGCGTTTTTTATCCGCCCGCAGGCCGCGCATGACGGGGCCGAGTCCGCTTTGATCGTCGTCGATCAGCTCCCCCCAAACCTGCCGTTGTCCGACCGTGATATAACTCCAAATGTCCGCGCGGGCCGCCTCGACCTGGGGTCTCAACTCGGCTTTCAGATCCGCGTGCAGCGGGGTGTCGAGCCGCATGAGCGGGAGCGTGGAGAGGAAGAGAAGGTCTTCGCCCTGCCGCACTGAAGTGGCTGCCGATGCGGGGAAATAGAGGACGGCGAGCGCGCCTGCGTGAAGCAGCTTCTCCCGCCATGGAATCTGCGGAGCCAGCACGGCGATCGGGATCATCGACAGCCAGAAGGCGCGTCCGACCGGGCGCATGGCCATTTCCAGGAACACGAGCGCCATCACGATCGCGAGCCGCCGCCATGATGGCGCCCTCCAATAACGCGCCACGACGAGCGCCACGACGAGAGCGAGCGAGATGAAGAGCGAATCGGCGATCAACACGTGGCCCCAGTACAAGATCTCCGGCTGGCCGGCATAAAGTAGCGTCGCGGGGATGATGAACCATTTCCAGAATGGCACGATGGCGCGGATCAAGGCGCCGAGCGCGAGGATGGAGAGCCACGCGGCGGTTTGCTGGAGCAATGCGACGCTGAATGCCGGACTGACCGGCCCGTGGCCCGCGAGCCAGACGATGACGGGGTAAAGCCAGGGGCGCTTGTCGTTGACTTCAAACGGGCCTCCCTGCACGAAGCGGAACGCCGTTTCCCAATAGGAAGCGGAGTCCGGCCCGAAGTAGAGACCAGCCTGCCATCCGTGCAGAAGTTCGATCCGCAGCCAGCCGCCAAAGATGAGGGCGGGCAGGCACCAAACGATCCACTCGCGCAGTCGCTTCGCCTGCGGCGCAGCGTCACTGCCTCGGGCTGATGTCATACAAGATGATGCCGGGATGGAGCGTGTCGATCTCGGCGATCTTGCGTTCCCAAAGGATTTTTCCCTGCTCGGGGAGCGAGTTGTAGAAGGCTTTGCGGCGCTCGAATTCGTCCTGCGCGTCGGCGTTTGGAGTCATGGCCCCGTCGGTGTAGCGCTGGCTCTTCTTCGGTGTCGTGGCGATGTATCGGACGCCCTTTGCGCGGAGCTCATCGAGGGTGCCGAGGTCCGCGACGAATTCGCTGCCGAGCACCTCGTGTTTAAACTCGCGCTTCATTCCCTTTTGTTTGTGGTGCTCGGGGTCGGGCAGGCCGATCGCGGAATCTTGCGCGACCCGGCTCCCGGCCGGGAGGTTTTCCGTCATCCAGGTTTCCAATTCGCGGCGGTCGTCGAACCGGAATTGCCAGAAGGTCTTGCGGAAGGTGGCCACCTGTTGGTGCCAGCCGAAACACAGCACGATCGCGGTAAGCACGCATTGGCCGACGCAGCGGAATCTTCCAAACGCCCTCGTGAACCACTCCGCCGAGACGCCGACGCCGACGACCGCGTTGAAATTAAACAGCACCGCGGCGGGCAGGAAATAGCGGTCCGAGATGCGCGGGGACGCCATGAGCATCGCCGTGAAGAGGAACGGGAACGCGAAGACGAGCCAGTCCGCCAGCGAGCGCCGGCGGGCGGTGGTGCACAGGTTGAGCGCATTGAGCGCGAGGAAGACCAGCGCTGCCGTCGGCACGGTCTGGCTGAACCAGGACCGGTAATATCCGATCGGATTCTGCGCGACGACACCCCGGCTGCCGCTGACGCTCATGCCGACTTCGCGGCTCAAGCTCTGACGCCATTCGCTGAGGTGCGTGAACATCTGGTAGTTCGCGACCACAAACGTGAGCACGAGCGCCGCGGCGAAAACGCCGAACCGCCGGCCGCGCTGCTCGCCGGGCGCAAAGATGATGACCGGAAGTGCGATCACCAGCGCGGTGAATCCCACGTATTTTCCTGAGACCGCGCATGCCGTCGCGACGCCGAGGAGGATCGCGCGCCCGCGATCGCCGGGCGCTTTCCAAAAAAGCAACGCGGCCATGCAAGTGAACGCGAGGCCCATCGTCAGCGCGGTGTCTTCCTTGAAATTGTGGGCGTGCTCGAAGAGCAGCGGATGAAACGTGAGCACCAACGCCGTCCCGATCGCCGCCGAGGGGCCGCCGATCAACCCCGCCGCGACGACCAGCGCCACGACCGTGAGCGCCGCAAAGATGGCGGAGGCGGTGCGACCGGCGATGACGGCCTTTTGCAGTTGCGCCGGTTTCCCGTCATCGGTCCCTTTGCCGGCCATCTTGTAGATCGGTTTGGCGACGTTGAGGAGGAGCAGGGGGTGGTTGAAATTGAAGCTCCGCGTGCCGTCCACGATCTGCCGGCATTTCCCGTATTCGTCGGGGTGGTAAAAGTAAGGGTAGCGATTCTGCTGGGTGAAGAGCGTGAGCGCCCCGGTGAACAGGGCGAGCAGCGCGAGCGCGAGCAGCCAGCGGCGGGCAGGCGCGTGGGCGCTGGATTCAGGTGACGACATGGGGCGCACATCGAAGGAAATGCACGCGCGGGCGGCGAGCCTTTTCTCGGCGCGGATTATCGAGTTGCCAAGGGGGCGGGGTTGGCGAGAGTCGTGCGCTTTTCCTCATGGCCTCGGTCGATATCTCCACGCTCAGCGTCAGCATCCTCATTCCCGCTTTTAACGAAGAGGGCGCGATCGCGGACACCGTGAAGAAGATTTCCGAGCACCGCAGTTTTTTCAAAGACCTCGAGATCGTGGTCATCAATGACGGATCGAGCGACCGGACCGGCGAGATCGCGCGGACGCTCGGCGTGACGCTGCTCGAGCATGAGATCAACCGCGGTTATGGCGCCGCGCTGAAAACGGGCCTCCAGCGCGCGAAACACGAGTTAATCCTCATCGCCGACGCCGACGGCACCTACCCGCTCGAGGACATTCCAAAGCTGATGGGCGACGCCCCCGAATACGACATGGTCGTCGGCGCGCGGACCGGCGCGGTCGTGCAGGTGCCCTGGATGCGACGCCCGGGAAAATGGATCATCACGCGGCTGGCCGAATATTTGAGCGGGCAGAAGATTCCCGATCTGAATTCGGGACTGCGCGTCTTTCGGCGCGAGGTCGCGATGCGGTTCCTTTCGCTTTACCC
>JAYTDO010000378.1:0-39671 GCA_043735935.1 Chthoniobacteraceae bacterium
GCACCTGAATCTCCAGCCTCCCTCGCGCAGGGTGATGCTCCATTTTGAAAGCGAACTCGCTCGCGCACTCGGAATCCAAAGCGCGGCGGTCACCGCTGCAGTCGCCATCGGGCGCGCCTCACACCGGCTCCCGAGCACTCGACCCGCCCTTTTGAAAAGCCTTCCAGAGCGCTAGCTCGCGGCGGATCGTGCTCCCATCGCAAAGCTTGACGCCATCGCACCCGGACGAAACGCTCCGACATGATCCCACTTTCAGGCTCGAATTTTCCACAGTCTCTCGACGAATTGTCCAACGCCATTCGAGACGGATTGTCCGCGCACGGCATCGCGGCACGCGACATCCGCAGCGACGGCGGGACCTTTCCGAAGATCGATCAACTGCAAATCGATCTGACCGGCGCGAATGTCAGCCGCACGTCCCGCCTCCCGCTCGCGATCTCGGACCCCACCGATACCGTCACCGTCCGCGCCCTCCACATCAGGGCCAAACCGCTGCTCGCAGAAGGCACGCCTCTGCAACTCGCACTCGATGCTCAAGAGGTCACCTTGGGCTTTGCGCGCGACGCCGCTCAAAGGCCCCTCCTGATGCTGGTCGCTTCCTCCACGGGAACCGTATCGTTCGAGGCGAATCGCGCGGATCTCGAAAATCTGCTCAAGACCCTCGCCGCGGATGCCGCCGCCAAGCAAGGAGCGGAGATCAAAGCCGTCCGTCTCGAATTCACCGCCCGATCTTCCAAATCTCTCGACCTTCGCGCAGAGATCACGGCCAAGGTTTTTGTCATGAGCACGGTTCTGACCGTCACCGCTCGAGTCGAAGTGGACGATGAACTCAATCTCCGCGCCCGCCATCTGAAAGCGACCGGCGAAGGAATGATCGCCAACCTGGCAGCGGGCTACCTGCGTCCGCGTTTCGAAAAAATCGAGAGCCGCACGATCCCGCTCGCCTCACACGCTTTCGCAGACGTGCAACTGAAGGACATCGTCATCAGCGGGACCGACTCGCTCCGGATCGAAGCGAGTTTCGGGGTCTGATCTTACTTGGCCGCAGTGGTCGTCTTTGGGCCGCGGTTCAGCTCGATCAGGTCGTCCAAAATGTGGATCGCTTCGTTGCGGATCGCGTCGACTCCCGGCTTGCCGTCCGCCGAAATATCATCGTCCCCATCATCCGCATCCGGATCGACCGCTTTCTGCGCGGCGTCCGCGGGCGCCTCCTTGGGCTTGTCGACACCGGCTTTCACGGGCGCCGCAGTCTTCTCATTTTTCACCGGCTGCAGGTCCGGCTTGCTGGCGTTATCGAGCGTGACGGTGAAGCGTTTTTCGTCGCTCGCTTTCGTATGCTCCCGAGCCGTGATGCGTTGCTCCTTTCGCGCTTTATCCTCTTCGATCTCTTTCTTTCGTTTCTCCAGATTCAGCGAAACTTTGTTTTCTTCGAACCTCTTCTTGGACATCGCCAAATCTTCCTTGATGTAACCGAACTCCGGGTCCGCAGCTAACCGTGCGTTGGAGCGGTCGCGGAGTTCCTTGAAAAATAGCGGCTTATCCCATTTGTCGAACGGCTGGGGATCCATTTTGTCATACGGCAACGGCCCCTTCAGCGCCACCTCGCCGATCTCCGGATGGTCAAACGGAGACGGCAGGATCACGTCCGGCTCGACTCCTTTGAGTTGCGTCGAACCACCCGTGATTCGGTAAAACTTCTGGATCGTCAGCTTCAGCGCCCCGGCCTCCGTCCCGTTTCCGCCGAGGAACGGCATGAGCCGTCCGATTTCCAACATCGTTTGAACCGTCCCTTTTCCAAACGTACTCGAGTCCCCCACGACGACCGCGCGACCGTAATCCTGGAGCGCTGCCGCGAAAATCTCGCTGGCGCTGGCGCTCAAACGATTGGTCAGGACAAGCAGCGGTCCATCGTAGGAAATGGTTGGATTGGTATCGCGATTGACGTGAGGGGTCCCGTTGCTGTCCTTGCTCTGCACCACCGGCCCCTTTTTGATGAAAAGCCCCGTCAAGTTCACCGCCTCTTCCAGCGAACCTCCGCCATTCCGGCGCAGGTCCATCACGAGCCCGGAAATCCCTTCCGCCTTTAAGCGGGTGAGCAACGTCAAAACGTCCTTTGTGGTGCTCTTCGCATTCACAGCGCCGCTGTGCTCCATGTCGGCGTAAAATGACGGAAGCGTGATCCATCCGAGACGTTGGACGGTCCCGTCCGGCCCCGGTTGCTCGATGATCTCCGCCTTTGCCTCCTGCTCCTTGAGTTTGATCTCGTCGCGCTTGATGTCGATGATCGTGCGTACCGCAGGGTCCGTCGCGCTCACCGGCTGCACCTGGAGACGCACGATCGTGTCCTTCTTCCCGCGGATCATCTCGACCACCTTGTCGAGTTTCATATCCACTGCGTCCACAAACTCCTTCTCGCCCTGCGCGACAGCCGAAACTTTATCCCCCACCTTCAATCTTCCGTCCTTGGATGCAGGGCCGCCCGTCACGAGTTCGGTGATCTGCGCGTAGCCGTCTTCCGAACGCAACACCGCGCCGATCCCCACCAGCGAGAGCTTCATATTGATCTGGAAATTATCCAACTCACTCTTGCTCATGTACTCCGAATGCGGGTCATACGTCTGCGCGAGCAGAGTCAGGAAAATCTTCACCACATCCTCCTTCGATTGCTCCTTCAGGTTTCGGACGAGTTGCTCGTAACGCTTCGTCAGTCGGGCCGCCGGATCCTTCACCGGGACCACAGGAGCCTCCGCGATGACCGCTGGCTTGCTGCCTTTGAGCAGTTGTTCCTGGAGCAACTCCCCCTCGATCCGATCACGCCAAAGCTGATCCGCCTCCGCCTCGTCCTTCGGCCACGCCGATTTTTGGCGGTTCACTTCGATCGTCCTCTCGCTCTTAAAGTCGAACTTTTGCTTCAGCGCTTCCTTCACTTTCGCGACCCGATCTTCCACGCGCTTCTTGTAAAGATTGTAAATCGTGAACGCCGGCTCGGTGTTTCCAAAAAGAATGTCGTCGTCGAGCGAGGTCTCATACTTCTTCGTAAACGTGTCGATATCCTTCTGCGTGAAATACAGGTGGTTGTAATCGAGCCCTTCGAGGAAGTTTTTCAGCAGGAGCTTCGACACGCTATCGTCCAGTTTTTTGCGACTGTAGTGCGTCTGCTCGAGCACACGTCCCACATAGATTTCCACCTGCGCCGGGTCCGGTTCCTCACCGTTGACGGTCGGCAATCCGAACGCGATGAATGCGGCCAGGGGCCAGTGGAAAAAACGAGAGAACTTCATTGGAAATGAGTTGGTTTTTGAAACGGCTCGGGAAGCTGACAGAAAAAGTGCAAAGCGCAAACTAGTTACGGAACGGCCGATCCGCGCCTTGCTTAGCGGAGTCAGCACTGGACAGACAGCGCCCGGCCTTGGAAGTTCGATCTTCGACATGGAAATCGACACATTTACCGGCGGGATCTTCGACACCAACTGCTTCTACCTGCCAAAGCAGCGCATCCTGATCGACGCTCCGCAGGACGCCGCCGACTGGCTCAGCAAACGCGGGCACCTCGTCGACCTCCTCCTTCTCACCCACGGCCACATCGACCACGTCTGGGATGCCGCGCGAATCCAGCGCGAACACGAATGCGGGGTCGCCTATCACGCCGACGGCGAGCCCATGATCACCGAGCCCGGTTTTTTTAAAAACTTCGGCTTCGCGTGGGAGATCGATCCCATCCGGGCCGATCGTCGCATCGACGAATCGGATTCGGAAAATCTTCAGGGCATCGACTTTCAAGTCCTCTCCGTCCCCGGCCATTGTCCGGGCAGCCTTTGTTTTTTTGCGAAAGACGACCGCATCCTCTTCGGTGGCGACGTGCTCTTCGCTGGTGGCGTCGGGCGCTGGGACCTGCCCGGCGGCGACCGCGACATCCTTTTCAGCGGCATCCGAAACAAAGTCTTTCCCCTCGGCGACGACGTCACCGTTCTCCCAGGTCATGGTCCCGCGACCAAAATCGGCATCGAACGAGCCACCAATCCCTACGTCGCCGACCGCGGTCAGGCATGATCTCCCTCGGCGAAAAAAACGGCTGGCGCTCCGATTTGAGCGCCAGCCGCCCCAACCAAGGAAATCTTTCGCCGCTAGTCGCCGGGCTCGATCACTGCGTAGGTCCGTTTGCCGTTCCGTTCCAGGTTCAAAAGGATGCCTTTCTTCGTCGCTTTCCCGTCACTCGTCGCGATCGCTTCCAGCACCGCAGCGGCGGTCTTGACCGGCCTCGTCTCCACATCGGTCACGAGGTCGCCCTCGCGCACTCCAGCCTTCGCCGCCGCGCTGTCAGGTGTCACCCTTTCGACCGTCGCTCCCCCGCTCGCCCCATCCTTCAGCTTCATTCCATACGTCTCCGTCTGCACACGCGGTTCCGACTTCGCAGGCGTCGTGGCCACGCGCATCACCTCCGTCGGCAGTTCGCCCGTCGTCACCGGGATTTGAAGGGTCTTTCCCGCGCGCCAGACCGTCAATTGCACCACCTGTCCCACCTTCTTTCGCACGATCTCCTTCTGCAAATCCTTCGCAAGACTCACCGCCACGCCATCCACCTCCGTGATCACATCGGTCGGCCGCAGATCGCTTTTATAAGCGGGCGCGTTCGCCTCGATCGTATCGACCACCACCCCATGCTCGATCCCCTGCAAGTGCTCCCGCAACGTCGCATTGTCCGCCAGCGTCTCGATCCTCACTCCCAGCCAGGACCGGCGCACTTTCCCACTCGCGATGAGCTGCTGGGACACATCCACCAGCATCGCGCTCGGGATCGCAAACGCCAGACCCCGTCCGATTCCGTTGATGAGCGTATTCATCCCGATCACCTTCCCCTCCACATCAAAGAGCGGCCCCCCGGAATTCCCCGGATTGATGAACGCATCCGTCTGGATGTAATCCTCGTACAAGATCGATTTTGAAGTCGGCGCCAGCAGGTTCGTCCGCCCCTTCCCACTCACCCAGCCACACGTGAACGAATAATCCTGATTGTACGGCGTACCGATGGCGCAAACCAATTGCCCCACCCTCAATGCCTCGCTGTCGCCCATGGACGCCGCCGGAAGATCCTTCGCGTCGATCTTCAGCACCGCGATGTCCGTCTTATCATCTGCCCCGACCAGTTTCGCGGGAAAATGGCGCCCGTCCTTGAGCCGCACATCCAGCTTCTCCGCGTCCGCCACGACGTGTTGGTTCGTCAAAATAAATCCATCCGCAGCGATGATGAATCCACTCCCCTCGCTGCGCGACTGGCGCGGCAGGCGAGGCCGCTCCGGCGATTCGCCTTTCCCGGACTCCTCTCCATCCCGATCGCGGAAAAAAAACTCGAACTTCCGTGCATCCCCGGACACCTCGTCTTCGTCGGCCTTGGTCGCCTCGATCACCACCACCGAAGGCACCACCTTTTCAAATACCTGAATAAAACCCTGATCAATCTGCCGCAGAAGACCGAGGGCCGCTGCCTTGTCCAAATCCGCCGCGCCGCGAGCCAAACCGATCAGCAAGAGGGAGGATGCAATGGCCGGTAAAGTCGCTCGCAGCATAGGCGGAATGGACACCTTCGACATGCCCTCTTCAAGCTCGTTCAAACCATTTTTCCAATCAGGCACGCGTACATGCGACCAGCCCTCCGAGTGCCTCAGTTCGATTCCAGCTTTTTGAGTTTCGCGCTCAGATACTCGCTGCACCGCACCTCAGAACCGTCCTTAAAACGAATCAGGTAGGGCTTTCCAGACGTGGAAGATCCAGTCGCCGCCTTCGCGATAAAGTCAGCCGCCGTCTTGATCTCGCCATCGTGCGCCTGCCATTTCCCTCGCAGGAATTTTGCTGCCGACTTCGCGTCATACTCGCTCCCATTTCGGACGAACTTCGCGTCCGACTTCGTTTCCAAATCCGCGATCAGCGCGTCGATCTTCGCTTTCTCCAACGGCACCGGCGCCGCAAGAGCCGATCGAAAAGCCATCCCGAGAATCGCCAGCGCGCAGATGATGCGGATCAAAAATGCACGGCGCATCAGCCCCACCACCCCTTTGGCCGCCGGCGAATGCTCGTTAGCGCTTGAGAATTCCATGGCAAATGAGCGCGATCATCGACGCGAGCGCGATGATGCCCACTGCGACCGGCCACGTCGGATTGCTCGCGAGGGCGCCACCTCCCAGAAAGACGGAAATACCGCCAGTCCAACCGACGATACTCGCTTGCTTCGTGCGCTCGCGGGCGAGTTCCAGCGCGGTGTTGTCGATGGGGGTGGATTCGTTGCTGGCGCTCATAGGGTTTGAGTCGACGCTGGATTTCGCCCGAGTTACTGAGCGGAAAGCCCGGCAGTGTCAATTCGTCAGGACGTCAAACTCCGCCCATTTCGCAAATCGCCGCCGCCGCGTTGACTTCACCCTGCTCTCCCTTAACGTCCTCGCCCACATCATGGCAGGACTCGTCATCAAACCTCGCTCCCGCATCCTTCACGGCCACGACTGGGTCTACTCCAGCGAAGTCATGAAGGCGTTTGGAAAACCCGAAGACGGCGACGTCGTGTCCCTGCGGGACGGTCAGGATCGTTTGCTCGGCAGCGCCATTTACAATTCGAAATCCCAAATCATCGCCCGCCGCTTTTCGCGCCAGCGCCAGGATCTCGACGCGGATTTTTTCGCGCGCCGCATCGGCCAGGCGATCGAGTATCGATCCCGCCGCGGCATGAATCCACGGCTATGCAGGCTCGTGTGGAGTGAAAGCGACGGATTGCCGGGACTGATCGTGGATCGTTACGGCGATCATCTCGTCGTCCAGACGCTGACGCTCGCGATGGATCTGCGAAAGGAACTCATCGTCTCCACGCTCCGCGAGTCGCTGCCGGTTAGATCCATCATCGAACGCAACGACGCGCCCATCCGGAAAGCCGAAGGGCTCGAGCCAATCACCGGAATGCTCCTCGGCGAAGCGCCCGCGCCGTTCCCGATCAACGTCGACGGCATCGAGTTTGAGGTCGATCTTTTGCGGGGACAAAAGACGGGGTTTTATCTCGATCAACTCGCCAACTACGCCGCCGTCGCACGCCACGCGCCCGGCCGCAAAGTGCTCGATTGCTTTTCAAACCAGGGCGCTTTCGCTCTCGCGTGCGCCAAGGCTGGAGCGAGTGAGATCACAGCGATGGAGATCAGTACGGAATGCGTGGACCTGATCCGCAAAAACGCCGAGCGCAATCAACTCGCCGTCGATGCGCGCGCCGTGAACGTGTTCGACATTTTCAAAGATCTCGAACGGCAGGAGGCCCGCTACGATCTGATCATCCTCGATCCTCCCTCCTTCACCAAGACGAAGGGCAAACTCAACGATGCGATGCGCGGGTACAAGGAAATCCACCTCCGCGCGATGAAACTGCTCAATCCCAATGGGCTGATCGCGACGTTCTGCTGCTCGCATCACGTCACCCGGGAACTATTCAGCGAGGTCATCAATGAAGCCGCTGTGGACGCCAAACGCACGCTGCGCCAGCTCGCGATTTATCAACAATCCGACGACCACCCCATCATTACCACCCTTCCCGAAACCGAGTACCTGAAGGGTGTCCTGCTCGAACTCGCGCCCGGGCGCTGAGGGACTAAAAATCTCGCGACTTGCGGTGCAGGGCGAATAGGTTGCACGGCTCAATGACTTCCCCCCTCAGCGTGCACGTCGTCGGAACCGTCGAGTCGACACACCCCATCGTACAACGTCTGCTGGCGATCGCGACGGACTCGGGGGGAATGATCGATTTGGCCTACCATTCACGACTCGCGTCCGGCGCGGCGGCCGAGCCGGCGTTAATGGCCCTCGCCGTCACCGACCTCATCATCCAGCTCGTCGCGCTCGACGACTCGCTGCCGCACGAATTCGACTGGGCTGGAAGGGCCCTCGCAAATGCGATCCGATGGCAGGCGGATAGTATGCCGAACCTCTCAGCCCCACGGCTGGTGCTGCTCACTGGAATTCACGAACCATACGGCGGCCCCTTGCTCTCCTGGCTGAAGTCCAACACGCAACGACCCTCCACCCAGCGTCTCCTGACCCGCAACGAGTCGAATCTTTCGCAAGCCGAGCGCGGCCCGATCCTCTTTCGCGACTCCACCCGCTTCGAGGAGTGGGCATCTCAGCTTTTCGATACCCTGCTCTTTGTCGCGACAACGAGCGCACAACACGACGAGCGCACATACCTGCTAAGTGAGCAAATTTCACTCACCCCAGACCTCTCCCATCCATCCGATCAAGATCTCGCCTTCTTCGCCGACCGGCCCCCCGTCGCCGCAGCCCCGGCACCGGCGGATGTCGGATCAGGAGCCGGCGTGGGATTCGAATTCCACGCGCCAACGTCCGTCGCCCCCGGAGGCGTCTTGCACATCGACCTGTGGGCCGGATTCCGCGAGCACCTCGCAAGCGCCCGCACCCATGCCGCCGCGAATCTTCCGGACTCGGGACCGCGGCTCACCTACTCCCTCGACATTCCCCGCATCAATGCGACCGGCCTGCTCGCCAGCGACCATTGGCGGAGCGAAGCCGTCCGCGTCTCGTGGAAGATTCGCGTGCCCCCACGGGCGCCACTCGGAGGCCATCAAGGTCGAATCGCCGCAAGCGTCGATGGAATCCTCGTCGCATGGATCCACTTTAAGATCACCGTGAGCAAACGCGGCGGCGCGGCGCGCGCGATCGCGCCCCAGCCTGTACACATCGAGCGGCCGCGCACCATTGAAGCGATCTTCGCCGAAGAGGATCGTCCCGCCGTCGAGGGACTTATTCGCACCGCACAGCGATTTCATCCGGACCTGACGCTCGCCGCCGAGACAGCGAATACGGCGCCCGCGCTCCATTTGATCTTTTGGTCGCGCCACGCCGCAGCCGCAACGTCCGTGGAAACAGCGTGGCGGACCATTCTCTCAAATCACGATCGCGCGCGAGTCGCGATCGTGCCGCTGGAAAACCCGCCTTCCACCCCGCTTCCAAAACGATTGCGCAGTGCCGACCTCGCTCGAGGCGGTTGGAACTGAAAATGCACCCGGATCATTCAGCCGCCGACACATCGCCCATTTCCACAGGGCGTCTATTTAGGCTGCTGCTTTGGGTCCAGTGGCGTTCGACACTCGCGCGCCTGCGGGGAGTGCGGAAGGAGTCGCCATTGCTGCTCTTCGTGCTTGGGGGCTTCATCCTCGGCTATTTGGTGGTTGGCTACTGGCTCTTTCACGCGGGCCTTGATTATCTCTACCACTTCCCCCTCGTCGGCTCGCTCCTCTCACAGCGCATCTTGTTTCTGATCTTTGGATTCTTCTTCGTGATGCTCGTTTTCTCGAACCTCATCATCGGCTACTCGACGCTCTTCAAAAATCGCGAGTCGCAGTGGCTGCTCACGCTCCCAGTGCGGCACTTGAACGTCTATCGGTGGAAGTTCATCGAAGCCCTGATCGTGTCCTCGTGGGCGTTGATTTTCCTCAGCGCGCCGATGATGGCGGCATTCGGAGCGGTCCACGGCGTACCCGTGGAATTCTACGCTCAGGTCGCTCTGGTCTACGGGCCATTCGTCGTGCTGCCAGCGCTTTGCGGATCGTGGATCATCCTGCTTCTCGTGCGAGTGGTCGCAAAACCCGTAGTCAAACGCGCCGCGATCCTCATCGCCGCAGCCGTCATTGCCCTGCTCGCCTTCGGGCTGAACCCGATCTCGGAAACCGACGCGGTCAGTCAACAGGAGGTCCTCTCATTCGACCAACTCCTGCGCCATACCCGCCTCAGCGTGAATCCATTTCTCCCCAGCGCGTGGCTCGCAAAATCGGTCTTGTCTTGGAGCGAAGGCCTCGCCCCGCAAGGTGCCTTTTTCTTCTTCCTCCTGCTCGCCAACGCGCTCATGGGACTTCTCATCGGTTTCAAATTCGTCGGCCGGTTTTATTACGAAAGCTGGAGCATCGCGCTGACCTCACGAGCCGAGCGATTCCAGCGCGTCGCCAAATCCAAACGCGGAAAGGCCCCGCGCCGAGGGCTGTTGGAAATCGTCCTCGGAGCACTTCCCATTGGGCGAGCGGAAGCCGCATTGATCATCAAGGACGTGCGCGTTTTCTGGCGCGATCCCGCCCAGTGGATTCAGTTCATGATCTTTTTCGGTCTGCTCTGCATCTACGTCTTAAACCTTCGCAACGTGGCGTTTAACTTTGAGAATCCATTTTGGAAGACGATGATTTCCTACCTGAATCTCGCCGCCTCCGCGCTGACGCTTTCCACGCTTACGACTCGATTCGTATTCCCTCAATTTTCCCTCGAGGGTCGCCGCCTCTGGATCCTCGGCCTCGCTCCGGTCGGGCTTGGGCGCGTCGTGCGGCAGAAGTTTTGGCTATCGTGCACCGCCGCCCTCGGCATCACCGTAACCCTTATGACGGCATCCAGCCTGATGCTGCACCTCGAGCCGGAAAAAGTTGCCTTCTTCGCCGTCGCGATCGCAGTGATGAGTGCCGCACTGTCGGGCCTCGCCGTCGGACTCGGCGCCTTATTTCCAAATTTCCGCGAGGACAACCCGAGTAAAATCGTCAGCGGCTTCGGCGGCACCCTCTGCCTCGTCATTTCGTTTATCTACATCACCGTATTCGTCGCCCTCGTCGCCATCCCCGATCTCCGCCGCGTCGCAAAGATCCCATTTCCGATTCCAAATGAACTCGCGCTCGGACTCGCATGCGTTTTATCTCTTGTACTGGTCTTCATTCCCATGCGAATGGCAGCAGGACGGGTGAAAACTCTGGAAATCTAAACCAGGCCTCCTACACTCCGTCACCATGTCTGAACCGCGCTCCAACGAACAATTTCTGGACCTCCCTGATGACGACGTAATGTCCGGCGAACACCTCGATTCGCAGGTCCAAAAAGCACAGGAGCAGCTCTACTCGCTCAAGCGCCAGCAGGAGCAAATCGAGAAGCAAAAGCGCGAACTCGAAGCACTCAGCCGCCGTCAGGAACAATTGCAGGTCGGGCGCGCCGACATGCTCGAAAAATTCACCCGGGCGATCGTGGTCCTCGATCGCGAAACCTATGATGCTCAAAAGCGGGTCGAGCAACTTCAAGCGATTCACGATTCTTTCACCCAACATCAGGAGTATCTCGACTCCATCAATCCGAAGGGTTGGGAGGGACTGGATATGAACAAGGAACTCAGCAAGGCCCTGAGTTCCGTCGACGACGCACGAGCTGAATACAGCAAGGCGCTGCCAAAAATCAGCCCGGAGAGCGACACCGACGGCAGCGATCCGGTCGCGGCCAGCGCAGGGTTCCAACTCGACTATCGCCACGCCGAATCGGAAAGAGATTTCATGTATTGGCTGAAGGCCGGATTCGCGTTCACGCTTCCGCTCTGCGGGCTCGGCATCATCTACATCATCGTGCTCATCGCCACCCAACAACCCACGCATTGAGGCGCTGCGAATGGCCTCGAAACGTCCATCCAAGAAACAGGACACATCGTCGTCACCGCTCGACCGAAAAAAGGTCGCCCTTGCGGAAGAGGAACGCCGCCTGCACGAGGAAATCCTGCGACGGCAGCGCTTGATCGAAGAAGCGCCCAGGATCGCCAAAGAGCAGGAAAAGCGGCGGCGCGAAGAACTGCTGGCGCGGGCATCCCGGACAGAAGCGCGCTTCGGGCCACGAGCGGCGTTGCAAGACCCCCGATACGCTTACGAAGCTCAGATCGCCACTGCGGGACGCGGGCGAAAACTCAAGCGCGAACAGCGCCGCGGCATGTTCACATTTTTCGTGCTGCTGATCACCTTCGTCGGCGTGGCAGCTTGGCTCTACCTGAATTTCCTGCGCGGATTCTAGCGCGGCGCCGGATCGGCTTCGGCCTCGCCCACCGGCGTAAAATCTTGCGCCTTCACGATCGCCTGCCCCCGGGGGCTCAACATGAACTCGACGAGATGCCGCGTATCGCCGGCGATCTTGCGGCCCGCAAGCATCAGGATCGGCCGCGCCAGCGGGTACTTTTTCGCCGCTAACGTCTCCGCCGTCGGCATCTGAACGGTGCCATCCTTCTGTTTGATTCCCAATGCGCAAACCGCTTTGCCGTCTGCGAAATGGGGAGGCAGTACCGTAATCGAGCCGGAATTGAACTCCAACGAGTCCGATGCGTCCTTATTTCGCGTCACCGTTCCGAATTCCTGGCCCAACGAGGCGCGCCTCGGATCGGTGTAAAGCCAAACCACAAGCATCTCCCAGAGGCCCCGGCCGCGATCCGGCTTATAGAATTTGATCGGTTCGTCCGGTCCCCCGAGCTGTTTCCAATTCCGTAGATCTCCCTCGTAGATCGCGAGCATCTGTTCCTTGCTCAATGCGCGGATTCCGCTGTCCCAAACATCACGCGCGACGGCGAGCACCAAAACCTGCGTGCCGATTTGGATCTCCTCAAATTGCTTGTCCGGATATGTCGCCCGATCTTGAGCCTCGATCGGCTTAGTAGAAAGTCCGATCGTAGCCGATCCAACCCCTACTGCTGCCAATCCACCAGAACTCCCACCGTCGCTGGAAATCTTGAGATCAAGCCCGAGTTCCTCCTTCACGAGCGAACTCGCCGCAGTGAAAATCTGAGCCACGGTGGAAGAACCATGCAAGTTGAGCCGAGTCGGCGGCGACTCAGCGTAAAGGTGGGGGCAAAGCGCCAAGAATGCGAGGAGGGCGCGGAATAAAAAACGAATGGCCGATTTCATTGGGAACTTCATACCGACGATCGACTCAATGATTATTCCGGCAAGTTCATTCAGCCGTTTTGCCGACGCTTCGGCCGAAAAACGAAAAACCCGCGCTGCGCGTCGGATGGACACGCAGCGCGGATCTCGAGGAGGAAATAATTCGTTCCCCTGGGTGGAATCTTTTAACGCTTCGAGAACTGGAAGCGCTTGCGTGCACCTGGCTGGCCGCTCTTTTTGCGTTCCTTCATCCGCGGATCGCGGGTCAACAGTCCGGCGGGTTTCAATACCGCGCGAAGTTCGGGATCCGTCTCAGTGAGCGCGCGTGAAATGGCCAGACGCACAGCACCGGCCTGACCAGCGAGCCCGCCTCCAGAGGCATTCACGCTCACGTCAAAGCCGTTCATGTTTTTCGTCGCTTCAAATGGTTGCAGGACGGTGTTCTGAAGCGCCGTGGTCTTAAAATAATCTTCAAACGGGCGACCGTTAATGGCGATGACCCCGGTTCCGACGGTCATACGAATGCGGGCGACGGCGTCTTTGCGGCGACCGGTGGCGATGAATTCCTGCGACATGTTTTACGAGAGGGCTGGTTACTTGATTTCGGTGATGGGCTTCGGCGACTGCGCGGCGTGGGGATGCTCCGAACCGCGATAAACCTTGAGCTTCGTGAAAACGCGCCGACCAAGCCGGTTGTGCGGGATCATTCCTTTGACAGCGTGCTCGATGAGCAATTCAGGCCGGCGCGCACGGCGGGCCTTGACGGTCTCGCTCTTGTGCCCGCCCACGTACCCGGAAAAGCTCATGTACGACTTGTCGACTTCCTTCTTGCCCGTAACGCGCACCTTCGCGGCATTGATCACGATGACGAAATCGCCGGTGTCCGCATGAGGCGTGTAGATCGCTTTTTCTTTACCGCGCATCAGTGTCGCGGCTTTGACGGCGACGCGTCCGAGCACTTGGTCGGCTGCGTCGATGATCCACCACTGGCGTGGCACTTCGTTGGCTTTGGCTGAAAAGGTTTTCATGGCTTCTGTTCCCTGGGAAAAGGGCGGCCAAGCTAGGTGGCGCATATTGGAGTGTCAACGGGATTTCTTCACAATCTGAGTGCTCCCGCGGAGACTGGGAATAATACTCCACGAGTGGACTCATATCCCCGAACCCTGCCGATGAACGACTTTGAACAACTCGTCGATCGCCACTACGCCGCGCTCTACCGCTTCGCCCTCAGCCTCGCAAAACAGACCAGCGAAGCAGCCGACCTGACGCAGCAAACCTTTTTCCTCTGGGCATCGAAGGGCCACCAGCTCCGTGATCGCTCAAAAGTGAAGAGCTGGCTCTTCACCACTCTTTACCGTGAATACGTGAGTACCTATCGACACAACACCAAATTCCAACACGTCGAACTCGACGACTCCGCCGCCGACATGCCCTCGGTCGCTCCTTCGATTTTCAATGACATCGACGGCACCACCGTCGTGGCCGCGCTCGGGGAAATCGACGATCTCTTTCGCGCGCCCCTGAGTCTTTTTTACCTCGAGGAACTGTCATACAAAGACATCGCCGAAGTCCTCGAAGTGCCCATCGGAACGGTGATGTCGCGACTTTCCCGCGGCAAATCGCTGCTCCGGAAAGCCCTGCTCGAAACGCACGCAAAGGCGCCCAAAAAAATCATCCCGATGCCGACCATCGCTGGGGAGGGCGCGCGATGAACGATCAATCCAAGCTCATCCTCAGCGCCTACCGCCCCGGCGGTCAGGATGCGAATGACCCCGCTTTCGCCCTACCCCTCGCGCAAGCCGAACGCGACCCGCATTTGCGCGAGTGGCTCGGCGAGTCGCAAAGCTTCGACCGCGCCGTTTCCGATCGTCTCCGCAGCGTGCCGGTCCCGTCCGACCTGCGCGCGACGATTCTGGCGGGTGGAAAGTTGAGTCGCCCTGGCAGTTGGTGGAATCGCCCAAAATTCTGGGCCGTTGCGGCGGTGCTCGCCGTCCTCGCTGCGCTCCCGGCCATCCTGATGAACGGCCCATCGCTCGCGCCATGGCAGACTCGCTCGCTCGCGGTGCTCACGGGCATTGAGAAAGGGACGCAACAACTCGACGAGGAACATCGGCAGGCGACGCACCTCGTCGAATGGCTGACGGCACACGCCGCGCCGGCGCCGTCCGTCCTGCCCGCGGCCGTCGCGACTACCGCCACGTTCGGCTGCAAACGCATCGACGCCGACGGCCGGCAGGTCTCGTTGATCTGCTTTGATCTCGGCCACGATGAAGCGGCTCACCTTTTCACCACCGCCCGCAAATACTCCTCCGACGAACCGCCGGAAGGCCGCGCTGTTTTTGTCAAACATGACGGCTGGAATACGGCGAGTTGGAGTGCGGGCAGTCAGGTCTTCATGTTCGCCAGCAACATTCCCGCCGATCGGCTGAAGCTCCTGCTTCCGAGTGCGATCCTCGCCCGCCCCGCCAGTGCTCCCGGCGTGCCGACCACGCTCGCCGTCATCCCGTAACTCCCGCTCGTCATCAAAGGCATCCGCCTCCACCATCGCACCGCAATGCCTTCGAAGCTCACTCAATACACCCATTGGCTCCACACACGCTGGCCCGCCGGCACCGTCGAAAAACTTCCGGCGTCCGACGAACACGGCCGCACCAATGTCACCGGCGTCCGCATCGTCGGTGATCTCACCGGCATCCCGCTCCTCAAATTCTCTGCCGACAGCGGCGCTCGTGCCGTGCAGGAAATCCTCGCCGAACCTGACTTCGCGAGCGTTCGCGGGAGCAACGGCACGCTCGACCTCGCCATCATCGGCGGCGGCGTCTCCGGCATCGCAGCGGCGATGGAAGCCAAGAAGGCCGGGCTCAATTTCGCCATCTACGAAGCGACGCAAATCTTCTCGACGGTCGCCAATTTTCCCAAAGCAAAACCGATCTACACCTACCCGACCGACATGACCCCGGCCGGCGATCTGCAGTTCACCGCGCAGGTGAAAGAAGCGCTGCTCGAGGAGATGGAGCAGCAGCGGCGCGCCGCCGGCATTGAGCCCGTCAACGCACGCATCGAGCGCGTGGAACGCACCGGCAACACGCTCACGCTGCACCATACAGACAAGACGACCTCGAAGGCTCACCGCGTCATCGTCGCCATCGGGCGGAGCGGAAATTTCCGCAAGCTCGGCTGCCCCGGCGAGGACCTTCCGAAAGTCTACAACCGCCTCCACGACCCAAAGGAATACGCCGGCAAAAACGTGCTCGTCGTCGGCGGTGGCGACACCGCGCTCGAGACGGCGATCGCGCTCGGAGCGTGCGGCGCCCACGTCACCCTCAGCTATCGCAAAAAGGAATTCTCGCGGCCGAAACCGGACAACATCGAGAAGCTCACAGCTCTCGCCACCGATGCCGACTCTCCCGTCGAAATCGATCGCCCGACCAGCGAACGCCAGACCACCACCGTCACCCAGGACATGCAGCGGTCCACGCCCACCGGTTCCGTCAAAATGCTCCTCGGCTCCACGATCGACGAAATCACGACCGACACCGCTCGTCTGCGCGACGCCGACGGAAAGACGGTAGAAGTGCCGAACGACGTCGTCTTCACCATGCTCGGTCGCGAAGCGCCGCTCGACTTCTTTCGGCGCAGCGGGCTCACCGTTCGCGGCGAGTGGACTTCCAAGACGTGGATCAGCTTCGTCCTTTTCGCGCTATTCTGCGTCTGGCTTTACCACTGGAAGGCGCACAAGGGACCGCTCTCGGAACTCGGCAAAGGCTTCGCCGAAAGCGTCGCCGCGCAGATCGAGCACGCGAGCGCCGCCGCCAGCGATCCCCACACGATCCTCGGTTCGTTCACCCTCGCCGCAAAACAATCGAGCTTCTACTACTCGCTCGCCTACTGCGCCCTGATCGTCGTCTTCGGCTTCCGCCGCATTGCGCGGCGAAAGACCCCATACGTCACGCTCCAGACGCTCAGCCTCATGAGCGTCCAGTGCCTTCCGCTGTTCCTCCTCCCGTACATCCTCCTGCCTTGGATGGGCGCGAACGGCTGGTTCGACCACGGCTTCGGTCAGTGGTTTGCCGACCAGTTTTTCCCCATCCCCAGCTACAGCCCCGACCGCGAATACTGGCGTTCCTTCGGCTTCATCCTCGCGTGGCCGCTCTTCATCTGGAATCTCTTCAACGACCATCCGACCGCCGGATGGCTCATCCTCGGCCTGCTTCAGACATTCGTCATCATCCCGCTCATCGTCTGGCGTTGGGGCAAAGGCGCCTATTGCGGCTGGATCTGCTCGTGCGGCGCGTTGGCTGAAACGCTCGGCGACACACATCGGCAAAAGATGCCACACGGCCCGCGCGCAAATCGATGGAACATGGCCGGTCAGGTCATCCTCGCCGTAGCCATGCTCCTGCTCGTCCTCCGTATCCTCGGCTGGATCGCCGCCGCCGTGCCCGCGCTCGGTTTCCTGTCCATCCTCAGCCCCATCTACTACGGCCTCTTCAACGGCTGGACCATTTTCAACTACGCCTACATCGTCGACCTCTGGCTCGCGGGCGTCATGGGAGTCGCGGCATATTTCTGGTTCAGCGGGCGTGTGTGGTGCCGCTTCGCCTGCCCGCTCGCCGCGCTCATGCACATCTACGCGCGCTTCTCGCGCTATCGGATCTTTGCCGAGAAGAAAAAGTGCATCTCGTGCAACGTCTGCACCAGCGTCTGCCACCAGGGCATCGACGTAATGAACTTCGCCAATAAAGGCTTGGCCATGGAAGACCCCGAATGCGTCCGCTGCTCCGCCTGCGTCCAGCAGTGCCCGACCGGCGTGCTTTCCTTCGGCCGCCTCGGCGACGGTGGCGTCCCCATCCTCGACAGCCTCGGCGCATCGCCCGTGCTGATGCGGGAAAAGAGCACCCTCGCGCAGCACTGACGGGCCTCGTTCGTTCCTCTCGGAGTTGTCACCGTTTCGCCGTGGCGGAACGCAGGGTTCGGCACCAAGCTTGCTTCCGGATAGCCGCTCACCGTCGCAACTCCATGCACTCGAAATCCCTCGCCAGTTCCCTCCTCATCCTCCTCGGCACCACCGCCGCGCACGCCCAGTTCAACACTTGGGCCAGCGCACCGGACAAGCCGACCGCCGTCACTCACTCCGCCGGCGTCGGGCTCAACGGCTTCCTTTACGTCGTCGGCGGCAGCGTCAGCGGCAGTAATAACACCGCCGTCGTCGAGGCCTTCGATTCCGCAGTGGGAACCTGGACCACCGAGACCACCGCGCCGCTCGCGCTGAGCGAACATGCCGTCGCCCGTTCCGGCGGAAAACTCTACGTCGCCGGCGGCCGCACAACGCCGACTGGATCGGCGGTCGGGGATCTGAATATTTACGACTTCAGCGCGAAGACGTGGACCGGCGGCGCGGCGATTCCCACCCCGCGCTTCGGCGCTTGCGCGGCATACGATGGCGGCACGTTTTTCCTCATCGGCGGCGACACTGGCAGCGGCGCGACGAGCGCGGTCGAAGCCTACACCACCTTGAGCGATTCATGGGCGCCGGTCTTAAACATGCCCACCGCCCGGCGCGGCGCAGCGGCCGCCATCGCCGGCACCCGCATCTTTGTCGTCGGTGGCGAAAACGTGTCGGGCGTGCTCGCAACTCTCGAAGCTTACGACCTCAACTCCGGCAAATGGACCACACGCGCACCGCTGCCATCCGCGCGCACCGAAGCCAGCGCAGTCGTCCTCGGCGGCGTCCTCTACGTCATCGGAGGATTCAACACCGCCAGCCAGGCCACCAGCACGGTCTTCATGTACGACTACACCACCGACCAGTGGTTGCGCGCGGCGAATCTCCCCGGCGTTTCCGGAGGCGGAAGCGCAGGGAAAGTGGCAGGCGGTCTCGCGTTGGCGGGAGGCGCAGGCATCACGTCCGCTCTGTCGCGCTACACCGCGGGACCGGTCCATTTCGTCGTGGGCGAACCCGGCATCGACTCGCCGGACAAACCCACCGGCGCGACCTTCGCCTCGTTCGGGAATCCCATCGTCAACGTCAACGGCCACTACGCCTACAAAGCCTCGCTCGCTCTCTCCGGCGGCGTTACCGCGGCGGATAACCTCGGCATCTGGGCCGACCACGACAGCGGCCGCGCCAAACTCATCGCCCGCTCGGGCAGCCCCGCGCCCGGCACCACCAGCGCCGTCTTCGCCTCATTCAGCGATCCCGTTTTCGACAACAACGACAAGGTCGCCTTTCAAGCCAAGCTCCGCGTCGGCACCGGCGACGCCACCACCGCCAATGTCTCCGGCATCTGGTCCGACGCGTCGGGCGGCGGCATCCTCAAACTCGTCGCGCGTCTCAACGCCCACGCCCCCGGCACGCCCAACGGCACCGTCTTCGCGGCATTCACCTCGCTCGTCCTGCCGGACTCTGGCGGCGCCGTCTTCATCGCGAAACTCCGCGGCCCGGGCGTCACCACCTCCAACGACGTGGGTCTTTGGGCCGACGACGGAAATGGCGTCGTCAACCTCGTCGCCCGCGAAGGCAGCAGCATCCTCGTCAACGGCGTCACCAAAGTCCTCTCCGCGATGGCCATTTTCCCCGCAGCCACCGGCGTCACCGGACAAAGCCGCGGATTCAACATCAACGGCGATCTCGTCTACCGCGCGACTTTCACCGACCACAGCAAGGCGCTGCTGCACGCCGTCGCGCCGTAGCAGACGGATCAGCGGAGCGTTTCCAGATAGGCGAGAAGATCGGCGAACTCGTCGGGCTTCAGGCCCAGCGTAAGGCCGGGCGGCATCAGCGAAGCCTCGATCGGCGTCCGCTTTTTCACGTCGGTCTTGTTCACGATATGCGGCGCCGCATCCGCACCGACGAGGGTGAACGCATCGGCGGTTTCCTGCCGCACCGCACCGATGAACGTCTCCCCGCCATTCGTCTCGAACATCGCCTGCTCAAAGCCGAGCGCGATCGTCTTGCTCGGTTCGAGAATGCTCACGATGAGGTCCGGGCGCTTGTAGTTCACACCCACTGCGCTGAGGTCCGGGCCGACTGCGCCGCCTTTGCCTTTGACGGTGTGGCAGGTCGCGCAGATGCCGCCGAGCGCGGCGGATTTGTCGTGGAAAAGAATCTCACCGCGCTTGGCGTCGCCGGCATTCAACCATGAGCCGTCGGGCTTCGCCGCGAGCGCAAAGGCGCGTTGTTTGATGTCGGGCGCGGGCTCCCGGCTCGGCGTGAATCTCCCGCCATCGAGGCCCGGAATGCGCGCGGCAAATTCCCACGCTCCGGCGAGATTGCCGCTCTTCACGAGCAGCGTGTTTCTCCCCGCGACCAAATGCAGCGCGACCTCGTCCGTGTCGGGTTGGAAGGTGCGCGCCACCGCGCGGTCGTGGACCTTTTTTCCATTCAGCCACACCGCAATCTGGTCGTCGGCGGCGGCGAATAATTTCGCATCCGCGGCTTCCGTTGCCTCGATTTCAGCGACGGCGTATGCGCACACCATTCCGGATGTATGGAAGAATTTTCCGAGGTCCACGCGGCCCGTGTCGCTCTCGCCGCTCACATCCTCCCAACCCGTCTCCTTGCCCTCGGCGTTCGTGTATTTCTTCGCGCGGAAATTCCCGCCCGCGATTGCGTCCGTCTCGGGCGGATGCACCGCCTCCCACACATTCTCGAACGGCCCGGCCACCTTCCACCGCGCGATCACGCCGCTCTCAAACGCCGCACGAATCTCCGCCGAGAACTCCGCGGGAATCCGCCCGCTGGCCAGGTTCTCCTCAATCATCGGCCACGCTTCGACGCGCATCTTTTTCAGTGCCCCGAGTGCGCTTCGCCGCTCTCCCCCGCCCTTTTCGCGAAGCGCGTCCACGAGGAACGCCAGCGAAGTCGTGTCCGGCATCGCGGCGATGGCGTTGATCGTCTCGCGGCGTGCTTTTTTGGTTTTGGAAAACTCGAGCAACGCGGGCAGCGCCGCCTTATCCTTCAAGTTTCCGAGCGCCTCGACCGCCGCCGCCTGCACCTTGGAATCCTTGTCGGCCAGCGCGCCGATCAAAGCGTCGCGCGCATTCGCCTTGGCGCCGATTTGCGACAACGCTTTCACGGCGAATTCGCGGTTGCCGGGATTTTCATCGGCCATGTGAACGATGAGCGCGGGCGCGGCTTCAACCACTTTCAACTCGCCCGCGGCCTGGACGATCTTGCGCGTGGCGGCGGGCGAAAGCGCTGCGCCTGCGAGTTGCGCGATGATCTTCTTCGCATCATCACCGCCGATGCCGACGACCGCCGCGATGGCCGCGTCCCGAAACGCCGCGTCCGCCTTGTCGTCGATCGCGATTTTCATGAAGACCGGCATCGCCTCCGAATCCTTTTGGACACCCAGCGCCTCGATGAGTTGGCGGCGCACGGCGGGATCATGCTCGGCGGTCAGACGATCGCGCAACGCGGCACCAGCGGGTTTGCCGGAGTCGTCGAGGATGAGAATCGCAAACGCCTTTGCCGCCGCGAGGCGCACGCCCGAATCCGAATCCGCGAGCGCGGCGGTGAGCGTCGCGAGTGCTTTCGGCGTACCTTCCCACGCGACGTTGTTGAGCGGGGCCGGGCTCTTTACCGGTTGCGTGCCCCACCAATGGCCGTCCCACGGTTTGGCTTGATAAGCGATCTGACCGAGGGCGGTGATGGCGCGGGTGCGATGGGCGGGCGTTTTGCCGCGCGCGGCTTCGCCGAGGCAGAAGATGGATTCCATTTCCCAAACACGACCGAGCGCGTCGAATGCAGCATCGCGGACGATCTCGCGCGGATCGTTCATCGCGAAGGGCACCCAGTCGAGGAAGGCGCGCAGGGAACCGTTCGCCGCGAAGCGGATGAACGGGTCGGGATCGGCGAGCGGATCGGTGACTCGCGCCATCGTCTTTTCGCCGGCCAACGCCGCGGCGATGCTGCGGTTGATGTCTTCGATGCTCGCCTTGAATTTAATGCCCGCGGCGTCGACGGCGGCCTGAAGACGCACGCGCGGATCGGGATCGATCGCGAGCAGCGTAATGCCGTAGCCGAGGTCGGTGAGCGCTCGCAGGGCGCGGGCGCGGACGACCGGGTCGGCGTCGGTCACGACCTGATTCAGCGGGGCGACGGCGTGATTGGTATCGCTGGAGATTTTGTTTTCGACCGCAAGGATGCGGCCCCACTGCTGGATGCCGCCGATGGCGTGCAGGCGCGCGATCGGATGCGGGTGGCCGGACTGGAGAATCCGAGGGAACTGGTCTCCGTGGCCCGCTTTCACCAAAGCGTATTCGGCGCGAAGACGCTGGTCGCGGTCGGGATGCGTGAGCGCGACGAGGAGTTCGTCGATGCTGGCCTTGTTCTCGTCGGGCAGACGCGGTGCAGGCTTTGCCTCGGGCCAGCTCAGCCGCCAGATCGTGCCGACGGTCTTGGGCCCTTTCCATCCACCCCACGCCCAATCGGCGATGAGGAGTGAACCGTCGCCAGCCACGCTGATCTGCATGGGGCGAAAGTCGGTGCCTTTGTCCGCCTGCAAGACAGGCGTGTTTTTCACGAAACGAAACGTGGCGCCGTCGCGGACAACCTCGATGAGGAAAAGCCCGCTTTTGCCCCAGTCGCTGAACAGAAGTTTGCCGCGGTAGAACTCGGGCAGGCCGTCGCTGAGATAGCAGAGGCCGCCGGTGGGCGAACCGCCGCCGAAGTCCGCCATGGCGGGAAGAAACGTCGCGGGCGGCAGCCCGGCGTGGCCGTTGCGTTTCATGGCGTCGAGCGTCTGTTCGCTGGGCTGCGTGACGCCGTAGTTTTCCGCGCGCTGGTAGTCGTACGGATAGCCGTAATAACCGCCCTGGATGTGGTGCGTGAGGCGGGTCCACCAGCCGTTGCCGTCGTCGGTGTTGTCCAGCGTGAAGGCGTTGTCTTCGGCGTCGAGGGCGACCTCGAGGTGGTTGCGGGTGCCGGTGGAGAAAACTTCGAGCGCGGTGCCGTCCGGGCGGAAACGAATGATGCCGCCGCCCTGCATGGAAATGGTCGAGCCGTCTTTCACGCTCTTCGTCTGATACGTGCCGCGGTCGCCGATGCTCATGTAAAAGTAGCCGTCCATGCCGAGAGTGAATCCGCTGGCGCAATGGTCGTTCAGGCCGGTCTGAGGCATGACGCCGAGGTTCGTGATGAGGTCCTCGCGGACGTCCGCGATACCGTCGCCGTCGGTGTCCTTGAAGCGCGTGAGGAATGGATCGTGCGCGACGTAGAGCCATCCGTCGAACCACGCGCTGCCGGCGGGGGAGAAGATGTCTTTGGCAAAGATGGTGCGTTGGCGAAGCCGCGGGCCCGGCGGGGCGAGAGTGCCATCCGGCAGACGGATCTGATCGGGCGTATCGGATGTGAAGCCGAAACGCACGATGTAACACTCGGGCCGATCGGTATTGAGCCGGGCATCGCGCGGATCACAGCCGACGTAAACGGAACCATCGGGCGCGCCGACGACGGTAGTCGGGGCCTCGATCTCGGGCGCGGTGGCGATCACCTCGATGCGAAGGGCGGGATCGAGCACCAGCGGAGGTTTGGGCGGCTCGACGGCGTGGAGCGCGGCGGCGCCGAGGAAGGCGAGGAGGACGTGGGATTTCATGGCGGTGATGGCAGCGGGAGAATCGCGCGAGCCATCGAAAGCTTAGAGAGGGGCCGGGAGTTTACGATGCGTGAGAGAGGGAGATTGACGAAAGACGCACGGACGAGTTTTTCAGGAAGGGTCAAACAAACGACCGAGCCGCGAGATTGTCCGCGTGCGCCGATTGTCCCACCCTCCCCAATGAAACTATCGCCCCTCTCCCTCGCCGCCACCTTGCTCGCGCTCGCTCCCCTGGCCCGCGCGGAGGTGACGGTGAAAGAATTGCCGGATCGCGTGCGGATCGAGATCGGCGGGAAACTTTTCACCGAGCTGCATTACGGCGATTCCGCACACGTTTATTACTATCCGCTCATCGGGCCGGGCGGCGCGAAGATGACGCGCGCGTGGCCGATGGAGGATGTGCCGGGCGAGGAGCACGATCATCCGCATCATCGCTCGATGTGGTTTTCGCACGGGCTGGTGAATGGCGTGGATTTTTGGGGAGAGGATGCGTCTTACAAAGGCAAGCCGAAGTATCCCGTCGGGAAGATCGTGCTCGATCATGTCATCAAGACGCCGATCGCTCCGGTTCGCAGCGAGGCCAAACCTGGCAGACTCAGCGTGGCGACGAAATGGATCGCGCCTGACGGGACGGTGCCGGTGACGGGCACCGAGAGTCTCGTGGTGTACGAGCGGAAGGAGACGGATCGCCTGTTCGATTTTCAGGAAACCCTCACTGCGGGCGACAAGGACGTGACTTTCGGCGACACGAAGGAAGGGACTTTCGCCATCCGCATCGCGGAATCGATGCGGCTCAAAGGTGTGAAGAATGCGCCCGGCCTCGGGCACATCCTGAACAGCGAGGGGTTGCGCGATGACAAGGTGTGGGGCGAGCACGCGAAGTGGGTCGATATGTCCGGGCCGGTCGATGGGAAGACGGTGGGCATCGCGATCTTCGATCATCCCGACAATCCGCGGCACCCGACCCGCTGGCACGCGCGGGACTACGGGCTGTTCGCAGCGAATCCATTCTGCGAACATGAGATGGACAAGACGAAGCCGGAGGGCGCGGCTGATTTCAAGCTGCCCGCGGGCAAGAGCGTCACTTTCAAATACCGAGTCTTCATGCACGAAGGTGAACCGGATGCCGCGACGCTCGAAATGTTCTTCAATAGCTTCGTCAACGACGTAGGTGGGCAGCGCGTTCCGCCCGCCGAGTAGGCCGCAATTTTTTCATCCGCCAAATCCTCCGCATCCCATGACACCCCAACTCAACCGCCGCTCCTTCCTCAAATCCACGCTCGCCGCATCAGCCGCGCTCTCGCTACCGGCGCGTCTTTACTCCCAGGCCGCCGGCGCAAACGAGGACATCCGCATCGCGGTCATCGGCTTTAACGGACGCGGCGGCGACCACATCGCGAACTACTCGAAAATCAAGGGCGCACGCATCGTGGCGCTCTGCGACGTGGACACGAACGTGCTCGCGAAAGGCAAGGATCAACTCGCCAAGAAAGGCGCGGAAGTGACCACGTATCAAGACCTCCGCAAGCTGCTGGAGAGCAAGGAAATCGACGCCATTTCCATCGCCACGCCGAACCACTGGCATTCGCTCGCCGCCATCTGGGGATGCCAGGCCGGGAAGGACGTCTACGTCGAAAAACCCGTCTCGCACAATGTGTGGGAAGGCCGGCAGCTCGTGAAAGCCGCGGACGCGCATCAGCGCATCGTGCAGATGGGCGTGCAAAGCCGCAGCGGTGCGGGCCTCGCGGCGGTCCTGGAGTGGTTGAAAAGCGAGCCGCTCGGCAAGATCAAGGTCGCGCGCGGCCTCTGCTACAAGCGGCGCCCGACCATCGGCAAGGTGGCCGCCGAAACGCCGTGGCCCGCGGACATCGACAAGGAACTCTGGCACGGCCCGGCGGAGATCAAACCGCTGATGCGCGAGAAGCTGCACTACGACTGGCACTGGGTCTGGAACACCGGCAACGGCGACCTCGGCAACCAGGGCATTCACCAGATGGATATCGCGCGGCGATTCCTCGGAGTGGACGCCGTCTCGCCCGCCGTGTGGGCCGTCGGCGGACGCCTCGGTTACGTGGATGACGGCGAGACGCCAAACTCGCTCGTGGTTTTCCACGACTACCAGCCCGCGCCGCTCATCTTTGAAGTGCGCGGCCTGCCCGCGAGTTCGACCGCCAAGGAGATGGACCACTACCGGCAGTCGAGCCCGGTCGGTGTCGTCGTCCAGTATGAAAACGGATCCGTCGTTTGCCCCGACTACAACAACGCGGCGGTCTACGACAACAAGGGCGAGTTGCTTCGCACCTTTGGGAACGTCGCCGTGGCGAAGGACGTCGTGAAATCCGCCTCGTTCGAAGCGAGCCCGCTTCCGCCCGCCGGACCCGACGGCGAGAACCACTACGCGAACTTCCTCAGCGCCGTCCGCAGCCGGAAGGTCGCGGATCTTCACTGTAAAATCATCGACGGCCACATCTCGAGCGCGCTTTGCCACACGGGAAACATCTCGTATCAACTCGGAAAAAAGACCGCGCCGGAGGTCATTCGCGAAAAGCTCAAGGGCAACGCGGAAGGCGCGGATTCATACGCCCGCCTCGCGGCGCATCTCGACGCGAACGGCGTGGATATTGCCAAGGATCAACTCGCGTTCGGGGAGCTTTTGAAAATGGACCCAAAGACCGAGAAATTCATCGGCAACGCCGCCGCCGACGCGCTGCTCAAGCGCACGGGCCGCCCCGGCTTCACCGTCCCGGAAAACGTCTAACCGAACACTACCATGCGCCGTCTCACCTCACTCCTCTCGCTCCTCGCCACTGCCGCCGCGCTCCAAGCCGCGCCGCTCGATCCCATCCCCCTCTGGCCCGGCGGTGCGCCCGGCGCGCTCGGCGACAAGGACGATGACAAACCCACGCTCACCGCGTTCCTGCCCACGCCGGAAAAGGCGACCGGCGCCGCGATCGTCATCTGCCCCGGCGGCGGCTACGGCGGACTCGCACCTCACGAAGGCGCCGGCTACGCCGAATGGCTCGCGGACAATGGCGTCGCGGGCATCGTTCTCAAATACCGGCTCGGCTCGAAAGGCTATCGCCACCCGGCGATGCTGAACGACGCCGCCCGCGCCGTGCGCCTCACCCGCACCAAAGCGGCGGAGTGGAAGATCGACCCGAAGCGCGTCGGCATCATGGGCTCGAGCGCCGGCGGACATCTCGCCTCGACGCTGCTCACGCATTTCGACGCGGGTAAACCCGGCGACGCCGATCCCATCGAGCAGCAAAGCTCGCGGCCGGACATCGGCATCCTATGTTACGCAGTCATCACCATGGGCCCGAACACGCACGGCGGCTCGAAGGGCAACCTGCTCGGAGCGAACCCCGCGCCGGAACTCGTCGAGCTGCTTTCCAACGAAAAACAGGTCACCAAAGACACGCCGCCGTGCTTCATCTGGCACACGTGGGAAGACAACGCGGTGAAGGTGGAAAACTCGCTGGAATTCGCACTGGCGCTCCAGCGCAATCACGTTTCCTACGACCTGCACGTTTACCAAAAAGGTGGCCACGGCATGGGCCTGGGCGGCGGACGCGCAGGCGGCTCGCTCCACCCGTGGGCCGCGGACTGCCTGTACTGGCTGAAGGTGCAGGGCTTCGTGCGGTAGGCCGTGGCCGCAGGGAAGGCTTGGCGTTCGACGACCGGTTACGCTAGGCAGCAGGCGTGTCCGACGTTTTCAAAAACCACTCATGAGCGACTCGCGCTGGAGCTGGAAAGCTGTGCTGCTGACCTGCGTGGCGCTCGCCGTCGGCGTCGGCGCCTGGATTTTCCATCGCATCGAGACGTGGCCGGAGCGGACGGCGGAGCGCGTAAGTAAGGCGTTCGCTGAGCTCGGCCATTTGCAGCCGAAGATCACGGTGCATAACCGCGTGTTTTTCGAACAGACCAAGTCCGTGCTCGAACTGGCCGTCGTGTCGCGGGAGACTCAGGTGGAGCGCGAGATGGAGCACGAGTGGCTCGGGAGCAAAAAGCGGATGCGGCTGCGAGGGACTTATCTCGTGCGGGCCGGATTCGACCTGACGCAGCCGTTCGCGGTGCGGGTGGAGGGCGATCGGATCACGACTACACTGCCGCCTGCGAAGATCTTGAGCGTGGACTCGAAGGACATCGAGGTGACGGTTTTTGAGAGCGGCCTCTGGAACAAGATCAGCCCGGCGGAGCTGGAATCGGAGCTGCGGGCGCTGCCGATCCTGGCGCGGAAAAAGGCCGGTGAGGCGGGCTTGCAAAAGGAGGCGCTGGAAGCCCTCGGGGCGCGGGTGCGCGACAAGTTTGCACCCGAATACGAAGTCGAGATCGGCGTGGCGCAGCCGCTCGACTAGAACGCCCAGCTCACCGTGGCGCGGATGCGGTAATCCGGCACGATCTGGAGCGCGCTGTTGTCGATGTCCAACGGCAGGTCGAGCGCGATGTCGGCAGCGAACCGATCCTTCCAAGCGCCGATGAGCCGCGGGCCGAGATAGACGGCGGTGACGGCGGTGTCCTCGGCGAGAACGCCGCGGAACTTGTCCTTCCTTTTCGTTTCGCCGGAGCAGACGAGCTGTACGCCAAAGGTCAGGTCGCGGTCTTGCTTGAGATAAACGCCGGGCCCGGCGCTCCAGGTGAAATCATTCGCGTAACGGTAGCTGTGGTCGCCCTTGGTGCGGATGGCATACTGCGCGGCGGCGCTGAAGAACGCGCGCTGGTAGCGGGCAAAGACGCTCGTTCCCACGATGCCATCGACCGATCCGCTGCCGAGCGCGAGGTCGTGGCCATGGACGCCGCTTGCGGGAAGGCTGCCCTCTTCCTCATCCCCTTCAGATTCCTCCTCGGCAAGACGATCGCTGCTGCCGGTCGGGAGTTTGATCCCGGCGGTGGTCCGCCATTGAAAGGTAAAATCCCCACGCTCGACGAGCACCGGAAGCGCCACCGCCATCAATGAGATGTCGCCGACACCGGATTCGGTGCCGTGCTCGATATGATCGCCGACGGTGCGCCGGAACTCCCGATGAATGAGCGGAACGCTGACCTGAAGTCCAAATCGGCGGTTGATGTTGTAGCCGAGGAAGAGCTGTGTGTTCGAGCTTTCGAGGAATTGATCGGCGGGGTTGCCGATGTCGTGCCCGTCCACCTGGATCGTGTTAAAGCGCGTGAACTGCTCAGCGGCGCCGAAGTAAACTCCCGCGCGTGGATCCCACGGATGCGAGACCATCGGGCAGCCGCAGATGTCGCAGCCAATGGCGCTGGCGGCGGCGAAGGTGAATGCAGAAATGGCGGGGAACAGTTTCATATTCGAAGACGGGCGGTTTACGGAAATGCCAACTCACTGTCAACGTGCGCTCGTTTCGCGCTAACATTCGCGCCGCTCTAGTATTTTCTAGGCCTACCCGCATCCATGAAATCTTTCCTTCCAGCCCTTTCGATCCTCGCCGCCACGACCGCCGTATTCGCCGCGGATGAAAAAGCGCCCGCTCCGTTGCCGCCGGCGCCGCCGGTGAACCCGCTCACGCCCGCCGAATCGTTGAAAACCATCCAGCTGCCGCCGGGCTACCGCTTGGAAGCGGCGCTGACGGAGCCGGACATCAAGGAGCCTGTGATGGCCGCGTTTGACGGCGACGGACGCATGTTCGTGGCGGAATTCCTGAGCTACATGCAGGACGTGGATGGCACCGACGAACTGACGCCAGTGAGCCGCGTCTCGATGCACGTGGACACGGATGGCGACGGGAAATACGACAAGCATGTCGTCTTCGCGGACAAGCTGCTGCTTCCCCGCATCCTGCTGCCGCTGGACAAAGGCCGCGTCATCATCGGCGAAACGAACACGAACGACCTCTACCTCTACACCGATACCGACGGCGACGGTGTCTCGGACAAAAAGGAGTTGTTCTTCGCAGGCGGACCGCGCGGCGGAAACTTGGAGCACCAGCCCAACGGCCTCGTGTGGTCGCTCGATAACTTTCTCTATTCCACCTACAACAACTACCGGCTGCGCTGGACGCCCGGCGGCACGACGCTCAAAGAACCGACCGCCGCGAACAACGGACAGTGGGGCATCACGCAGGACGATTTTGGCAAGCTCTGGTTTGTAAATGGCGGCGGTGAGATCGGGCCGGTCAGCTACCAGACGCCGATCGTCTACGGCGCCTTCAAGGCGAAGGATCAAAGCGGGCCGGATTTCGCGACCGTGTGGCCGGCGGTCGGCCTCTCGGACTTCCAGGGTGGCCTCGGTCGCGTGCGGCCGGAGGATCAGACGCTCAATCACTTCACGGCGACGTGCGGAGCGGACATCTATCGCGGCGACCGACTCCCCGCCGAACTTCGCGGGGACTTGTTCTTCGGCGAACCGGTGGGCCGCCTGGTGCGCCGCGCGAAGGTCGACGTGAAGGAAGGTGTCACCATCTTGAGTAATCCGTACGAGGCGCAGAAAGGTGAGTTCATCCGCTCGACCGACCCGCTCTTTCGCCCGCTCAACATGATGACCGCACCGGACGGCACGCTCTACATCGTGGACATGTACCGCGGCATCATCCAGGAGGGCAACTGGACGCGCGAAGGCAGCTATCTTCGCAAGGTCGTGCTCCAGCACGGACTGGACAAACCGGTGGGCCGCGGCCGCATCTGGCGCCTCGTCCACGACACCACGAAACGCGGGCCGCAGCCGACGATGAACGCCGAATCGCCCGCGCAACTCGTGACGCATCTCGATCACCCGAACGGCTGGTGGCGCGACACCGCCCAGAAGTTGCTCGTTCTAAAGCAGGACAAATCCGTCGCACCCGCGCTGACGGCGATGGCGCGATCCAACGCGAACCCCCTCGCCCGCATCCACGCCATGTGGACGCTGGAAGGCCTATCCGCGCTCGATCCCGCGCTCGTCCGCGAGAAGCTGAAGGACACGAACCCGCAGGTCCGTGCCGCCGCGATCCGCGTCAGCGAGTCGCTCTACAAGGCGGGCGACAAAAGTTTTGCGACCGACATCGTAGCCGCGACGAAAGACGCCGATGCAATCGTCGCCGTACAGTCGATGCTCACCGCGAAGTTGCTCGAAGTGCCCGATTGGAAAACCACGCTGACCGCGATGGTGGACACGAGCCCGTTGCGCGGCGTGAAAGAATTTGGATCGCAAATCCTGAATCCGGCCGCTCAAACCTCGACGACGCAAATGTCGGCCGAGGAAAAAAAGCTGTTCAAGGCGGGCGAAACCGTCTTCCAGACCCTGTGCGCCGCGTGCCACGGCCCGGACGGCAAGGGAATGCCCATGGCGGGCGCGGCTCCAGGTGCGCGGCTCGCGCCCGCACTGGCGGGCTCGAAAACGGTGACCGGTTACCGCGACGGCGCGGTGCTCGTGCTCCTGCACGGACTCGTCGGCGATATCGACGGGAAGAAATACGAAGGCCAGATGATCCCGATGGCGACTAATGACGACGCGTGGATCGCCGGTATTTTGAGCTACGTCCGGAACAGCTTCGGCAATCGCGCGGGATTCATCATGCCCGCCGAAGTCACGCGCCTACGCGCGACGACCAAGGATCGGACGCAGCCGTGGACGATCGCGGAACTCCGCGCCGCCCTTCCGCAACCGCTCGCCAATCGCGCGCAATGGAAGGTAACCGCGAGTCATAATTCCGCAGGCGCCGGCGCCGCGATCGACGGCAAACTCGATTCGCGTTTCGACACCAAAGTGAGCCAAACGCCGGGAATGTGGTTCCAGATCGAGTTGCCCGAGGAAACCGCGATCAGCGCGATCCAACTCGACGCGGGCAAATCCGTAAACGACTACCCGCGCGGCTACGAAGTGATCCTTTCCGCCGACGGCACGACGTGGTCCAAACCGGTCGCAAAAGGCAAAGGCGACGGGCCCGTGACCGAAATCGCCTTTGCGCCAGCGAAGACAAAATTCATCAAGATCACGCAGACCGGCGCCGTGAACGGACTCTTCTGGTCGATCCACGAACTGCAGATCTTCGCGGCGAAGAAATAGACGCGGGGCGCGGACTCGCGTTTGCCTAAGTCGCCCGGTGCGACTAGAAGCAGCGGCTCCATGAAAACCGTGCTCGAGGTCATCCAGGCGACGACCGCTTATTTCCAGAAAAGCGGCGTGGAGAGCCCTCGGCTGAATATCGAGCACCTCCTCGCCCACGCGCTCGGAAAAAAGCGGATGGAGCTGTACATGGAGTTCGACCGCCCGCTCTCGGATCAAGAGCTGGAGCCGCTCCGCGGCTTGGTGAAACGCCGCGCGCTGGGCGAGCCGCTTCAGCATCTGCTGGGGACGGTCGAGTTTTTGGGGCGCACCTTTGGGTCGGACAAACGGGCGCTGATTCCGCGGCCGGAGACCGAGCAGCTTTGCGAACTCATCCTCGCGGGCGAAGCCCCGGCGCGCGCGCTGGACGTAGGCACCGGCAGCGGTGTGATCGCACTTTCGCTCGCCGCCGGATGGCCCGCGGCGAAGATCGAAGCCGTCGATGTTTCAGACGCTGCCCTCGCGCTGGCGCGCGAAAATGCGACCCGCCTCGGGCTCGCCGAGCGCGTCACCTTTTCGCGAAGCGATCTCCTGAGCGCGGCCACCGGGGAGTTTCAACTGATCGTCGCCAATCTTCCCTACATCGACAGCGCGGCGATTCCAGGACTGGCGCGCGAGGTGCAGCACGATCCCCTGCTCGCTCTCGACGGCGGCGCGGACGGCCTCGCCCTGATCGCGCGCCTCGTCGATTCGGCCCGCAAGCACTTACGCGGGCGGCTCGCGCTCGAGATCGGATGCGATCAGGCGCCCCGGCTCTGCGCCGAACTCGCGCGGCACAATTACCAAGACATTCGCCCGGTCTCCGATTACCAAGGGCGGCAACGTTTCGTCTTCGCAAACTATGGATAAGATTCTCGTTCACGGCGGCCATTCACTCTCCGGCACGGTCAAAATCAGCGGTTCCAAAAACTCCGCGCTGCCCATCCTCGCGGCCACGCTGCTCACCAAGGAGCCGTGCGTCATTCACCATGTGCCGGACCTCAGCGACATCCACTACATGCTCCAAATCCTCTCGCACCTCGGCGCGCAGGTGGAGCGCGCGAGCGGTGTCGTGACGGTGCAGGCGGAGAAGATCGGAACGACTGCACCTTACGAGATCGTGCGAAAAATGCGGGCGTCCGTCTGCGTGCTCGGGCCACTGCTCGGCCGTGAAAATGAGGCGACCGTGTCGTTGCCGGGCGGTTGCGTGATCGGCGACCGGCCGATTGACCTGCATTTGAAAGGCTTTGAAGCGCTCGGAGCCTCGCATCGGATCGATCAAGGCAACGTGAAGGTCTTCGCCGGCGCTCTTCGCGGCGGGGTCGCACATCTTCAGGGCAAACAAGGCCCGACGGTGCTCGGCACGGGAAACGTAATGATGGCCGCGGTCCTGGCCGAAGGCGTGACCGTCATCGAAGGCGCCGCAGCCGAGCCCGAGGTCGTGGATCTCGCGAATTTTCTCAACGCCATGGGCGCGAAAGTCGAAGGCGCGGGCTCGCGGAGGATCATCATCGAGGGCGTGCGCGAGTTGCACGGAGCAGAGCACGAAGTCATCCCGGATCGAATCGAAGCCGGGACGTTCATGGTCGCGGGCGCGATCGCCGGGAAGGAAATCACCCTCAAGCGCGTGAGACCTGACCAACTCGAAGCGGTTTCAGGGAAGTTGCGCGAGGCCGGCTTTACGATCACGTCGGGCGGCGACTCGCTGACGGTTCACGGCAACGGCGCTCCCAAGTCGGTGCAAATCACGACCGAGCCGTATCCCGGATTCCCTACCGATATGCAGGCGCAGATGTGCGCGCTCCTCAGCAAAAGCACGGGAATCAGCGTGGTTACGGAAACGGTCTTTCCACAGCGCTACATGCACGTCTCCGAGCTCAAACGAATGGGCGCGGACATCCATCTCGACGGTGCAACCGCGATCATCAAAGGCGTGGAGCGGCTCAGCGGCGCGCCTGTGATGGCGAGTGATCTCCGCGCGTCGGCGGCTCTGGTGCTCGCGGGATTACACGCCGAAGGGGTGACGGAGGTGAACCGCGTTTATCACATCGACCGCGGTTACGAATCGATCGACGAAAAGCTCAACGGCCTCGGCGCGCATATCGAGCGCGTGAAGGTGAAGAATTAGAGCTAGGGCGGACGTTACTCCGAAAGCGCCGCCGCGTTTTTCACGATCTCCGCAAAACCCCGGGCATCCAGGCTCGCGCCGCCGACGAGTGCGCCGTCGATGTCTGGCTGCGCCATGAGTTCGGCGGTATTTCCCGGCTTCACACTGCCGCCATATTGGATTCGCACTTTGTCCGCCGTCGCGCTGTCCCAATGCGTCGCAAGCGTATGGCGGATAAATGCGTGCGCGGACTGCGCTTGTTCCGGCGTGGCAGTGCGGCCTGTGCCGATGGCCCAGACGGGCTCGTAAGCAATGACCGTCTCCCCGAGATCGCGCGCGCTCAGGCCGCCGAGGCTGCCTCGGATCTGCATTTCGAGCACCTGCTCAACGCGCCCCGTGTCACGCTCGCTGAGCGTCTCGCCGATGCAGACGATCGGTTTCAGCGTGGCCTCCAGCGCCGCCACGGTCTTCAAGTTCACGACGGTATCCGTCTCGCCAAAAAACGCTCGCCGCTCGCTGTGCCCGAGCACCACGTAACGGACGAACAACTCGCGCAGCATGTGCGCGCTGATTTCCCCTGTGAACGCGCCCGATTTTTCCCAATGCATATTCTGCGCGCCAAGCTTCACATTTTGCACCGTGTTCAACCGCTCCGACACGCGGGCCAGTGCGGTGAAAGGCGGCACGATAACGACGTCCACCCGATTTTCCTCCCCGAGCTCACGGAGAAACGTGTCCAGGAAATCGCCCGCCTCGCCGGCGGTCATGTTCATCTTCCAGTTCGCGGCAATGATCTTCTTTCGCATGGTTCGTCGCTTTCTATTTGTCGTTGAGCGCGGCGACGCCGGGCAGGACTTTGCCTTCGAGCAATTCGAGCGACGCACCACCCCCGGTGGAGATGAATGTCACCTTGTCCGCCACGCCCGCGCGTTTGATGGCCTTCACGCTGTCGCCACCGCCGATGATGCTCTTGCATCCGGTGTTCGCCGCGATCGCCTCCGCGATGGCAAACGTGCCCTTCGCGCATTCCTTGATCTCAAACACTCCCATCGGCCCGTTCCAGATGATCGTCTTCGCCGACGCCACCGCAGCGGCGAACAGCTTCACGGTTTCCGGTCCGATATCGACGCCCTCCCATCCGTCGGGAATATCCTCGCCCGGCGCCGTATACCGGCCCGGCGAAACGGTCTTGTTCGCAAAATCCAGCGTCTCGACGATGTAATTATCCACCGGCAGCAGGAAGTTCACGCCTTTCGCCTGCGCCTTTGCCAGCGCCGCTTTGGCCGTATCCACCTTGTCCGGTTCGCTCAGGGATTTGCCGATCTTTTTCCCGAGCGCGAGACCGAACGTATACGCCATGCCGCCACCGATGATCACCGTGTCCGCCTTGTCCAGCAGTCGATCGATCACGGTGATCTTGTCGGATACTTTCGCCCCGCCCAGGATCACCACAAACGGCTTTTCCGGAGCCTGCAGTTCGTCGTGCAAATACGTCAATTCCTTCTCCATCAGGAACCCGGCGACCGACGGCGAAAGGTGTTTTGCCACGCCTTCCGTGCTCGCGTGCGCCCGGTGGGCCGCACCAAACGCATCATTCACATAAACATCGCCCAGCTTCGCGAGCTGCGCGGCAAAGGCGGGGTCGTTTGCCTCCTCCTCTGCGTGAAAGCGCACATTCTCCAGTAGCGCCACATCACCGGGATGCATGTGAGCCACGATCTTCTCCGGCACCTCGCCGATCACGTCCGTGCTGAAAAGGACCGGATGATTGATGAGCGAGTGCAGATGATCCGCGACCGGCCGCAACGTAAACGCCAGATTCACTTTTCCCTTTGGACGTCCAAAGTGCGCCATCAGGATCACCTTCGCGCCCTTCTCCCGAAGGTAATTGATCGTCGGCAGACTTTCCCGGATGCGGGTGTCATCGGTGATCGTTGCTTTGCCGTCCTTGTTGTCGATCGGCACGTTAAAATCGACACGGACGAGCACACGTTTACCGGCTACTTCGATGTCGCGGAGAGAGAGTTTTGGCATAGGTAAAATGGAAGGCCGTGATGAATCGTCGCACCGGGGGAAAAGACAAGCACGTTTGCTCCCCAGAACCGCAGTGTGCGGCACACACGGACAAAGGCGACTTCCGCCAGCCGAGTGGCTAATCCTCTGGAGTTGGGAATTCAGAGTGCGTAACCACAGCCCTGCCGCAATGAATTCCCAATTCCTGTCAAACGCCGCCGCCTGGTTGCTTTTTGCCACCCGTACCTTCGCCCTCGAACCGTGCCGGATCGAAGTGGTCGAAAAGGGGAGCGGCTGGCCGGTGCCGCTCGTCGAACTGCGTACGACGCACGGCGTCCGACTCGTCACCGATAACGCCGGCATCATCGCCTGCGACCTCCCGGAGGCCATGGGGCGCGAGACGTGGTTCGACGTGATCGGGCACGGATACGAAGTGCCCCGCGACGGCTTCGGCATGCGCGGAGTGCGTCTGAAACCGGAACCCGGCAAGACGCTGAGAGTCGAGGTCGAGCGCCGCAACATCGCGCGCCGCCTCGGGCGGCTCACCGGCGGTGGGATTTTCGCCGAAAGCCAGAAGCTGGGACGCGAAGCGGAATGGCGCGAGTCAGGCATCTTCGGCTGCGACAGCGTCCTTAACGCGATTCATCGCGGGCGGCTTTTCTGGGCGTGGGGCGACACCACGATGCCCGGTTACGCGCTCGGCATCTTCGACACGACGAGCGCCACGACGCCGATGCAGCCGCTGGCCTCGTTTGAACCACCGCTGAAGCTTCGTTTCGATTATTTCGACGACGACAAGGGGCGACCACGTGGCGTCGCGAAAATGCCGGGGAGCGGCCCGACGTGGCTGAGCGGTTACGTGAGTCTCCCCGCAAAAGACGGCGCGCCACGACTCGTCGCGACTTACGTCAAGATTCGCAACCATCTCGAGGAATACGAGACCGGTCTGTGCGTGTGGAATGATGCGACACTGAATTTCGATCAACTTCGCGTGCTGTGGACCAAGTCCGACGCGTCGCGAAAGTCGCCGCCAAAGCCGGAGGGCAATCCTGCATTCTGGAAAGACCAGCAAGGCAGGGAGTGGCTCCTGCTTGGAAATCCCCTCCCCAAGTTTCGCTGTTCCGCCACCTTCGAGGCCTGGCAGGACTCCTCGACCTGGGAAGTGCTCACTCCACAGCCCACGCTCGTGTCCGCCGAGGACGGCGCCGCAATCAAGCCGCACACCGGTGCGATCGCGTGGAATGCCTTTCGCAAACGCTGGGTGACGGTCTTTCTACAGGCCTTCGGAAAGCCGTCCAGCCTCGGCGAACTCTGGTATGCGGAAGCGGACTCGCCCGTCGGCTCATGGGGAAAGGCGGTAAAGATTCTGACTCACGAGAACTACACTTTCTACAATCCGCAACTGCATCCGGATTTCACGCCGACCGGATCGCCGATCCTCCTCTTTGAAGGCACTTACACGAGCGAATTCGCCGATCACGCGCCACCGACCCCGCGGTATAATTACAACCAAATCCTCTACCGTCTCGACCTCGACGATCCCAAACTCGCCGGGGCTCAAAAACCGTGAGCGTTCACGCCAATGCCTGCACCCTCCCGTCCGCACCATCTCCAGCGGATTTCGTTGCCCGGCGTTTTCCGACACGCATGATGCCGCCCGCTCGATCACCGCGGCGCGAAGGATAAAATCTGTGGACAAGGGAAAAGTCTGGACGAAAAAGCGGGGCGTGATTCTCTGCGTTTCACGCATTCGCCGGCATAGCTCAGTTGGTAGAGCAGCTGATTTGTAATGAGTCTTGGCGGTTTTTCCTCATTTGCTCTCACGTGCTCTGATCCGCGCAGATCCGCTCTGGCAAAGGATTTCCGGTTACTCGACGTGATTCTCACACAATCTCAAATACGCTCATTTTCTAGGCACCGGTGGACAAAAAAGTGGACAAAGGAATCGTGAAGGGCAGCGGCACCCAGACGCAGTCCGTCAGTCTTCGGCGCGGTCGCCGGCCGGACACATCTTCACGAGCTTCGGATCGAACTGGCCGAGGAATTCGACCAGGATAGGTTGCTGGGGGGGCCACGCCGGAGGGATGCCTTCATTTCCTCCCGCACTTCATCGAAGGGCCAATCCTTGGCTCCCTTCGAGGCATTGCTCGGTGTCGCGGATCGGATTCTGAGGTCTCAATTCCTCCTAACGGCACTTGGAAGGGCTCCCCGACCCTTACCGCCAGCAGCCGGTGCTGCTCGTCGGCAAAGGCGGCGCGGAGTCGAGCCGCCGGTTCTTCCAGCGCTTCGGCGCTGAGCTTGAAGGTCTCGTGGTGGATGGGAACGAAGGTGCGCGCTCCCGCCGCACGAGGCATGAACGCCGCTTGCTCAGGACTACAGTGAACCCGGATCCATGGATCGTAGGCTCCGATCGGCATGAGCATGAGATCGAGCGGACGGCGCGGATCGTTGGCGCTCAAGGCGCGAAAAGCGATCCCGTAGGGACTCGCAGCCACCAGGATCGGATTGTCAGGCCGAGATTTCGGCTATAAACACTCCTAAGTATCTTGAAATGAACTGTTTATGGTAATAATATATTAGGGACGCATCTTAGCCGTTAGCTCAAATGCTTCTTCGATCCGCGCCGATTCCGGCGCGGAATTCATTAACCGACAAAGGAGGTTCAATGGCGCGACCGCGCTACTATACTCCTCGGCTCGACCGCGAACTCGTCACGTCGCTTTACCACACCGCCAAGGCCCGGCGCATCCCGATGACGCGGCTTGCGTCGTTGTTGGTGCGCGAAGGTCTGATGCGGCTCGGTGAGGGCGACGGTGGCGAGAGCTGCGTCGTGCGCGAGGAACCACCCGTGGTCGATCCACGCGGGCGGTAAGATTTCAGGATCACATCACCGGCACGAGACGCCCGGCTGCGAAAGCGGCCGGGCTTTTTCGTGTCTTCACATCAACCACCACAAAGGAGGACACCAACATGGCAATCCATCTGGAAGCCAACTACGCCAAGAAGCTCGGCCTGCCGAACTACTCTTCGCATCAATACACCGTGAGCATCCGCACGGAGCTGACCGATCTCTCGCAGGTCGAAGCTGAGAGCGCCCGGCTTTACCGGGTGCTGCAGGATGCCGTGGATCGCGAGATCCAGGAAGTCGGGTTCATGCCCGACGCCAGCACCTACGGGATGAATCCGCCCGCGGCCAACGGCGCGGGTGCCTTTGTGCAGCGGGCGCTGCAATCGATCCGTGCGGATCGTTGCGAGCACGTATGGGCGGAGGTGTTCAACGTGCGTGGAGATTCGCTTGTGAAGAGCTGTGAGGCGCTCGAAAAGGGCGGATTCGCCGATCAGGCGTCCGGGATGCGGGCCGTGTCAGGCGCGGGTCATGGCGCGGCGTGGGAGCAATACGCACGCGAGACATTTCTGGCCTACACTCGCCACCTCGGTCCTGAAAAGCTGCGGTTTCTCCAGTATCCAACCCGGCAAAGTGCGTCGTGGTGGGCAGAACGCCGGCATCAAGGTGCTCTGCTCCTCGGGGTGCACGCGGTTGGCTTGAGTTAGCCGGGAGGAAGAGCCCAGCGATCTCGCGCCCAGCGCACCTGGGCCAAAGGCCGCGCCAGCCCGGCCACCACGCCGCAACCCGAGCCGAAGCATCGGAAGATCGCCGCCTAAGCGCCGCCGCTCATACCGCCTTCGACACCCCGCTGAACTGAGCCGCGCAAGCGGCCGGTTGAGTGGGGGGCGTCGGGCCGACGGAGAGAGGAAATTCGCGCCCTGCGCGGGTTCCTTTTTTTAACTACTGGAAGCACTTTTACACCTCATGTCTGGATTCGTAAGGAAGCACAAAATGTCACCATGTTTTTGAGAACAACTGGTCGTCCGGCCAAAGCGGTTTCGGCGTTCTCTTTACCGTTCGCGCCGATGGAAAGGATAAGCGGGGGCAGCCGTTCGGAGTGATCGAAGATGTCACATTCACCAACAATCTGATGGTGAATATGGCGCAAGGGATTAATATCCTCGGCCGGGACGACCTCCCGGTGGGCCTCCGCGGACAGGTCAGCAAAATCGCGCTTCGCAACAACCTGTTTTTAAAGGTTCCCGGCCGGCTTCTTCAATGCCTGCAATTTCCGAAAGACGTCGTAGTGGAAAAAAACACGGCGGTTGGGCACGACATGATTATGTCCAGTGAAAACGAGACCACCGGTTTCGTGATGCGGGACAACATCTTCTCACTCGGAACCTACGGGATC
>JAYTDO010000379.1:0-5892 GCA_043735935.1 Chthoniobacteraceae bacterium
GCACGTAGGTCGAGACGACCGGGGAGAGATGGTTCTCGTGAAGGATGACGTGGAGGCCGTTTTCGAGGTCGTATTCGACGAATTTGATCGGCTTCAGGATCGAGGTGTTCGGGGCGGGTGCGGGTTCCTTCGCGGTGCAGAGAGCGATCGGGAGGACGAGCGCGGCGACCGCGGCGGGGAGTCGGGTTGGGATCATGAGTCGGGATGAGACAGCGGCGACAGTGCGCCGTTCACTCCCCGGATGGCAAGCCCCGCGGATTTTCGCTGAATCCAAACTGCGGGGGCACTACGTATCAGACTCATGAAAACGCTCCGACTGCTGTTCGCCGCCATTTTTGCGATGCTTCAGGGCGGATGGGCGGCGGAGGAAATGAACCCGAGCGACACGAAGATAAAAGAGACATTGCAGGCGGTGGTGCAGAAGCAACTCGAAGCGTTTTGGGCCGGTGACTATAAGGCGGCGTATGCCTTCGCGGATGCGGGGATCAAGGCGCAGTTTCCGGTCGAGGCGTTTGAGGAAATGGTGAAGACGGGTTACCCGGCGATCGCGAGTTCGGTGTCGTCGACATTCGGGCTGACTTTCGACAACGGCGACGAGGCGGTGGTGCATGTGCGCGTGGTGGGTGCGGACAAGGTGGCGGCGGAATACCAATACGTTCTGAAGCGCACGGGCGAGAAGTGGGGGGTGGCCGGGGTCGTCAAGGTGAAGAGCGAGGGGATCGAGGTTTAACAATCGCGGGCAAAACTTAACCGTTTCATTACAATTATTGCAGATACTCCGGGCCGATTGCGGCGTTTGATAGGTGTTCCGCAATCGCATTCCGCGAGGGCGGCGCGAAAAACAAAACAAAACAAAACGCATGAAGACCCTCATCACGACAATCAGCGCGCTCGCCTGTGCGACGACGCTTTCATTCGCAGAAGATAAACCGCCCGGCCCGCCGCCCGGTGGTCCTGGTGGTCCCGGAGGTCCGGGCGGCGACGGCAAGCGGCCGAACCCGGAAGAGATTTTCAAGAAGCTCGACACGAATGGTGACAACTCGATCAGTCTCGATGAGTTCAAGGCGGGCCCGATGGGGCAGCGCGATCCGTCGAAGGCTGAGGAGATGTACAAGAAGATCGACAAGGACGGCGACGGCAAGGTGACCTTGGAAGAGTTCAAGGCGCATCGTCCGCACCATGGCGGACCGGACGGCGGTGGCGGCCCCGGCGGCCCTGGTGGAAAACCTCCGGGCGGCCCCGGTGGCAAGCCTCCTGGCGGCAAGCCGGGCGGCCAATAATCGAACGAAGTAGATTGCGGCGCCGCGCCTGTTTCGATGGGCGCGGCGCTTTCGTTTGGGCTAGCGGCGGCGGGCCAGTTTTAATCCCGCGACGAAGGCGCAAAAGACCGCGCAGAGGGCGCCGGCGAGGATGTTCTCGCGAGGCACGGGCGAGAAGACGAGGAAGAAGCCGCGCCCTTTCACAAGGGCGGAAAAGCTGGAGACGCAGAAGGGCATGAGGAAGAGGCGGAAGAGCTGCCAGCGGTCGAGCCGCGCGTTTCCTCCCGCTGTGCTGAGGATGAGCGCGATGCCGATGATGCCGGAGAGTCCGAGCGAGGTGAGCCAGAGATTCGCGCTCGGGTCAAAGTAGCGGCTGGCGAAGAAGAGATACCAGATGAGGTAACACCAAAGGACGATGCGTCCGGTCGGAAGGCGGGCGAAATAGTTCATTCGGACTGCGCGGCCGGGTCGTCGGGCCGCGCGTCGGGTCAGGTGAGGTGTTTGACGATGACGGCGGGGTTGCCTGCGACGACGACGTTGGGCGGGACGTCTTTGCTGACGACGCTGCCCGCGGCGACGACGCTGTTTTCGCCGATGGTGACGCCTTTGAGGATGATGGCGTTCATGCCGATCCAGACGTTGTCCTTGATGATGACGGGGGCGGTTTTAAGGGGCGGGCGCGCCGGGCGGTCCTTGTAGAATGGGGCGAGGGCGTAGGTGTCGATGCGCCGCTGTGCGGCGTCGAGCGGGTGAAAGTCGCTGTCGGCGATGCCGACATTCCACGAGACGAGGCAGTGTTTGCCGATCTCGATGCATTCGTCCGCCATGATGAGCGCGCCGTTGAGCAGGGTGAAATCGCCGACCGAACAGCGGCCATTTTCGCCGATGGCGAAGGAGACGCCGGCGTAGCACGAGACGTGGACGCCGAGGGTGACGGCGTCGGGGCGCTTGCTGCGCATGAAACGGAAAATCTGCGCGGTCTCGCAGTACAGGCCTTCGCCAAAGGTGACGCCGGGCGGGATGGGATGCTGCCACCAATCGGATTCGACGCGGCGTTCGGAGGTGACGTTGCTCATGGGTTATTGGCTGAGGTTTGCGGAGCGATGGAGCGCGGCGTAAGTGCCGCCGCGGGCGACGAGTTCGGGCCCGGTGCCGATCTCGACGATGCCGCCGCCGCCGAGGACGACGATTTTCCCCACGCCGTGGATCGTGGCGATGCGGTGGGTGATGATGAGGGTGGTCCGCCCGCGCATCAGCTCCTCGATGGTCTCCATGATGGCGTGCTCGGTCGTGGGGTCGAGGGCGCTGGTGGGTTCGTCGAGGAGGAGGATGGGGGCGTTCTTGAGAAAGGCGCGGGCGATGCCGATGCGCTGGCGCTGGCCGACGCTGAGGTGGCCGCCGCGTTCGCCGACCTGGGAGCGGTAGGCGTCGGGCATGGCGCTGATGAATTCATGGGCCTGGGCGCGTTTGGCGGCTTCGATGATTTCCTCGTCGGTCGCGTCCGGGCGGCCATAGGCGATGTTTTCGCGGATGGTGGTGGAGAAGAGCAGCGTGTCCTGAAGGACGATGCTCATTTGGTTGCGAAGCGATTTTTTCGTGATGCTGCGGAGGTCCACCCCATCGAGGAGGACGCGGCCCGCGCTCGGGTCGTAAAAGCGCGGGACGAGCGAGAGAAGCGTGGATTTTCCTGCGCCGGTGCCGCCGACAAAGGCGACGGTCTCGCCCGGAGCGATGCGCAGATTGACGCCGGTGAGGATGGGCCGCTCGGCGGAGTAGCCGAAGCCGATATTTTCATAAACCAACTCGCCGCGCGCCGTGGTGATGGATCGTGCATCGGGCGCATCGGGCACGTCGTCGGCGCGGTCGAGGACTTCGAAGCAGCGCTGGGCTCCGGCGGCGGCGCCTTCGAGCGCCCAGGCGACTTGCGTGAGGGCTTCGAGGGGTTGGTAGAGGAGAAGGAGGAGGGAGGAAATCCAGATGAGTTCGCCGAGGCGGAGGGTGCCGGCGAGGACGTGAATGGACCCGACGTAATACATGGCGGCGGTGCTCACCGCGATGAGGGTGCCGATGACGAGCGAGCTTTTCATCGAGATGAAATTGAGCCGCAGATTGGCTTCCAGACTTTCGCGTGCGCTGGTGCGGAATTGATCGACTTCGAAATCCTCGCGCCCGAAGGCCTGCACCATTTTCACCGAACTAAGCCCTTCCTGCGCGACGGTGAGGACGGCGCTTTCGCGTTCCGCGATCGTGGTCGACTCGGTGCGGATGCGTTTGGCGTAGATGAACATGGCTCCGACCATGAACGGAACGACCGCGAGCGACAGGAGCGTGAGCTTTGGGTCCAATTTCCACATGATCGCGAAGGTGCTCACGATGGAAAAGGACGCCTGAAAGATGAAGACCGACTTGCTGTAGAAAGATTGGATCGACTGCGAATCGTAGGCGACGCGAAAGCTCGAATCGGCGCTGCGGCGCTGGTCGTGGAACTTGAGCGGGAGCGAGTGCAGGTAGGCGTAAAGCTCGGTGCGCAGCCGCAGGAGGGCCTGAAGGCCGATCCGCAGGAAAAGGACGCCGGTCAGCAGGCCGAGCAACCCTGAGATGAGGTGGAACGTGACGATGAGTGTGCACATCAAGGCCACGATCGCAGGAAGGCTCCACGCGCTGAGGTCGTAGTCGAGGATGGCGAGGTGATGCGCTCCCGTGCCGGCGGCGGGGAGGACGTGATCGACAATGTAGGCGAACGGCCACGGGCGCAGCAGGCCGAGGGCGATCGAGACGAGGGTCAGCAGGATGGCGACGATCGACGGCAGGAGGAAGGGACGGAAATAAGCGAACGCGCGGCGGTAGATCGGCATCGGAGCTGGATGGAATAACGCATTGGCGGATGTTGGCAACGTTTCGTTCCCCGGGTGCGGCGAACTGTCCCGGTGCGCGTCTCATTTCGCGAGTCGTAAGAGTTCCAAATGAACGAGAAAAGCGGATCATTCTCAGAAGTATTTAAATTATTTTTGAACGTTTTTCAGAGTATCGGCGTCTATGGATTACCAACAATGCAATACAAGACGCCGCATGGCATCGGCCCTGCTTAATGAATAGATCGAAGTTACTAACGTCCTACCTCATATGAAAAAGCCCCTCAAGAAAGCCGCCCGCACCAATTTCAGCCTTGGCGATCTCATCATGGCGATCAGCAGCTACAGCAAGAACAACCGCGAGACCGTCGCGGCGGTCGCCGACCTCCTCGAGAGCGGCCAGGTTCGACTGAGCAGCCAGGGCCGCAAGGTCCGCGCGCGCATTTACTAAGTCCCGACGCGGGCGCTGTGTGCCGGGAAGGCGCGCAACCAACACTCTCCACCCTGCCAGGTGCGTAAAAGCCCTGGCGGGGTTTGTCGTTTTTATGGGCAGGCGGGCGGGCGAAGTTTTCCGTTGCACCGGGCGTCTGGATTCCTAGTCTCCGCCGCCTGTGATCGAACGCTACTCTCTTCCCGACATGGCGGCCATTTGGACCGACCGACGCAAATACGAAATCTGGCTCGAAATCGAGACTCTGGCTTGTGAGGCGATGGCGGAGATCGGGGTGATCCCGGCGGCGGATGCGGAAACGATCCGCGAGAAGGGGAAGTTTGTCCTCGAAGAGATCATGGAGATCGAGAAGCGGACGAACCACGACGTGATCGCTTTTCTGGAAAACGTGGCGAGCTACGTCGGGCCGGCATGCCGGTGGATGCACCAGGGAATGACTTCGTCGGATGTGCTCGATACGACGCTCGCCGTGCAGATGGCGCAGGCGTCGGATTTGATGCTGAAGGACTTGCGCGACTTGCGCGAAGTGATCGCGCGCCGCGCCCGGGAATTCAAGATGACGCCGATGATTGGGCGCAGCCACGGCATTCATGCGGAGCCGGTGACCTTCGGGCTGAAGCTGGCGCTGATGTATGACGAATTCGGCCGTGCGCTGGAGCGGCTGGAGCAGGTGCAGCCGAGGGTGCGTGTGGGCAAGTTGAGCGGCGCCGTCGGCACGCACGCGCATCTCGACCCGCGCGTGGAGGCAAAGGTTTGCGAGCGGCTTGGGCTCACGGCGGCGACGTTGAGCACGCAGGTGTTGCAGCGCGACCGCCATGCGGAGTTTCAGACCACGCTGGCGATCATCGCCTCGAGCATCGATCGGTGGGCGACGGAGTTTCGGCATCTTCAACGCACCGAAGTGCTCGAAGTGGAGGAGTATTTTTCCCCGGGGCAGAAGGGCAGTTCCGCGATGCCGCACAAACGCAACCCGATCACGGGCGAAAAGCTCAGTGGCCTCGCGCGCATCCTCCGGGGAAATGCGATGGCCGCACTGGAGAACGTCCCGCTTTGGCACGAGCGCGATATTAGTCATTCGAGCGTCGAACGGGTCATCATGCCGGACTCGTGCATCCTTCTTGATTACATGCTGGTGACTCTGAAGAAGCTCGTGGACCGGCTTCTCGTGTATCCCGAGAATATGGAGCGCAATTTGCGGATCACGAAGGGGCTCTACCATTCGCAGACGATTCTGCTGAAGCTGACCGAACGAGGGTTGGAGAGGAAAACGGCCTACGAGGCTGTGCAGCGGGCGGCGATGGCTACCTGGCAGGGCGAGAAAACGCTCGAG
>JAYTDO010000380.1:0-9322 GCA_043735935.1 Chthoniobacteraceae bacterium
TCCCGGGATTCGATGGTGGTGATGATCTCGCGAAGGGCATCCGACGCCCGTTCGGAATCGGCCGCCGAAAGAAGTTCGCGCAGATCGTGAAGTTGTTCCACCGATCCCCCCGCGAGTTGTTCCTTTACCAGTGCGACCGTGGAAGGATCATCATCACCGAGCAGCCGAAGGACCGCGTTACGTTGTCCAGGAAGGGCCATCGATCAGCCTGGTTCGGTATCCACTGCAACGACGTCTCCGGGTTCGCACTCGAAACGAAACTGAATTGGGCGGCAACAAACGGTGCAATCCTCGACCGTCGTGTGGCACCCCTGTGAGGTATCCACTGTGAGTGACCACACCTCCCCGCAGTGCGGGCACTCGACTTGAGTTTCAATGAGTAGATTCATCGGCCGGATTCTGCCGTGATGGGCTCCGATCGCACCGTGGCTTCATCGTGCGGCAGCGCTGCCCGTCACACTGGGGCTGGAAAGTTGAGACGGGGCGCGTCGCTCCATAAGTCTTCCAAGGCGTAAATCCCGCGCTTGTCTTGATGGAATATATGCACGACGACGTCGCCGAAGTCCGCGATGACCCACTGGCTCAAAGGGAAGCCGTCCATTCGGGTCGGGCGCACGTCGTGGTCATCGCGCAGGCGCTCCTCGATTTCGCCTGCGATCGCTTTGAGGTGGGGTTCCGAATTACCGGAGCAAATCACGAAAAAGTCCGTGAAGCTGGCCAAGCCGCGCATATCCAGCGCAATGATGTTTTCGGCTTTCTTGTCGGCGGCAAATTGCGCGACGAGGTTGACTAATTGTTCAGATTCGATGGGAAGGCTCCTTGTAAAGTTGTCGGTGCTCGATGATTTCTCGCACCGACTCCGGCACCAGATAGCGGATGGAAACCCCGCGCGCAACACGTGCGCGTATATCGGTCGCGGAAATATCGATTCGGCGAGCGACCATTGGGTACCCGTGAGGGGTCTCGCCACTGGCCCGTCCGAGAACCACGAAGCGCACCGTTTGATTTAGCTCTTCGAATCGGTGCCACGTATGGAGTTTCGCGATATTGTCGTGGCCGACGAGATAGTGCAGGTCCGCGCCCGGCCAGCGGGCCCGGAAGTCTGTGACGGTGTCGATGGCGAAACTCGGTGTGCCTCGATGGAGATCGCAATCATCGAACGCAAATTTTGGCTCATCCGAAATGGCCGCCAGCACCATGGCGCGACGGGTCGCGCCGGGGGTCGGTTCGGTGGTCAATTTGTGTGGCGAGATGACGGCCGGAATGAACACGACCTGATCGAGCGCGAGTTGTTCGCAAGCTTCCCTCGCGAGGACGAGGTGCCCATGATGAATCGGATCGAAGCTGCCCCCGTAGATGCCGATCTTCATCGCCTAGTCGGGCAATTCGACAGCGGCCACCGCCATCGCCGCAATGCCTTCTCGGCGTCCGACGAAACCGAGGCTTTCGTTGGTCGTCGCTTTGACTCCGACTCGCTGCACCGGGAGTTCGAGCGCCTCTGCGAGGCAGGCCTTCATCGCATCGAGGTGCGGAGAAATCTTTGGCGCCTCCGCGATGAGCGACGCGTCGATATTCAGAACGCGCCCGTTCTGAGCCCGCACGAGAGCGGCAGCCTTGCGCACGATCTCGAGGCTGGTGATCCCGCGGATCGATTCGTCGGTATTCGGAAAATGGTGCCCGATATCGCGCTCGCCGATCGCGCCCAGGATGGCGTCGGCGATCGCATGGCAAAGGACATCGGCGTCGCTGTGGCCGTCGAGCCCGTGTGAATGAGCGATCTCGACGCCACCGAGAATGAGCGGTCTTCCTTCAATGAAACGGTGAACGTCGTAACCGATGCCGGAGAGAGTCATACCGCTAAATCGATATTCCCGCTCGAAGCGACGACTGAAATCTTGTCCGGGTTGTCTTCCCGCGGAGTCATCTCAAATACGCCTCCGGCCGCCTCGACGAGCAGCTTGCCAGCCGCCACGTCCCAGAGGCTCACCGACTGCTCGATGTAAGCATCCAGTCTTCCGCATGCGACGTAGGCAAGATCAAGCGCGGCGCTTCCCATCAAGCGGCATTTTCGCGCCCGCATAACATATTTTTCGAGCAGCGGAAGGCCCGCAGAAATTGTGGTCTTCGTTTTCGAAAACCCGACCGACAAAATAGCATCGGCCAGTTTGCTCCGCGTGCTGACGGCGATCGGAGCGCCATTCAACGTGGGAACGCCGCCGCGCGAGATGGCCCACGTTTCATCACGCATCGGATCGTAGATGACGCCAACCTGGATTTCACCGGCATGCCGCAGCGCGATCGAAATGCAAAAATGCGGAATATTGTAAAAATAGTTCACCGTCCCGTCGATCGGGTCGACGATCCATTGCCATTCGCTGGTCTGGTCGCCCGCAATTCCTTCTTCGCCGTACAACGCGTGCTTTGGATATGCTTCGAGGAGCATCCGTTCGATCAGCAACTGGGCTTTCACATCGAGATCGAGTTTGATGTCGTGCGCGGCGAATTCATTCACATCCAGCGCCTTTCCAAAGTGGCTGCGTAGTAAATCCCCCGCGGCGTGGGCGGCAGCGAGAGCAGTGTCGAGATAGTGGGTCATGTCGGGCATTGGGTTGAAACGGGGATCATGTGTACAAAAGAAATGGGAGGAGAAATGAATTCTCCTCCCATTCTTTAATTAACCAACGGGATCGCCGTTATTTCTTTTTCTTAGCTGCAGCTTTCTTGGCCGCAGGCTTAGCAGCAGCCTTCTTGGCAGCAGGCTTTTTAGCAGCAAGTTTTTTCGCCGGGGCTTTTTTAGCAGCAGCTTTTTTTGCAGGAGCTTTCTTAGTCGCCATGGACAATCCCCCCTTTCGGTCCGCAGTTGCGGGTCACAGAAATTTTTTTGTTGGTGAGCAGATTTGGCATCACGCTTGGTGTGCGTGCTGATTAGTGAACATTGGAATTTTCGTCAATGAATATTTGATTGATCGACGAAAGTTTTTTCGACAACGCGCGTAATGCGGTCGTCGATTTCGCGTTGAAATTCGCGCGCGAGTGTCACGTCTGCGATTGCACGAAAGGCACTCGATGCTCCGCGAAGCCTTTGTTTACAAGCCTTCCGAGGCGATGGAGGAAATGCGCGGACAGTTCGACCGGTGCGTGCGGCGGTTTTCATCGCGACGAAAACTGCGCGCAAAAAAAGTCCCCCTATTTTTTCTCGGAGACGATCTCGATCGCGCGATCCACGATCTCGTCGACACTCCACAAGCGCCCCAATCCCTCATATCCGCACGCGAGCAATCCCTCGGCGGGCCCGATAAAATGGACGTTGCGCGACTTCAGTAGCGCAACGTTCGATTGCGTTGCGGCGTGATTCCACATTTTCCCGTTCATCGCGGGTGCGACAAGGATGGGAGCTGCTGTCGCGAGCGCGATCTCGGTCAGTGGATGACTCGCCAGTCCATGCGCGAGTTCTGCAAGTACGTGCGCGGTCGCCGGCGCGATGAGGAGGAGATCCGCTTTGTCTGCGAGTTCGATGTGCCCGGGCTTCCATGTCTGCTGCGCGTTTCGCGAGCCGCTGACGACCTGATTGCGCGATAGCGTCTGCAGTGTCAGCGCGCCGATGAATTCGGCGGCGCTCTCCGTCATGACGACGTGAACGTCGACTCCACGCTTGACGAGTTTGCTTACGAGATCCGCAGCTTTGTATGCAGCGATGCTGCCTGTGACGCCGACAATGATCGTCTTCATTCGCGTGTGATACGTCGCGCGCGCTGGCGTTCGGCGTGGAGGATTGCGAGGAAGTTCTCCAGATCGTCCTCGGGGTTTCCCGTGAAGACGACGTAACGGTACAGTTGCCACGACTCCATTTCGACTTCCGCGTTGCGAAGCCGAGTGGCGATTTGCTGTTCGTTTTCCGTGCCGCGCTTAAGCAAGCGCCGGCGCAACAAGTCGAGGCTCGAGGGCATGATGAATACGTCCACGAGCGATTCAAAAATTTGCGGGCCTCCAGATGCCCGAATGTTTGCCGCGCCCTGCGTATCGATGTCGATGAGTACATCGGTGCCTTCATCGAGATGCTGGAGCACATTCGCGCGGAGCGTTCCGTAGAAGCTGCCGTGGACCTCGGCGAACTCGATGAAATCGCCCGCAGCGATCCGGGCATTGAATTCGTCTCTCGATAGAAAATGGTAATCGCGTCCCTGCACTTCATTCGGGCGCGGCGCGCGGGTGGTGCAGGACACCGAGTAGACGAATTCAGCTTTTGGACGCAAGAGTTCCAGCAGCGTGCTCTTGCCCGCGCCGCTCGGTGCCGAGATGACGAAAAGAATCCCGCGCCGCTTGAAATTAAAGTTCTCGGTGAGAGATGGAGTGATCAAGGCGCTATTCAATGTTTTGAATTTGTTCGCGAATTTTCTCCATCTCGGCTTTGCAACTGACGACGAGTTGGGAAATGCCAATATCGTTCGCTTTCGCGCCCAGCGTGTTGAATTCCCGTCCGACTTCCTGGCTCATGAATTCCAACGTGCGCCCGACGGGTTCTTCCTTCCGAAGATGATGGGCAAATTGCGCAAAGTGGCTGTCGAGTCGCGTGAGTTCCTCGGTGATGTCTGACTTGTCGGCGAAAAAGATGATTTCTTTGATGAGTCGTTCGTCATCGATCGGTAGGTCCACACCCGCCCGTTGGATTCGATCGCGAAGGTTTTGCCGATACCGTTCAACGACTCCGGGTTGGAGCTTCCGGATTTCCCGTACCGATTCGCGAACGAGCTTGAGTCTCTTGATCAAATCTTTCGCGAGGTTCTTTCCCTCGCGTTCCCGCATTTTCACGAGGTCGCGAAGCGCGTCCTTGAGTGCGCATTCGATGTGAGTCCACGCCATGTCCAGATCAATGGATGTGTCGGCGGCGCGCATCACGCCTGGCGCTTGCAGGATGGTATTGATGCCGATGTCGCCGGTGGCGCCGAGTTCAGCCTGCAGATCGAGCATCGCGCGGTAGTAGCTCTTTGCCAGCGTAACATTGAAGGCCGCCCCAGGCGCGTTGGTGCTTTGGTGGCACGCGATGACGACATTGAGACGACCGCGTGTGACTTCGGCGTTGATGACGTCGCGGACGCGCGGTTCCAGTTCGATGAACTCACGCGGCAGTGCCACGACGACGTCGCTCTGTTTTCGGTTTACCGAGTTTAATTCGACGATGAATTTCGCTCCGTTGTGGACGCTCTGGCCGCGTCCGTAGCCTGTCATGCTGCGCATCGGCTCTATTTCTTGAGCAAAAACTCGGCGGCTTGTGCCACGTCCTTGTCGCCGCGCCCGGATAGGTTGGCGATGATGATCTGATCCGCGCGCATCTGCGGTGCGAGCTTGATGACTCCGGCAATGGCGTGCGCGCTTTCGAGCGCGGGGATAATTCCCTCCCACCGCGAGAGTTTCGAGAATGCATCGAGTGCTTCGGTGTCGGTTGCAAAGTCGTATTGGATGCGCCCTTGCTCGGCGAGGAACGCGTGTTCGGGGCCGACGGCCGCGTAGTCGAGGCCTGCGCTGACGCTGTGCGTGAGCTGGATCTGACCGTCGTCATCGGAGAGGAGCCAGGTCTTTGTGCCCTGAAGGACGCCGAGTTTGCCGCCTTGAAAACGGGCGGCGTGCTCTCCGTCGCGGATGCCATGGCCGCCGGCTTCGACGCCGACCATCTTCACATCTTCGTCGCGCAGGAATGGCCAGAACAACCCGATCGCATTCGATCCGCCGCCCACGCATGCGATGAGCATGTCGGGGAGCCGGTTTTCTTTCTCCAATATCTGCCGCCGCGCCTCCTCGCCGATCACGCGGTGAAAGTCCCGCACGATCATGGGAAATGGGTGCGAGCCGAGCGCTGAGCCGAGGATGTAGTGTGTGTCGCGCACGTTCGTCACCCAATCGCGCATCGCCTCGTTGACGGCTTCTTTCAGCGTGCGCTGCCCGGCGGTGACGGGGACTACGCGAGCGCCCAGAAAATTCATCCGCGCGACATTGAGCGACTGCCGGGCCATGTCGACTTCGCCCATATAGACGACGCACTCCATCCCAAAACGCGCGCAGACGGTCGCGGTCGCGACGCCATGCTGCCCTGCGCCGGTCTCGGCGATGATCCGCTTCTTGCCCATGCGTTTCGCGAGGAGGATCTGGCCCAGCGCGTTGTTGATCTTGTGGGCTCCTGTGTGGAGCAGGTCTTCACGTTTGAGGTAAATCTTTGCGCCGCCGAGTTTCGTAGTGAGGCGTTCGGCGAAGTAGAGCGGTGTGGGGCGCCCGCAGTAGTCGCGCAACAGCCCGGCTAGTTCGTTTTGGAATGCAGGATCGGCTTTTGCTTTCTCGTATTCTTCTCCGAGTTCGAGCAGCGCCGTCATCAGCGTCTCGGGCACAAACATGCCGCCGAATTGGCCAAAGTGGCCATGCCGGTCGGGGAGCGATTGCAGGTCGATCATAGAGCGCGGAGCGTAGGCACGGGCATCCCTCGCTGCAAAGGATTTTGCCGCTCACTCCACGGCTTGTCTGGCCGCGTTGAGCTGCTCGATCGCACGCCGGTGGGGTGCAGTGATGGCGGTATCGGTCAGCTCCGCGAAAAGGAACCATTGCTGATTTGGCGCGAGGTGCGGTGGCGACGGACGGGCGAAGACGGACAGCCTCACTCGATGGTGCGTAAACGGGTATGTGAGAAAAGTGAGCGGCTGTTCGGTCGCTCCGGGCTCCCCGAGCGAGGGCAGTTTCCACAGTCCACGCCAACGCGCGCCGGTCTGCTGTTCGAGAAGGATGCGGCGGCCTTTCACGATCCACGCCGCGTCTTCGCGCATGTCGACGACCTTTGCGCGCGGGCGTTTGACGGGAATGGATTCCGGGTCTCGTGCGCGGCATTCTTCACGCAGTGGACACCGCAGGCAGTCCGGTTTTGTCGGACTGCAAATCAACGCGCCGAGTTCCATCAAAGCCGATGTGTGGACCCGTCCGCCGCTTTTCGGCAATAGAGTCTCCGCGGCGGAACGCAGGACGGCCGATCCCGCTTTGGTGTCGATCGGTTCGTGAAAATCGAGAAGCCGCGCGAGCACTCGGGCGATATTGCCGTCGATCGCGACCACCGGAGCGTCGAAGGCGAAGCTCGCGATCGCTCCCGCGGTGTAGCTGCCCACGCCGGGCAGGCGCTCGATGTCGGCGGGAACGCGCGAAAGCGTGCCGCCGTGACTGACGACTTGTTGTGCGGCCTTGTGGAGATTGCGCGCACGCGAGTAGTAGCCGAGTCCCTGCCAGACCCCGAGCACTTCGGCTTCCGTCGCGGCGGCGAGCGTCTTGAAATCCGGAAAGCGCTGCAGCCATCGTTCGTAAAAGGGAATCACCGTAGAGACCTGTGTCTGCTGAAGCATGAACTCCGAAACCATGATCGCGTAGGCGTCGTGCGTCCTGCGCCACGGCAGATCGCGACCGTGAACGAGGAACCACTCGGCAAGGTGTGCGCGTACTTTCGCTGGGTTTTTGATTTTCAAAACGCTGGGCAAGCGCGCAGCTTCGGCGGCACTCGCATGGCCGCAAACGAAAAACCGCTCACTCTTTACACCGCCGCCCTCACCTCCTCGCAGGCGGATAAACTGCGCGCGATCCTCAAAGAGGACGGATACGAGTTTCAGCCGAAGCCGTACACGCTCTACTACGCGGTGAAGGACAAGCTCAACGTGGCGGTTTACGAGAAGGGGCCCAAGGTCGTCCTGCAGGGGAAGGGGACGGGGGACTTCGTGACCTTCCGTCTGGAGCCTGAAGTGCTCGGCGAGGCGAGGGTCGGTTACGAGGAAATCCATAATCCGGCGATGTTCGCTCCGCACTTCGGTGTCGATGAGAGCGGCAAGGGCGACTTTTTCGGTCCGCTCGTGATCGCCGGTTGTTACACGGATCGCGGGATCGCCCACGCGCTGATAGAGGCGGGCGTGACCGACAGTAAAAAGATCGGATCCGACAAGCGAATCCGCGATCTCGCGGATGTCATCCGTCACACACAAGGCGCGGCCCAAAGCGTCGTCACGATCGGCCCCGAGCGGTACAACGACCTTTACAAAAAGTTCGGCAACTTAAACCGCCTCCTCGCCTGGGGCCATGCGCGCATCATCGAGAACCTCCTCGAACTACGCGCCGATTGCCCGCGCGCGCTCAGTGACCAATTTGCCAATCCATCGCTCATCAAACGCGCCCTGTTGGAAAAGGGCCGGGGGATCGTGCTCGAACAACGCACTAAGGCCGAGTCTGACGTTGCGGTCGCCGCCGCCTCCATCCTTGCGCGCGAGAGTTTCATTAACTGGCTTCAAAAGAGCGGCGCTTCTTTCCAGAAAGAACTGCCGCGGGGTGCTTCCGCGGCGGTTAAAACGGCCGCCCGTTCCTTGTGCGCGGAGCATGGTCCCGATGTGTTATTGCGCGTGGCAAAGGTCCATTTCAAAACGGCCGCCGAAGTAGCTCCCGAGCGGTTCAAAGCGGCACCGACGCTGGATTTATAAGGGTTTATCGGTAAGAGGATCGGTGAAATCCGCTATTTTCCGCAACGGTCACTTGCCGAATTGTCTCAGCGTGGGTAACAACGCAGCCTATTATGGGAACGCTAACGAAACGGGAACTCGTCGTTAAAATCAGCAACGAGACCGGATTGGTCCAACATCAGGTATTCGACGTCGTGCAACGCACGCTCGATCACATCACCGACGCACTTGCCGATGGTGGCACTGTCGAGTTGCGGAACTTTGGTGTGCTCGAAGTGCGCCTCACGAAGGCGCGCGTGGGTCGCAATCCAAATCAGCCCGGCAGCAGTTTCGTCATCCCGCCCCGCGCCACGGTCAAATTCAAGGCCGGTAAAATCATGCGGCAGAAAGTTTCAAAACTTTCCGCGGTGATGAAGCGCGCGCAGCAGAAGGATTCCTGATCGCCCGCATCGGGATCGGGAGTTAGCGCGGGATGGGCGCCTTCCGACCTTGCGTGTCGATGTTCACCATCACAGCGCTGGTTCTGAAAACCTGCGCCTGAGTCCGGGCGTTCAAGCACCACACGGCTACTTCACACGACGTATTCCCGACGCTCTCCACCCGCGCGTAAACCTTGATGATGTCGCCGCTGCGAACCGACGACACGAAGTCGAACGCATCGAAGCGACGTGTGACAAACGCGGTGCCGACCAATGTGAGCGACGCGGCGTTAAACGCCATGTCATCGGCCCATTGCATCATGTAACCGCCGAACAACCCGCCGTGGTGGTTCAGGAATTCGGGGCGAATGAGGAGCGTTTTCTCGTGCGTTCCAAAGCGAACACCACTTCCTGCACGCGCGGTTTCGATGCCGGCGA
>JAYTDO010000381.1:0-9345 GCA_043735935.1 Chthoniobacteraceae bacterium
CCCCGATGGGCGGGACCTCCTGACATTCTCCAGCCTCAACATCTGCATCTCGGACGCCCGGCCCGGCGCCGCCATGGGCTTTTTCGGCGGCATCTCAAACCTCATCGGCGGCCTCGCCTTTTCCCCCGATGGTAAAAACCTGTTCACCTCCAGCTTCGACGGCAAAGCCTTCCGTTGGGACATCGCCACCGGCGTCCCGCTCACCATCTACCCGGGCGACGGCAAAAAAGTCTCCCCGCTCGCTCTCAGCCCCGACGGCTCCACGCTCGCCCTCGGAGTCGCCGACGGCACGACGCGCTTGTGGGACGTCAAATCCGGCACCGTCGCCCGCACCCTCATCGGTCACACGGACGAGGTTCTTTCCCTTGCCTTCAGTCCCGACGGTTGCACCATCGTCACCGGTGGAAAAGACAACACCGTCCGCACATGGGACGTCGCCACCGGCGCAGCGCGGCTCGTCCTCAAAGGACACGCCAACCGCGTCATGGCCACCGCCTTCAGCCCCGATGGCGCGCGCATCCTTTCCGGTGCCCTCGAACCCGCCGCCCTGCTCTGGGACGCCGCCACCGGCGAATCCGTCGGCAAATTCACCCGCGACACATCGAACAGTTCCAGCCTCGCCTACAGCCCCGACGGATCGCGCATCCTCATCGGTAGTTGGGGCAAAAACGTGCGCCTCTGGGACGCGGCCAGCGGCAAACTCATCCGCGAAATCAGCGCCGACGACCAGGTCGATTGCGTCGCCATCAGCCCCGATGGGCTGCGTTACGCCATCGGCGACAAAAGCGGCAAGATTTATCTCTGGGACGGCGGCACTACCGGCTTCCTATGCACCTTCAAGGCCAGCGAACGGAACCTCACCTGCCTCGCCTTCAGCCCCGACGGCCGCAAACTCGCCTCCGGTTCCTGGGATGCTACCGCCCTCATCTGGGACCTCGTGCCCGCCGATGTGCCGCCCCCCGGCTGGTTCACCGACTTCCTCTCCCTCATTTCCGGCTCCCGCTTCGACGCCAGCGGCATCCTCGAAGACGTGCCCGCCGCCGAACTCCTCGCCCTTCGCGCCCGTCTCCGCGCCACCGACACCACGGGAGACCCACCCGCGTACGGCGAACTCCTCCAGTGGTGGCTCCGCCCGCCCTCGCAGCGTTACCTCGCCCCTTACAGCATCGCCTGGCGCGACACCGCGCTCGCCGAGCTCATCAACCGCGGCGCCGTCCCGAAGCTCATGGCCCAAGCCTACCTCCTCGACCCCGGCAATCCGCTCATTCACCTCATGCTTTCCGCCACCGAAAGCGATCCCATCACCGCGGACTTCCTGCGCCGCTACTCGCTCGATCGTCTGCCCGACGATCCCGCCCTGCAAATCGCCGCCGCCGCCGTCCTCTCCTTCGAAAAACAGCCCGCGTGGGCGCTCGCCTACGTCCAGCGCGCCCTCGCCAATTCCCCCGACAACCCCGCCGGACTCCGCGTCCTCGATAAGATCCAAAAAGAACTCCACCCCGAGCCCTGAATCGTCCCACTCGACGGCCCGCCGGCTACGCGTTGGCTGGCCCCGTCTTGAGGGCAGACACGATCGCCGCGTCGTCCGCACCCTTTTCCCAGACCACCTTCAAAAAACCGCCCAAGGTCCACCCATACGACTTCAGGAAAGGCCGGTCGCCTGCGCAGCCGTACATCAGGTCGGGATTCATTTCGCCGCGCAGCTTCAGCCGCGCCTTTGCGATCAGCCTTGGAAGCCAGGCGATCCCGTCGATCAGCGCCGTCTTCGGCGGCAGCGCCTCCATCGGCACCACCACCCCCGAGCGCATTCCCCCGAGCACATTGAGAAAATAATCCCTTCGGACCGACGTCACTTCGAGCACCGTCTCGTACGTCACGTCGTCGTAGCTCATCGCATCATCCACAAAATCGAACATCTCCTGCGGCAGGCATCCGGTCGAGAAAAGGAACATCACGTCCTCCACTTCAAACATCGCTCCCGCCGAGCGTTTGCCTTCCTTCCATGCGGTCACCGCGCGATCCCACACTGCTCGGAAGTTGGTTTGCCACTCTTCGTTCGTCATCGCGCGATCATACCCGCGAGCCTCTGCCCTGCAAGCTTCCGGGCCCACGTCGTGAGCGGGCGGCGCACTTCGTCACGGCGCAGGCTGGAAGAGCACCTGGCCCGGGCCGGTCGAATCGTTGAACACGCCGACGCCGGTTTGATCCAACTGGAACACGACTCCGTTGAACGTCCGCGACGTCATTTCGTCGGGGTGAAAAAACTGCCCGCTGAACAATCCGGTATTCTTGTCGATCTTCATCGAAAACGGCGCCGACCCTGGTCCTGTGCGAATCACATTTCCCAGCGCATCGATGGTGAGGTTCGCGGTCGTCGCCGCAGTTAATCCCGCTCCCGAAAACGTCATCGTTCCAAGCGCGAAACTCACTGCCGGCTTCATGTAAGGCGTGGCGGTTAGATCGAGTTGCGTCTCAAAGCCGCTCGCATATCGCCCGTCCGCCGCGTGCAGCCAGGACGTGCTCCCGGTGATCGAGGCGGGCGCCGGCGACGCGCTGGCCGTGAGCGTGCCCACGATGCTCTCCGCACCGCTCGCCGCGCTGCTCGCCTTGTAACCGTAGAATGCCATCGTGCCGTCCGCCAAATACGCGCCACTCCCCGAGATCGGCGCGCCGTTGCCGAGCCGGCCCGTGAAACGCAAGTTGCCGGCTGCATCGACGACGAGCGAGCCGAACCCGATCCCGCCGGGCAGCGCCGGATCGGCCGCGGTCAGCGGGAGCTTTGCCGTGAAGGTCCGCACGAGTCCCGCGGGGGGCGTGGCGGTGCGGGCAAAGTGGAGCGTCGTGTGCGAACCATTCGTCGAGTCGACGATTTCACCGAGGAGCCCTCCGTCCGACGCTAGCACGAGTTTCCCCACGAGCGTCGTGCCGAGCGTGAACGTCGCCGAGGTGAAATGCTTGAGATTGCCCAGCGTTCCTTTCAGCGGCATCGACACGCCGCCCAGCGTCACGTCGCCGGTGAAAAGCCCGGCCGCGTCGATCGTCACTCGCGCCAATCCGGTGCGGGCGATGGTGTCGGCGTCGTCGCGCACGGTGGAAAGGTAGGTGCCCCTGGCTTTCACGAATGGATTCCGCACGAACTCCGCCCGCACTGACGCCGCCGCGGGCATCGTGAAACGATATGTCGGTTTGAGCGACAGGATCGCGCCCGTGTTGGCGTCGGTCCATCCGACAAAGAAACTCTTCGCCGCCGCCATCGCGCTGAGTGAAATCAATCCGCCTTGCGCCTGCACCGTGTGGCCTGCGAGGGCAGGGGAGATCGTGCCTTTTCCGACGATGCTGATATCGAGCTGCCCCGGTTTCGAAACGGTGAGCGTCAGCGTTGCCGCGGGCCCGGTCGCGGCGTCGAGAGTGCCTGTCAGCGAGACATGGAAGGTGCCATTGCCCGTCGGTTTCCCAGAGATCATCCCACTCGCCGCATCGAGCGTCAGCCCGCTTGGCAGTCCGGTCGCCGCGTAACTTGCCGCCTTCGGCGTGGAGCGGATCGTGTAGCTGAAATCCTGACCTTTGATCGCGCCCGCCGCGTCGTCGCTTATCCTCGGCGGCGTGTTCGCCAGATACAGCGCCGTCATCGTCGCCTCGTCGCCCGGGTTCACCGTCACCGTTACCGGCGCAGGCGTCGCGAAGCCGGCCACGGACGTGAACGTCACCTGATACTCGCCCGACGCCAGATACGCGCTCTCTCCGCTCTTCCGGGCGGCCAGATCGCCCGGTAGTTTCCATCCCGCCCCGGCCGCTGCTGCTTCGGGCGGATTCAGCGTGATCGTCGCGCTCCCGATCGCAAACGCCGTCGTGCCTGAGACACCCGTGCTCGAGAGCGTATTGCCGCCGCCGGTGCTGTTCCCGCCGCCATTGCCCGAGATTTGCGCGCGGTTGAAAAGATCCACCACCTGGCTGTCGATCGCCCGCACGACCGTCTCGGCCGTGCCGCCGAGATAGATGGCCGCCGGGTAGAAAGCGGGCCCATGCACGCCGTCGTCGAATGTGACAAACACCGGGCCGCCGCTGTTTCCCGGGAAGGTCTTGATCGCGTTCGTGGCGAACAAACTTCCCGAGACGAACGAATACGGATCGGAGACAGGCGGCGTCGCGTGGAATTTACCCGCGTCCGCCGCTGGCACACCCTCCACCGGATACCCGGCGATGAACTTTTCGCGCGCCGTAGTCAGCCACGTGTTGAGCGAGGAGTTGCTCGCGAGGAAACCGCTCTGGCCCCCGCGCCCCGCGGGTTCGAAGAAATACATCACCGCGACGTCCAGTTGCCGCGACGCGGCCGACGACTGCCCCGGCGTCCGGTCCGCGGCACGTTGCGCGGCGTATCCCTGGAAAAGGTAAGTGCCGCGGGGAATCTGCGGCGTCGACTCGAACGCGTCACGCTGATGCTGGAAAAACCAGCGCACGCCTTCCGCGTAACTCAAAGTCCCATCATCAAAGAGCACATGCGCCGCCGTCGCCACGATGCGGTCCAGCGGCACGAAGCCCGTCCCGAAGCCCGAGTCGGTTCGGATTTGTCCCGTATAAAAATACGCCGGAAACGCCGGATCATTTCCGTTCAAACTCAAGTTCACCGGCACCGCGGGCCGCCCCGACGTCGCGTCGCCGATGAGGTAGGTCGATGAAATTAGCGCCGTTTTGTTCGCCTCCACGATCACCTCACGTCGCGCCGGGCTCACGCGGCCCACCACCGGCTCGAATTCCACGATGTAGCTGCCCGGCACGAGGCTCGTCGCCGTCGAGCCGCCATTCATCAGCGTGCCGCCTTGGAGCTTCCATCTTCCCACCTGCTCCGGGAAAATCTGCACCGTCAGCGCTCCCGTCGCCGCCGTGCCGACCACTGCGGGGTAGTCCACCGTCGTCGCGCTCGGCGCGCCCTGGCTCACGGGCAGGACCTTGAGCGGCGGCGTCACCCGCCCGTTCACCGGCTTGAACTGCACGGGATAGTTCCCGCTCGTCAGCCCGGTCACACTCGTGCCGCTGTCCCGCCAATCCAACTCGCCGAAAAGCCGCCACTGCCCCACGCCCGCGGGCGTCAGAGTCACGCTCAGCGCGCCGCCGGTAGCCGGCGCCGCCTGCGGTCCACGCGCGATCCCCGGCTGCGAGAGCGACACATCGGTCGGATAATCGTTCAGGATGAAAACGCCTGTGCTCGACGGAATACCGATGACATTCGGCGCGCTCGCGTTCAGGAGTTGCACGGAGAAATACAGCGTCCCGCCCGTTGCCGCCTTCGGCAGCAGCGGCACGGTGATCGTCTTCGTCGTCACGCCCGTTTCATTCGCCGCGAACGTGATCGTCCCGTGTTTTTCGGTGTAATGCGTTCCTGCCAGCGCGGTGTCGTCCACCGTTCGAAAATCGACCGTCGCCGCGTAGCTGAAATTCCGCTTCACCGTCACCACCGCCGCGGCATCCGTCGCATGCACCAGCACGCCCGAAACCTGCATCGAAAACACGCCGGCATTCGGCGGCGCCGTGCCTGTGCCGAGCAGGTTGATGTCAAACGGGCTGTTTGAAGCATCATCGCTCGGGATGTGCAGCACCGCACCGCGCGGCCCGATGGCGAGCGGAGCGAACGCGACGGTGAAAGTGGTGCTCGCACCGACGGCCACTGGCGAGGTGGGCGCTGTGGTGATCGTATACTCCGCCGAGTTCACCCCATCGACGCGAAGCGAACCGAGCGTCAGTGGGGCCAAACCGTCGTTTTGGATCGTGAAAGTCTGCGATGTCGTCGATCCCGCGAGTAATTGCCCGTAGTCCACCGCGCCGTCATTGCCTAGCACGCCCGCATCGGTTTGTACCGAGATCGCATGTTGCCGCGCGGGCGCGGGGATTACCTGTACGTCGTCGATATACCAACCTGCGCCGACGTTGTTCCCGCTATTGAATGACGAATGCGACTCAAAGTAGAACGCGAGCCTTACGGTCTGACCCGCATACGCCGTTAGCGAGTAGCCGATCGGAGTCCAAATGCCGCCCCCGCTTCCGGTGATGTTGGGTGTTGAAGCCGACGTTGCCGTCAAATCGTTCCACGTCACGCCATCGTCGTTGCTGATCTGGACCTTTCCGAAGTCGTCGGCCCCAATGCTGAAGAAGTGGTAGAAAAGCAGCCGCGGATTCTGCGCCAGCGGCGGCACGACGAACTGCGGGCCGACCGCGCGTTGCGTCGTATTCTCCGCGTAAGTCCCCGCCAACTTTGTGGCCAGGCAGTTTGTCGGCGAATGAGATGAGCCGGGTCCGGTTCCGGATGGCGTTCCGATCTGCCATACCCCTTTTGCATTGTCCGAAATCCAACGATCCGTTGCCGCAGTCGTATTCTCGAAATCTTCTACCGTTGGTAACTCCTGTTCGCCCGTCACCACCTGCAAATCGTCAATATACCAGCCTGCGCCGACGCTGTTCCCACTGTTGAACGACGAGTGCGACTCAAAGTAAAACGCCAGCTTTACCGTCTGCCCTGCATACGCTCGCAGATCGCACCCCGACCGCATCCAACCGCCTCCGGCGTTGTTGTCCACGCGCGCAGAGAGGTTCTGCCACGTCGACCCGTTGTCGACGCTGATCTGCGCTTGGGCAAAATCGTCGGCCCCAAATCCGTACCACTGCCAGAAGCGCAGCCTCGGATTCATCTCCAGCGACGGTACCGTGAAACTCGGTCCCGACACCCGGCTGTTGCTGTTCTCCGCGTAGTTCGATGCCAGCAGCGTCGCCAGACACTTCGTCCCGTTGCTTCCCACCCTCACTGATCCGGGCCCCGCCGTCGGCACGCCGATCTCCCAGATTCCCCGGTCCGGCAGCCAGCGCGTTGGCGCCCCGACATCCTCGAAATCCTCCACCACTGGCGTGAATGGTGCAGCCATGGCCCGCGGCGCGAGCGACTCCCAGAACATGCAGGCAAAGGTTGCCATCATGAGACGGAGGGCCGAGTTCAGTGAGGTGTTCATATCACATCGATGGTTGAGGGGCGGAAAATTCGCGTTGAGGGGTGTCGGCTCGCTTTTTTCAAAAGGCGTCGCGGTCGCCGCTCCCGCTCGCATCCTTTGAAATGGCCGACGGTCGGCACCGGGCGCGATTGATTTGCGCTCGTCTATCCAGTTTCACCCGCCGTCGCGAGCGTTTTTTTCCGTCACACGACCAGCGCCCCGCGCCGCTCGGCCACGCTGATCTCCACCTGCGCGCCCGAATGGAACTCTACAAAATCGTTCTGGATGCCGTCGCTGAAAATCACCCCGTCCTCCGGCATCTGCGACACCAGCCGCAGCGGCTCCCGCGCAGTCACCTTTCCAAAGACCAACGTCGCCGCCGAGTTTCGGCTGGGGAATGGTTCGCGCACGGTGAAACACAGATGCTCCGCGTCCCACGGGAAACTCGTCTCAGGCAGGGGTGGCGGCTCGCCCGGCGCAAACCCGCGCGCAATCGCCGTCGCTCCCGCGATCAGGCTCTTCAGCCAGCCGGTCGAGCCGAGGCCCGTCGAGACGATCACGCCGCTCGACGATTGCTGCTCCTCCTGTTTCCCCAGCGCGATACGGTACCTCGCCGATCCGTGATTGCGCACTCCGATAAAGAGGTCGTTCACCGCGTGCAACACCTGTCCATTATTCAGCCTCGCGCGCGCCATCGTCACGCCGCGCAACGGCCTTTGCCCCGCGAAGACCTGTGGCACCACGTTCGAGAGTTCCGCCACGCGGAATGGCAACAGCACGCCGTCCCACCGCTCCGGGTCCGGGTTCACCCCGAGCACGGGCTGCCCTGCCAGGTACTTTACCGTATTCGCCACCAGCCCATCCTGCCCGAGCGCCACGACGGTGTCGTCCGGGCCGAAGAGGAAGTTCGGCAGGAATGCCCGATCCACGATCTGCAAGCGCGCCAACTCGGAGAGGATCTGCTGCGCCTCGCCCATCGCCGCCTGGTAACGCTCATCCTCGCGCACGTAATCCGAAAAGTCCGCACCGAGGTGCTCCACGTAAAAACGCGCCTGATCCAGCGTGTTGAAACGCGCGATCAACTCCGCCAGGCGCGTCCGCCGCACCACCAGCACGATCTTCCGCTCACTGCGCCGCGTCGCGCCCATGGCCTACCGCTGCGGCGGATTCATCAGCTCCCGGAGCAGGTCGGGCGAGATGTTCAAAGTGCCGATTTGTCCGGCTTTCGATGCGAGTTCCTGGAATGCGGACGCGATCAATTGCTCCGGTTTCATGCCCGCGTTCGAGAGGATCTCGATCGTCCTCGGGTCTGCCCCGGCGAGCGCCTTCATCACCGCTGACACCGCATACGCCCGCGCATCCGCCTCGGCTCGCGCATTCTCGACCGTAAGCGCCACCAGGTCCTTGTTGGTCGTCTCGAGTTGCACCTTTGCCGCCATCGCCGCCTGCGCCAACTCGTGTTTTTTCTCCTGCACGGCGCGCTCGGCTTCCATCTGCGCCTCGCGGATCTGGCGTTTTTTGTTTTCCACCGCCACCTCCGTGTTCAGCTCGTTTTCTTTAATGGCGCGCTCCTGCTCCACCGCCGAATTTCGCCGCGCGTAGATCGCCTCGTCGGCTTGCTTCAAAAGCTCCTCCCTCGCCCCCGCCTCCAGCGCCCGCGCCGTCTCGGGCGTCGGTTTCACCGCGAGGATGGAAAGCCCCAGGATTTCCAACCCCAGCGCCACGATCTCCGGCGCCGCCGCGAGTTTCCCGCGCATCTCCGCCACGATCTCCTCGGAGGCCCGCGTCGCCTCCCGCAGGGCCAGCCCGCCGAGTTGTTTGCGCGCCAGCACGTTGATGGTGTTGATGACCCGTTGCGCGAGCTTCTGCGGATCATCTGAAGCGTACCCGCGCCCCGCGGGATCGAGCGTGTAATTGAGCAGGCTGGCGATTTTCCCCGGATCGGTGATGCGATAGGCCACCTGGCCTTGGATCGTCACCTCCTGAAAGTCCGCCGTCACTTCGTGGAAAATGAATGGAACATCCGTGCTGCCGACCGGGATCGCGACGAGCGAGGTGAGCGGCGCATAATAGACGAAGGAAAGCCCTGCACCCTCGCGCACGACCCTGCCCGCGCGGTATGCGATGAGATGGGTCGTCGGAGGGACTTTGATGAATCGGATGCCAAACATAGGAATGAGGAGTGCCCCCGAGAATGCACCAATCGTGCCCGCACACCAGCCTGCGAACCGTTACGGGCGTCCGGCAGGAAGAAATGCGCCGCCTTTAGTTGATCACGACTTCGCTGTCCTCGGTCACTTCGTGCCAGCGACGGATGATGTCGTCGGAGCGGGCCGTGATGACGGCAAATGTCTCCGCTGTGGTGCGCGTT
>JAYTDO010000382.1:0-5190 GCA_043735935.1 Chthoniobacteraceae bacterium
TTCTTCTTCGTCACGGGACAGGTCTATGTGGATCAGCAGGCGGGTCCGCGCATCCGGTCGGCGGCGCAGGGATTCATCGCGTTTCTCACCTACGGCGTCGGCATGTATGTCGGCTCGACGGTCCAGGGCTACGTCATCGAGCACTATAAGATCGTCGATGCGGCTGGCGTGGTGACACACAACTGGCAGCCGACGTGGCTCATCCCCGCGGCGGCGGCGGGCGTCGTGATGCTCGTCTTCCTTGTGCTCTTTAAGGAACCCGCGCCGACGAAGGCTGTTTCCGTGTGATCCGCACGGATTGCGCGCGGTTCGTTATCATTTAGGAACGGTGAACGGCTGGACGAAGCTGGCGTCGCCTTTCGCGTAAGCGATCCAGATCGCGTGAGTCTTGGCATCGACCGCGATGCTGCGCGCTCCTTCGGTCGAAGCGACTTCGCCGAGCGTCGTCAGTTTGTCCTTGGCGACGTCGATGACCACGATCTTGCCGGTCGCGCTCGCGCAATAGACGTGGTGCAGGCCGGCATCGTAGGCGATTTGATCGACGCCTTTGGCGATGTCGACCGATGAGATGACGTGTCCGTCTTTCTGGCTCATCATCACGAGTTTTCCATTCGCGCCGGCGGCTAGGATGGCCTCGGCTTCTGGCACCGTCGCCATTCCGTGAGGACCTTCGGCGGGTGCCGTGGTCCACTTGCCTACGACTTTGTTCGTCGCGACGTCGACGACAGCGACGAGGCTGCCCGTCTTCATGCTTTGAAAGACGCGCGTGAACGAGGAGTCGAACGCCAAGTCCTCCGGGCTGTCGCTTGGCAACTCCACGGCAGTGACGAGCTTTTGCGCGTTCGTGTCGACGACCCAAAGTTCCTTTCCGTCGTCGTGACCAACGTAGGCGTTACCCGTTTTCGGGTCGAACGCCATCAAGTCGGCGGGGCCGCCCAGCGCGACTTTCCCGATGATTTCCAATTTGGTCGCGTCCACGGTGACAAGTTGGGGCGGTTTGCTGACGCTGGCAAAATAGCGTTTCCCTTTGGCATCGACCGCACACGCCTGGGCGGCGCCGGTGGGAATGATTTTGAGCACTGTCGCCTTGTCGAGATCGATCACGTCGAGCGAGCCGTTCCCGGTGTGGGCCGCGAGGAGTCGGCGTCCCTCAGTGTCGACAGCGAGGAAATCGAATTTCCCGTGCGTTCCGGTGAGCGGAAGTGGTTTTCCGGCTTCGAGCAACTCAGCAGCCCGGCTTCGCGCAGGTTGTGCCGCGAGGAGCGCCGTAGCGAGAATGGTGATGCGAACTCGAGTGGAGGGAATGATCATGGGGCGAGCGTATGGATGGGGGCGATTCGTGGGCAACGGTTAAACGAGGCGACTGTGTTCTAAATGCCGACCCCGGATTCCTTAAGGTTCGTGCAGCACCTGTTCCGGTTTGAATCCTTGCGCGCGCAACGCTCGCAGGCTGAGTGCGTCGGTGCGTTTGGCGAGGCGGATGCCGTGTGCATCAGTGACGAGAGGGCAGTGAAAGAAGGCGGGGGCTTTGATGGAGAGCGCGCGGTAGAGGAGGAGCTGGCGGCAGGTGCTCCCCATCAGATCGGCGCCGCGGACGACTTCCGTGATTCCCATCGCGGCGTCGTCGACGGTGCAGGCGAGTTGGTAGCTCGGCAGATCGTCCTTTCGCCAAACGAGAAAATCCCCGAAGTCGACTCCGGCGGTGGCGTGTTGCGGGCCGAGATTTCCGTCGATGAAGGAGACAGCGTCACCATCGGGAACGCGGAAGCGCCAGTTGATGCCGACGCGCTCGCGGTTCGGTGAGGCGGTGCGACAGGAGCCGGGGTACACCGGTTCATCTTCGCCCGCGTGCGGCGCGGAGAGCGTGCGGAGGACGTCCTGTCGCGAACAACCGCACGGGTAGATCGCGCCGGCGTCGCGGAGTCTTTCAAAGGCGTCGCGATAGAACGGCATCCGCGCGCTTTGATCATACGGCGCGTATGGGCCGCCGATGTCCGGGCCTTCGCTCCAGCGGAGGCCGAACCATCGGAGATCCTCGAACATGGCGTCGACGAATTCCGGTCGGCAGCGCAGCGCATCGAGATCGTCGTTGCGGAGGATGAGCGCGCCGTCCGCCGAGAGTGCGCGCATTTGAGCGCTCCAAAAAGTGCGCGCGTGGCCGAGGTGGAGGAGTCCCGTGGGAGAAGGAGCGAGGCGTCCGCGATACATGGATGGGGTCGTTCTATCGCGGGTGGCGAACCCGCGCAAAGTCCGCGCGTGAATATATTCGGGGAAGGGAGTTGACGCGGGAAGGTACGGACCGGAGTGTCGAAGCCATCGAAGCGGACGCCGCGACTTGCAGTGGTGGTCAGCGAGTTCTTTCACAAACACTTTTCGTTGCGGCGAAACCGTTCGCGGTTCGTTGCGACAAACCAATTTGCCCTGCGTTGTTCGAGTATCTGGCGGAAATCCCGATCCGATGCTTCATGCAGACTGAGGAGGCCGGGGTGGGCGCGTTTAGGTCATGCCTTCATTGGAAGACCGAGGCCCGTTCCAGGCTGTCCGCCGTTACCTACTTGGGAACGGGCACTCCGCCAAAACGGCAAAGGCGGGGCAAAACTGGCGCCACGGAAAGGCGGCTGCTGATGCCGCTCCGTGGCGCCATTTTATTTTCTATTTTTGCTTTTGGATTTTAGCGCCAGCCGCGCATCTTCTCCGCCCACATGCGCGCGATCCTTGCACTCGAAGACGGACGTTTTTTCACCGGCGAATCCTTTGGAGCCACCGGCTCGACGGTCGGCGAGGTGTGCTTCAATACCTCGATGACGGGGTATCAAGAAGTGCTGACCGATCCTTCCTATCGCGGGCAGATCGTGTCGATGACATGCCCTCAGATCGGAAACTACGGGGTGAACGAACTCGACCAGGAGAGCAGTCAGCCGCACGTGCGCGGATTCGTGATCGAGGAACTCAGCCCGATCGCGAGCAACTGGCGCTCGACCGGAGATCTCGATGGTTACCTGAAACACTGGAAGATTCCCGGCATCCAGGGAATCGACACTCGGGCTTTGACTAAACACCTGCGCTCCCGTGGCGCCATGCAGGGTTGCCTCACGAGCGACGACGTATCTCCCGAGGAAGTGATCCTCCGCGCCAAGGCTGCGCCGCCGATGATCGGCTCGGATTTTGTGAAGGAAGTGACGCCGGCCGCGGCGTACGACTGGGACCCGGACGATACGCTTTCGCCCGCGTGGACGATCGTGAAAGGGGATGGAGATCGCGGGACGGAGCGGGTTGGAGGCGAGGTATTCAAGAAGCTGCCGACTGCCCGGCACTCGATCGTGGCGTATGATTTTGGAATGAAACTCAATATCCTGCGTCGGTTGCGACAGGAGGGGTTCAAGGTGCGTGTGGTGCCGGCGGATACGAGCGCGGAGGACGTGCTCGCGCTGAAGCCGGATGGCGTGTTTCTCTCGAACGGCCCGGGTGATCCGGCGGCACTGACTTACGTGCATGAGAACATCCGCAAGCTGATCGGCAAGACGCCCATCTTCGGCATTTGCCTCGGGCATCAGATGCTCGGCTATGCCGTTGGCGGAAAGACCTTCAAGCTGAAGTTCGGGCACCGTGGCGGGAACCAACCGGTGAAGGATCTGCGAACGGGCAAGGTGGACATCACATCGCAGAACCATGGGTTTGCCGTCGATGCGGACTCGCTGCCGTCCAACGTCGCGGTGACGCACATCAACCTGAACGATCAAACCGTCGAAGGTCTCGCGCACAAGGACGAACCGGTCTTCAGCGTCCAATACCACCCCGAGGCTGCGCCCGGTCCGAATGACGCCGCCTATTTTTTCGCCCAGTTCGCCAAACTCATTGACGACGCGCGCTAGGCTCTGACACGTTCCCCACACAGCCCATGCCCAAGCTCCAAATCTCCCTTCCGGACGGCACCGAAGCCACTCACGACCTCACCGAGGATGTCATCACGGTCGGTCGGCTCCCGGACAATACGATCCAGATCGACGACGCGTCGGTATCGAGCCATCACGCCGAACTCACGCTCGAAGGCGGCGACTACGTCCTCGCGGATCTCGAGTCCACGAACGGCACGAAGGTCAACGGCGCGGTGCATAGCCATGGAAAACTTCAGGACGGCGACGTGGTGCGCTTCGGGAAAATCGAATCGGTGTACGCTTCCGAAAACCCCGCGGACGCCCAGCCGATGCCGGAGGAGTCCGTGATCGAATTGCAGCCCGCGGAGAGTTCCGTGCGCCCGGCGAATTTTGCGAACGCATCCCCTTTTCAATCGAAGAAGAAAAAGAAGAATCCGGCGGCCATGGGGATCATGGTTTTCTCCGTCGTGGCCATTCTCGTCTTCGTGCTCGCGGCCGTGAGCGTGTTCGGCATGAAGTCCCCGCTGTAATCCGCGACCATGGCGCGGTCGTTGCCGCGGATCGTCTGTGAGCGGCGGAATTTTGGGAGCGTGGATGCCGACGCCGAGGCGCCCGCGTGGCGCTCGTGCAGCGTCTTCGAGTTGGGCGACGTCATTACCGGAGCCCCGCCCAAACAGCCGACGCAACTTCGCGTGGCGTGGGATCACGACGATCTCCGCGTGCTGTTGCGCGTCGAAGACACGCACATCGCAGCGACGCTGATCGAGCGGGATGCGCCGCTTTACACCGAAGAAGTCGTCGAGGTGTTTCTCGATCCGGTTGGTGATCTCGGGTGTTACTTCGAGATCGAGGTGAATCCCCTGAACACCGTGCTGGATCTTGTCCTGCGCCGGATTCGCAGCGGTTACCGAAAGGACTTCGCGTGGCGCTGCGACGGCTTGCGCACGCACGTCCGGCGCGACGCTCGCGGCTGGACGGCGGAACTCGCGATCCCGTTTCGCAGCCTCGCCGCCGATGTGCCGAAGTCCGGCGCGGAATGGCGGGTGAATTTCACGCGCATCGACCGCCCGCCCGGCATCGAGCGGGAGTTAAGCGCGTGGGCGCCAACCGGCCTCGCGAACTTCCACGTGCCGGAGCGGTTCGGCGTCCTGACCTTCGCCGATTAAGTTTCGAGCTCGGTCTGGATTTCGATGAATTGAAGGATGTCGTGGCGCGTGACGATGCCCACCAGCTTGCGGCCGTCCACGACCGCGAGCCGGCCCCGGCCCGGCATCAGCAGCAGCTTCATCGCGTGTGCGGCACTCGCCTGTGCGGA
>JAYTDO010000383.1:0-6291 GCA_043735935.1 Chthoniobacteraceae bacterium
TTGGTATGTCCCGCCAGGGCGGAAAGGTCGCGGCCCCGTTCGCGTGCGACGAGCTGAGGCGTCACGTATTGCTCGTCCCAGTGGTTGAAATTTTCTTCAAATCGAATCCGGGCTTCGTCTTCCGGTGAATCTTTCGGCACGAGGCTCCTCAAAGCTGAGAGTCGGCTCTCCAACGAGGCGTGGGCGCTACGGAATTGATCCAGGATATTCGGGTCCCCCATCTTGATGTATTCCCGATGGGCATTATCCATGATGGAAATATCGCTATCGATGCGCCCGGTGACGCGCAGGGTTTCCAGTGTGGTGTCACGCAGATGATCGAAGCGACGTTCACGGTAGGTCACCACGAGGAAAATGGCGGCAAGAAGGACGATCACCGCCACGCCGGCGAGCGAAGAGCCCAGCAATTTGCCGTAAAAAAAGTTTTCCCCAGTGAGCCAGCCTTTGAAGCGGCGCAGGGAAGCGGACGTACGAGGAGGGAGGCGAAAACGCATCTCGCCTTGGAGAGAAGCCAGCCGCGTGCCCGGCCCGGAAGTTTCCTGCGGTCAGTAACGCAGGAATGCCTCGACCGGGGTGGAGCCGAGAGCCTTGCGACCGTCGAGGAATCCCAACTCGATGAGAAACAGGGCCCGCGACACCGTGGCGCCGAGCCTTTCAATCAGGCTGATCGCCGCCGCGGCGGTGCCTCCGGTCGCCAGGAGATCATCGATCAGGACGACTCGCTCGCCGGGACTCACGGCGTCGATGTGCATTTCGACCGTCGCCTCGCCATATTCTAGCGCGTATGCCGCCTCCTCGCATTTGTAGGGAAGTTTTCCCTTCTTTCTCACTGGTACAAAGCCGAGCCCGAGAGCGTGAGCGCACGCTGCGCCAAGAATAAAGCCCCGCGCGTCGATCCCGACGATCCGTTCGGCGCCCGCGGCGCGGGCCGCTTCGGAAAAACACTCGATCGCGGTGCGGAACAAGGGGCCATCGCCGAGGATCGGCGTGATGTCTTTGAACAAGATACCGGGCTTGGGGAAATCTGGCACGTCGCGGATGGCGTTGCGGAGGCGCTGAAGATCTTCGTGGGACATGATGGGGCTTGTCGCAAAGGGTTGCCTCGGAAGCAAGGTTAAGCCGATGGTTCCGCACTGTTTGCCAAATCCACCATCCCTGCCTAAGCTCGCCGCCCTTTTCGATGGATCGTCTGCTCCTCGCCCTATCCACATTCTGTTTCCTATTCGGGTTTGCTTACACGATGTACGCCCTAGGCGCGAAGGCGTACCGGCACTCCCGCACGAATCTTGTGGCGATCCTCTTCGGCTTCCTGTTCCAGACGGCATTTCTCTATCTGCGGGGGCAGGCGCTCCGGCGGTGCCCGCTGACGAATCTTTTCGAGGTCCTCGTCTTTTTGAGTTGGTCGATGGTGTTGTTTTACCTCCTCATCGGGCCGGCTTACCGCCTTTCGCTTCTCGGCTTCTTTACGTCACCGCTCGTCTTTTTGATCCAAATCATCGCTCTACTGACGCCGTGGGATGTGCCCAGTCAGCTCCGCACGAATGTGAATGCGTGGCTTGAACTGCACGCTGCGATCTCGGTGGTCGCTTACGGCGCGTTCGCACTGGCCGGGGTCGCCGGCGGGATGTACGTCGCGCAAGAGCGGCAACTCAAGACACACCACCTCAAGTCGATCTTTTATCACCTCCCGCCCATCCGGGATCTTGCCACGGCAAATCGGCGCCTCGTTTTCACCGGGCTCACCCTCCTGACCGTCGGGGTCGTCACGGCTTTTAAGCTCGAAAACGTTGGGGCGCACGCCGCGAAGATCGCTTGGTCCGGCGGCGTCTGGCTGCTCTACGCCTCGCTCGTTTGCGCGGAGCTTTGGCATCAGATCAGTCCCCGCCGTGCCGCGTGGCTTTCGGTCGCGGCTTTCGCCATCGTGCTCCTCACGCTCTCAGGTTTGAACTTCATCGCCCAGTCGCCCACGCCCTGACATGGAGATTCTCTGCCTGGGCCTCAGTCACCACACCGCCCCCATCGAAATTCGAGAGCGATTCGCGATCCCGGAGTCCGAGATCCCGTCGGTGGCCGCGCAACTCGCCCGCACACCGGGTGTCGCCGAGGCGGTGATCGTCTCGACCTGCAACCGAGTGGAATTCTATGTCGTCGCCGACGCGCCTGATCCCGGGTTCAGCGCGTTGCGCGCGTTTCTCGCCGAGCGTGGTCTCGGCGCGCCGGAGGAGACCTTTTTCCAACTCCCATCCCCGCGCGCAGTCCAGCATTTGTTCCGGGTCGTGTGCGGGCTTGAGTCCATGGTCCTCGGCGAAACGGAGATCCTCGGTCAGGTGAAGAAGGCGTATGCCGCGGCGGCGGAAGGCGGGGCGACGGCGAGGAATCTGAACAAGCTCTTTCAGCGGGCCTTCAATGTGGCGAAGGAAGTGCGGACGAAAACCGCGATCACGCGCGGTTCCGTCTCGGTCGGCTCGGTTGCGGTGGAGCTTGCGGAGAAGATTTTCGGCAAGCTCGCCCATTGCCACGTCATGATCCTGGGTGCCGGCGAGACGAGCGAGATGACGGCCGGGGCGCTCAAGGCGCGCGGGGTGAAGTCCATCTTCGTCGCGAATCGAAACTACGAGCGTGCGGCGGTGCTGGCCGAGCAGATGGGCGGACGCGCGATCCACTTCGACGAGTGGTCCCGCGAATTCCACGACATCGACATCCTGATCGGCTCGACCTCTGCGCCGCATCACGTCCTCACGAAGGAGGCTCTCGCTCCGATTATGCGCACTCGCCCCGACCGCCCCCTGTTCTGCATCGACCTCGCGGTGCCGCGGGACATCGAGCCTGCGGTCAACGATCTTGATGGCGTTTACGTCTACGACATCGACTCGCTGCAACGGATCGCCGACGACTCCATGGCCGTGCGCCGACAGGAACTCGTGGTCTGCGAGGAAATGATCGCGCGTCACGTGGGCGAATTTTCCGACTGGCTCGCTGGCGGCAGCCGGCGCGCGACCGGCGAATGGCGGCCCGCGCCGGGGGGAGGCAAGCCATGAATCGGATCGTGCTCGGAACGCGGGGGTCCGCGCTCGCGCTCGCGCAGGTCGTCCTGACTCGTGCGGAACTCGGCAAGGCGTGGCCAGCGCTGGCAGTCGAGGAGCAAGTCTTCACGACACGGGGAGACCTGAAGTTGGACCTGAGCCTGTTGCGCGCGGGGGAAGCCGGCGGAAAGGGCTTGTTCACCAAAGAGCTTGAGGACGCACTTCTCGCCGGCTCGATCGACGTCGCCGTCCACAGCTTGAAAGACTTGCCCGGAAACAATCCCGAGGGACTGCACCTGGCTGCCGTCCTCGAGCGGGCGCCGACGGCGGATGTGCTCATTACCAAATCCGTGGCGACTTTCGCGGCGTTGCCGCAAGGAGCGCGGATCGGCACGAGCAGCGTGCGGCGGGCGCGACAGTTGCAATGGCTCCGGCCGGATCTCCAGATCGAAGAGTGGCGGGGCAACGTGCCGACGCGTCTGCGAAAGCTGGCAGCGGCTGACGCGGTGTCGGGCATCGTGCTCGCGCAGGCCGGATTGGAGCGACTCGGGCACGATCTCGCGGGAGCCACGTTCGCAGTCGATGGGGCTGTCTTCCATGTCATTTCGCTGCGCGATCATCTCCTGCCGGCGATCGGCCAGGGTGCCATCGCGCTGCAGACACGCGCCGACCGCGCGGATGTGAACGCGATTCTCGCGGCGATCAATCACGGCCCCACTTTTACCTGCATCCGAGCGGAGCGCGAAATCCAGCGGCGACTCGCCGGGGACTGCGCTTTGCCCGTCGGCGTCCGTTCGAAGCTGTCAGGCTCGTCGTTGCAGATGGAGGCGATCCTTTTTGGAGTGTCGTCCGAACCGCCCGCGCGGGCGGAAGCGTCCGGGCCGGCAAGTGACCCCGAGGCGGTGGCCACGGAACTATTCGGGCGTCTTGCCCCACACCAATTATGAAGCAAACCGAAGGCATTTGTTTTCTCGCCGGCGCCGGGCCGGGGGATATGGGGCTCGTGACGCTGCGAGTGAAGGAACTCGTCGAGCGCGCGGAGGTGCTTGTGTACGACTACCTTTGCAATCCGGAGATCCTCGCCTGGGCGCCCGCGGATGCGGAGATTATCTATGCGGGCAAGAAAGCCGGTGCGCATACGCTCAAGCAGGAGGAGATCGATGCGTTGCTGGTGGAAAAGACGAGGGCTGGCAAGCGGGTGGTGCGATTGAAAGGGGGCGATCCGTTTGTGTTCGGGCGTGGTGGCGAGGAAGCAGAGGCATTGGCGGCGGCGGGCTTGCGGTTTGAGATCGTGCCGGGCGTCTCTTCGGCCATCGCTGCGCCCGCCTACGCGGGCATCCCGGTGACGCATCGGGATCACACGGCGCAGCTCACGATTTTCACCGGTCACGAAGACCCGACGAAGACGGAAAGCAGCCTCGATTTTGCGCAACTGGCGGCTACGCCGGGAACGAAAATCATGCTCATGGGAGTCGAGCGGATCGGAGCGATCACCGGAAAATTTCTCGAGAACGGAGCGTCGCCGGAAACGCCGGTGGCCCTGGTCCGATGGGGGACGACGGGACGCCAGCAGACCCTGCGAGGCAAGCTGGGGGACATCGCCGCGCGGGTCGCGGAGACAGGGTTTCAAGCGCCCGCGGTGGCGGTTTTCGGCGGCGTGGTGACGCTTCGCGAGACGCTGAACTGGTTTGAAACACGCCCGCTTTTCGGCAAACGAATCGTGGTGACGCGGTCGCGGAAACAAGCGGGCGCGCTGAGCGCGGGCCTGCGGGCAATGGGGGCGGACGTGTCCGAGATACCGACGATCCGGATCGAACCGCCGACGGATTTGCGTTCGTTTGCCGAGTTGGTCCGCGATTGCCATTCGTATGAATGGATCGTGTTTACCTCGCCGAACGGGGTGACGGCTTTCTTCGATTTGTATTTCAAGATGTACGACGACGTGCGTTCGATCGGCGGAGCGAAAATCGCCGCCATCGGACCTGCGACGGCGGCCAAGGTCCGCGAATATCGCCTCGGTGTGGACTTGCAGCCGAAAGAGTTTGTCGCCGAATCGGTTGTCGACGCTTTCGAGGATTACGGCTCGATGGATAACGTCACCGTCCTTTTGGCGCAGGCGGAACAAGCCCGTGACGTGATCCCGGCGGCGCTGACGCGACTCGGGGCGATCGTCGATGTCGCCGTGGCCTACCGGACGCTCCCGGAGACCGAAGACCGGAGCGGTGCAGTGGCGCGATTCGAAGAGGAAGGCGCGGACCTCATCACCTTTACCAGTTCGTCGACCGTGGAGAATTTCATGGCGTTGAAGCTCCCGTTGCCGCCGAATCTCAAGACTGCGTCAATCGGGCCCGTCACCAGCGCCACGATGCGTACGATGGGTCTCACGGTGGATATTGAAGCCAAGCAGCATGACATTCCGGGGCTGATTACGGCGATCCGGAAGTACTTCATCGGGGGTAAATAGGCGCAAAGGTGAGAAACCTTACGGGCTGGCAGGCTTTTCGCTTGAGAGTGCGTGCAATGCCAGAGCCAGACAACATTCTCGACGTGGATTTCGACGCGCAATTGCGCGGACTCTTCCTGGAAGCCGAAAACGCGATCGTCGGACGTTCCCCGGTTGGCGCGGCGCCGACCCCGGAATCACCGAAGGCTTCCAACGCTTCGATTTCGCAGTTGTTACGCCCATTGGTCGCCGGGCTTGCTGCCGTCACGCGCGCCACGAGCGACAACACGGACGTCCTTGCCAAACTTGATAAAGCGTCCACATCGAATGCCGATGCGCGCGGCGATCTGACCAAGGTCGTTTTGGATCTTCGGTCGATGATGGAGATGAGGAATGGAGTGAGCCAGAGCATGTTCAGCGCGCTCCACGAGGAACTGAAGGGTTACAAGGACGGATTCCTGCTCGAGTCCGTGCATCGGCCCATCATCCGCGATTTGATCACGCTTTATGATGATCTGGCCGAGATTCACCGACAGTTGGGCGAAGGCATCGCGGAGGGCTATCGCGAGAGCAAGGGCGAACCGGCGACGTGGCTGCTCATCGAGCACATGAAGACGATGTCCGTGAATATCGAACACAACCTCGAGTTCGTCGTCGAGGTGTTGGCGCGGCTCGACGTGATGCAGCTCCCGCTCGGTGGTGGAAAACTCGACAAACGCACCCAGCGCGCGGTCGCCGTCGAGGTGGCCGCGAGCCCGGATGACGACGCGCAGATCGTCCGGATCGCGCGGCGGGGCTTCACTTGGAAGGACCGCGTCTTGCGGC
>JAYTDO010000384.1:0-2883 GCA_043735935.1 Chthoniobacteraceae bacterium
CGTGCCCATTTATCTACGCTCGGGCAAGGCTCTCTGGAAGCGTGGGACGGAGATCGTTGTGGAATTCAAGAAGGCTCCTGAAGCCCTGTTCAAGGGAACGCGCGTCGGCGAGTTGCAATCAAACCGCCTCGTCTTCCAGATCCAACCTTACCAAGGGATTGAATTGTTGTTTCAGGCAAAGGTGCCCGGCCCGACTTTGACCCTGCAAAAGGTGGACATGCGCTTCAGCTACGGCAACGCGTTCAAGGCGTCGCGTTACACCGGTTATGAGGTGATGATTTACTCATGCACGCATGGCGACGCCACGTTGTTTTCGCGGAGTGATCTCGTCACGGCGGCGTGGAAAGTCGCCCAGCCGATCCTCGATTACTGGGGCTCGACGCCTGCGACGGATTTTCCGAATTACCTCCGCGGCACGTGGGGTCCGCTTTCGGCGGTGGATCTCATCGAACGCGACGGACGTCGGTGGTTCGAGGTCGTTACGGCCGATGTGCTCGAACGCACTCCACTCTTTAAAGGCGCCGATCCTTTGCTGTTGAATTCGGTCATCATGGCGCTCTCCACCGCGACGGCGGCCGCGGGGACGATGATCATTAAGAAAGGCGACATGGGGAAGGAGATGTATCTCATCTGCCGGGGCGAAATCGAAGTGCTCGACGGTGCGGGTCATGTGGTCAAGACGCTCAAGGATGGCGATTTCTTCGGTGAAACCGCGCTTCTCATGTCCACGCCGCGTACTGCGAGCATCCGTGCAAAGACCCTTTGCGACTTCTTCGTCCTGAATAAGGCCGACTTCAGCCGGATTTTGAGGGAGCACCAGCAGTTCTTTGAGGTGCTGCAAAAAGTGGCGAAGGAGCGGTATGACCTCGCGGTGTGCGCGGAGGACATGATGGCTCCGCATTAAGCCGCGAGCATCAGTGCCAGAGTGCGGCGACGATGAACCACACGATCATCATACCGCCGACGATCAATTTGGCGACCATTCCCGCGGTCGTGCCGAGCAGGGTGCCCCATGTGGTCTTGCCGGCCGGGAGCAGCTTTTTCCCGCCGAGCAATTCGCCCAGAAGAACGCCGCACATCGGGCCAAGGAATAGCCCCCACGGAAAGAAGAACATGCCGACGAGGGCGCCGACGATGCCTCCGAACGCACCCCATCGGGTGGCGCCGAACCACTTCGCGCCGAGCGAGCCGCTGAGGATGTCGAGCACGTAGCTGACGACGGTCAGCGCAGTCAGGCCGGCGATCGTCCACCAGCCGACGCTGTGGGCTTCGCCGAGCATGAAGTGGTGCAGGATGGCGGCACCCAAGATGACGGTCGTGCCGGGAAGCAGAGGCAGCAGGGTGCCGGCGAGGCCGATGACCATCAACAGGAGCGTGATCGTCCACCAAAGCGCGGTCATGGGGAAATCAGGGATTCGGAATTTGGATTGATGCGCACGAGTCCCACAGTTAAGCAGGCGTCCGTCCGTAAATCCAAAACCCAAACATAAAATATCCCATGCCTCTTTCTGTTGGAACTCCTGCCCCCGTTTTCACCCTCAAGTCCAAAAGCGCCGCCGGCCTCGCGGATGTCACCCTTCCCGCGCCGGGCAAGGCGACCCTCATTCTATTCTTCCCGCTCGCATTCACCGGCGTCTGCACCACGGAAATGTGCGACGTGTCGCAAGGGCTGAGCGCCTACGCGGAATCGGGCGCCGAGGTCATCGGCGTCAGCGTCGACAGCCCGTTTGCGCAGGAAGTTTGGGCGCAGCAGGAGAACATCGGCGTCACATTGGTCAGCGATTTGAACAAAGACGCGGCGAATGCCTACGGCGTGCTTTTCAAGGGCCTGGCCGGCATCGGCGATAGCGCGGCGCGTGCGGCGTTCGTCGTGGATAAGGCGGGGATCATTCAGTATGCGGAGCAAACGGCGACGCCGAAGGATTTGCCGAATTTCGAAGCCGTGAAAGCGAAGCTCGCCGAGTTGAAGTAATTCTCGCCTTTCTCTCCAAAGATGATTTCCAAAGGGACTGTCCAGCGCGGGCAGTCCCTTCTTTTTACATCAAACACCGCACCAGCCATGACACCTCCCGAGCCACCTCCCATCCCGTCCTTTACTCGCAATTCGCACGTCATCGATTACGAAATCCACGGCGACGACATGCAGCTTCTCGAAGTCGAACTCGATCCGGGCGAGACGGTCATCGCCGAGGCTGCTTCCATGTGTTTCATGGAGGAGCAGATCGATTTTGAAAGCAAGATGGGCGACGGCTCTGCGCCGGTCGGCGGTTTTTTCGGCGCGTTGAAAAATATCGGGAAACGAGTGCTGACCGGTGAGTCGATCTTCATGACTCATTTCACGCACCGCGGTGGATCGGGGAAACGAAAGGTCGCGTTTGCGGCGCCGTATCCGGGAAAGATCATCGCGGTCGACCTAGCTCAGGTCGGCGGCGATTTGATTTGCGAGAAGGACGCGTTCCTTTGCGCAGCGCTCGGCACGTCCGTGAGCATCGCCTTCAACAAGAAACTCGGCGCGGGCCTCTTTGGCGGTGAAGGGTTTATCCTTCAGCGTTTGCGGGGTGACGGGCTCGCTTTTTTCCACGTCGGCGGAACGGTGGTCAAACGCGAACTCAAGGGAGAGACCCTGCGTGTCGATACCGGGTGCATCGCCGCGATGACGGCGGGCATCGAATACGACATTCAACGGGCTGGGAATCTGAAATCCATGCTCTTCGGGGGCGAAGGCCTCTTCCTGGCGACCTTGCGTGGGCACGGGACGGTCTGGATTCAAAGCCTGCCGTTTTCCCGGATGGCGGACCGGATCATCGCCAATGCGCCCGCTCACGGCGGGGGCTCCACCGGCGAAGGGTCGGTCCTTGGTGGGCTGGGGCGGATGATTGGCGG
>JAYTDO010000385.1:0-3713 GCA_043735935.1 Chthoniobacteraceae bacterium
CCCAAACGCCTCGATGTCGATGAAAGTGACCTCCTCGCGTTTCTCGCCCCCGTCGGGGGTGAAGGAGCGATTGACGGCGATGCCGAAGTTTGCGACGGCGGTGCCTTTGGGCAGATACTTCAACTCGGGATCCCGGGTGAGATTACCCATCAGCATGACTTTGTTGAGGTTTGGCATAACGCGGAGGAGCCGGTGAGGACTGGGGCGGATCAGACTGGCCGCGGGATGCGTGCCGGACGCTCGGGTTGCTTGGGTCCGAGCTTTTTGTAGTTCTGGCGGTAGATGGATTCGTCGAGGTTGAACTTGGCCTGGAGCTTGGCGATGGCGGTCGGGGCGGCGGCGAAGATGAAGTTCACGTAGTAGCCGCTGTCGAGCTCGCCGCGGACGTAAGAGAAGTGGCGGCGGTCGAGGCGCTGGATGGTTTCGATCTGTGCGCCTTCCTTTTTGAAGGCGCCTTCGAGGCGTTCGATGGTTTCCTTGGCACCGTCTTCGTTGCCTTTGATGTTGAGGACGAGGAGTCCTTCGTAGCGGATGTTCATGTGGATGTGGATGGTGGTTGGTTGGAGTTAGTTGAAAGCGTTCATGGCGGCGGCGAGCCCGAGGTCGCGGGCGGCGGCGATGGCCAGGGCCGCGCGGCCGAGGGATTCGGACAGAGCGTCCTTTTCGCCAGAAGAAAAGACGCCGAGGACGTGGCCGACGGCCGCTCCGGGCTCGGCGGCGCCGATGCCGATGCGAAGGCGGGGCACGGAGGCGGTGCCGAGGAGTTCGATGATGGATTGGAGGCCATTGTGGCCGCCCGCGCTGCCGCCTGGCCGGAGGCGGAGCTTGCCGAGCGGGAGCGCCATGTCGTCGTGGACGATCAGGGTCTCCGCGGGCGGGATCTTATAGAATGAGGCGACGGAACGGACGGCCTCGCCGCTGAGATTCATGAAGGTACGCGGCTTGCAGAGGACGAGGTCGCCGGCGCGGGCGACGTCGGCCTTCCAGCCGCGCTCGGTGCGGAAATCCGCGCGGGCGGCGGCGGCGAGGTTGTCGGCGAGCATGAATCCCACGTTATGCCGCGTGAACGCGTACTCGCGCCCCGGATTCCCCAGCCCCACGATGAGGCGGAAGAACGGGGCGGCGAGAGGCGCGGACATTCATTTGGGGGTTGCTCGCGACGGGGCTTACTTCTTGTCGCCCGAGGGCTTTTTGTCGCCACCGGCAGCGGCGTCGTCCTTCTTTTCCTTGATGACTTCCGGGCCGGCTGCAGCGGCGGCGGAGGCGACGGGTTCGACCTCGACCTTCGGAGCGGCCACGCGGACGACAGAGAGATCGCCGTCGGCGCTGGCGGTGACGCCAGCCGGGAGGACGATGTCCTTTACATGGACGGCATCGCCGATGCTGAGGGCGCTGACGTCGATGCGGATGATCTCGGGGAGATCCTTGGGAAGGCATACGACTTCGAGGGAGTGGATGTTGATCTCGAGAATGCCGCCGAAGTTTTTGACGCCGTCGGGCTCGCCGAAGGGCTCGACGGGGATTTCCGCGTGGAGCATTTCGTCCGAGCGCACGGCGTGGAAGTCAACGTGGAGGACGTCGCGGCGGAGCGGGTGGTGCTGGACCTCCTGGATCAGGGCAAGGCGGCTGTTCTTGGTCGCGCCGTCGGTGATTTCGAGATCGACGAGAAAGTGCTCGCTGGTGGCGTGGGAGAGGAGGGTGGAAATCTCGCGCTTGTTCAGGCTAAGGCTGATGGCCGGGTCGTTGCCGCCATAGATGACGGCGGGGACGAGGCCCTGAGCTTTGATTTTGTTTACCGCAGAACGCCCCACGCTGGTGCGAATCTGCGCCGATAGTTTCAGTTGTTTGGACATGGCTTATACTTTTTCGTGTTTGGTGATCTCGAACAGGGAGCTGACGGACTCGTCATCGTGAATGCGCTTGATGCCTTCGCCAAGCAATTCCGCGACGCAGAGGGTGGTGATGGGGAAACCGTCGCCGGAACGAACCGGGACGCTGTTGGTGGTAATGAGTTCGCGGATGCCGGAGCCTTTCAGCCGCTCGATGGCGAGATCGGACAGAACGGCGTGCGAGACGCCGGCGATGACGCTCGTCGCGCCGTGCTCCATGAGCATCTTCGCGGCGCTGGTGAGCGTGCCAGCGGTTTCGGTGAGGTCGTCGACCATGATGACCTGCTTTCCGTCGACGTCTCCGATGATGTTCATGGCCTCGGTCTCGGTCGGGCTCTTGCGGCGTTTGGCGACGATCGCCAGACCGGTGCCGAGCGCCTGGGCATACGCCTGCGCCATTTTTAAACCGCCGACATCGGGCGAAACGACGATGGAGTTGGTAAGATCCTTCGTGGTGAGGTAGCGGATGAGGACCGGCGCTGCGAAAAGGTGATCGACCGGGATGTCGAAGAAACCGGCGACCTGCTGAGCGTGCAGGTCCATCGTCAAAACTCGATCGACGCCGGCGGCAGTCAAAAGATTGGCGATCAACTTCGCGGTGATCGGGACGCGGGGCTGGTCTTTGCGATCCTGCCGGGCGTAGCCGAAAAACGGAATGACGGCCGTGATGCGGGCCGCGCTTGCGCGCCGCGCCGCATCGACCATGATGAGAAGCTCCATCAAGTTCTGATTCGACGGAGGACAGGTCGGCTGGACAAAGAAAACATCCCGACCGCGAATGTTCTCGTTGATCTTCACAAAGGTCTCGCCATCCGGAAACGAAGACACGGTGGCATCGCCCAGCGGGACGCCGACGAACGCACAAATGCGTTGCGCCAGCTCGCGATGAGCGGAGCCTGAGAAAATCTTCAATTCTGGCGAAGACCGGAACATGACAGGAAAAGCGGGGCGCCGACTCTACGCAGGGAGTTTTGAAAGACAAACGGAAAAAATACCGATGACGAAAGAGGGAGGCTCCACAAACCCCGAACGTAAAAAAATACTTTACACCACTCGATGTCTCCCCTACCAAGTGCGCCACGAGCCACCCAAGCTCGGAACCCAAACCAAACAAACAAAGATAAGAAACATGAAAAAAATCGCATTTAGCGCACTCTCCGCCATTGCCCTCAGCACCGCCGCATTCGCTGGCGCGCCGATGGTTGATAGCAAAGACAAAGTCATCATGCCTGAGCCCTGCATCAAGGACATGGAATTCCAGATCGATGCCTTCGGCAGCTACACCGACACCCGTGGTGGCGGCAATGGCGACGGATTCGGCGGCGGTCTCGCCCTCAACTACTTCTTCACCCGCTTCGTCGGCGTCGGCATCGAGTCGAACGTGACTGGCGGCGGCGACACCCGCTGGGATCTCGGCGGCCGTTTGCTCGTCCGTTACCCGATCGACGACCTCTGCCTCGTGCCCTACGCCTTCGTGGCGGGCGGCGTCGTCACCGGCAATGGTGACACCGAAGGCGCCATCGGCGTCGGCGGCGGCCTTGAGTATCGCGTCGTCGCCCAGAAGCTCGGTATCTTCGCCGAAGGCCGCTACACTTGGACAGGCGGCGACAACGGTGGACGCCACAACAGCAACAACAGCGACGACGCCGCCCAGGTGCGCGTTGGTGTTCGCGTTGTGTTCTAAGCTAGCCAACTGAAGTAAATTCAACGAAACGCCGGAGTGGAAACACTCCGGCGTTTTTTTTGTGTTGATCGCTCCCGTCAATCAAGCCCGTCAATCAAGCCCGTCAATCAAGCCCGTCAATCAAGCCCGTCAATCAAGCC
>JAYTDO010000386.1:0-4076 GCA_043735935.1 Chthoniobacteraceae bacterium
GGATGAGTTCTTTCTCGTTCAGGTGCGCGTAGCTGACGAAGAGCTGCGCCCGCGGCTCGGCTTCTGGGCCGGCGGCCTTGCGCGCGGCCTCGCTCTCGAACGTGTTACGCCAGCAGCGCCTTGAAGCCCGCCTGCGTGAAGTGCCCGTCGCCTGTCAGCGACTCGGTCAGTCCTTCGTCCGCCATCACGACGAAGGAGATGCAATCGGTCAGCGACCACTCCTTGTCCGGGCGGGCGTCGTAGAGAGCAAGGCCGCGCCGGTAAAGCGCTTCCAAGGGCTCCACGATGGTGATTTGCCCATCGCTTTCCATCTCGGAAAACAGCCTCCGCACCTCACACCGCATCCGAGAACTGTCGAATCCATCCGCCACCTCCATGAGCACCCAGCGCGTCGTCAGCCACCGCCCGGATACCCGGCGAGAAACTCTTGCACCCGGTCATGCGCGAAATCCCGCCGATTCCACCACGCCAGAAAAAAGAAGGTATCCGCGAAGCAGGGCTTCACGGCCGTTTCGGCACGCCGTGCAGATAGTGATCGTGGTTCTTCGCCATGTCCGGCGGCAGATCATCGGCGAGACCCACGAATTTCGCATAGCGCGCCGCCAGCGTGCCTCGCGGGGTCGGGCCTGCGCTCTGCGGTGGCAGCGTGATCTCCACCCGCGTGCCATCCGGCACATGCACGGGCAGCTTGATCGTGTCGTTCTCGACGATGACGGTAATGCTCATGCGCGGGAAGGTAGCAGCCGCTGCCCTACATCGCAATACGCACGGCAGGAACCTCACCCAGCCACAACACGACCGCGACGCTGTCTTTGGATCTACCGATGGAAACCCTCAGTGTCTCTACATTTTCAGCGGAATCCTGTGGAGACCACCCATCCGAACACGATGGCTCAGGTAATGAGCCAATCGGGTTAGGTGCAAAGTGGACGGTCTAAAAGACAATCCGTATAACTCAGTGGAACTGAGGTGCGCGTTTGTGGATGAGGTAATGGGTGCGCATGATCTTTCGTAGCGGCAACTGTTGGCCACGACGTCCGCCGTTACTGCTATGGGATCGGATTAGCCGCTGCCGGTGTTTTAGGCAAAAGTGGCGGAGTGCTGATCGCTGCGGATGGTGGAGGGATGGGCTGCGGCACGGAAGGAGACGGTGATTTGGCAAAAACCAATGCTGCAAGGAACAGCAGGCCTCCGGCCACTGGCAGCCAAGTCTTTGCCTCTCGCAGGCCCGCGGCAAGCCGCTCGATAGACGTGGTGTAAGGCCACGGATTCCGGCAACCGGCTGTGTCGCTAAACTCCTGCCTCCATCGTGCAGAATCGGACTCCGCGTAGTCGATCCGATTGCGGTGCAATTCACCCATCACGCGGTTTCCAATTAAACTCGCCCCAAGGCCAAAAATCACAATCCCAATCGACCATTGCGACCAGCCACTTTGCACAACACGATCGATAGAACCAAAGACAGCCCAGTTAGCGCCAATTACGGCGAGCGACAGGGCAAAACTGCTATCGGTCAGCTTACCCGTCCAATAGAAAAAATCGTCCCTGACACCTTTAAGCGCATCTTGTGGTGTTGCGAAAAGAGTGCTCGCAGCAAGTGGCGCTGCTGGCTGCGTTTCCGAAGGCACCGAAGGCTTCGGCGTCTCCGGCTTTATCGGCGGTGGATCTGGGGGGACCGGCAAAGCCGACGGATCGGCACCCATTTTAGCGTCCTCCTCCCCCTCCATGTTTTTTCGCTGCCTTCTTTGCGGGAGCTGCTTTCTTTGCGGGAGATTTCTTATGAGCTGCTTTCTTTGCGGGAGATTTCTTTGAGGCCATAGATTTTAGGTTTGCACAGTTTCAAGCGTGTCTCGTTAGCCCTCACTCAAGCTGCAACACCTTTCCCGCGTTCCTTTTCGCCGGCAGGCTGAAGTAGGTGAGAGCGCAGAGCACTTTCTCCTCGTCGGCGGTGAACTCCTGCGCGAGGTCGCCGAAGATGAATTCCAGCGGGTCATTGTCCGGCGGGCAGGTGCGCAGGAAGGCAAGCGCGTGTGAAGGTGCGGCAGCTCCCGCGACCGAGCTGGCCGGCCACCCACGCAGGAGCAGCGGTTTGCGGGCGGTCTGGGTGTGGAGGGCGATGCGCTCGGCTTCGCTGGTGCGGGCGAGCAGCGGATGGCGCCGGGCGAGGTCGGCGAGGGTGGCGAGCACGGCGTCCTGGTCGAGCTTTTCGTTTGGTAACGCAGGGAACGACGTGGGACAGGCGGGCAAAGTTCGCGCATCTTGACACTCCGAAGCGTGGCGGGATTATCCCACCATGATCGTCACCCTTGATTCCAAGCGCCGTCTGACCATTCCGGCGGCGCTCGCTCCGGCGGTGCCGGGCGATTACTTCGAAGCCCGGTTTGACCCCGACGAGGACACGCTTGTCTTTCGCCGCATCGCGACGAACTCCGACTGGCTCGCCGTGCTCAAGGAATGCCCCGTGAGCATGGACGACGTGCCGCCGCGCCGGCGTGAGCTTTCGCGCCGCCGCAAGCTATGAGCTGGCTGCTCGACACCGACGTGCTTTACCAGCCGGCCAAACGAAACGGCGATCCACGCGTCATCGCCTGGCTGGAGCGGGAGAAGGATCGTTGCTCCACCAGCGCCATCGTCATCGCGCAGCTCGCCTACTGGGTGCGCAGCAAGGAGGGCCGGCAGCGGCAAGCCCTGCAAGCCTGGCTGACCAAACTCATCGACGCCATGCAAGGCCGCATTCACGGCTTCAACGTGTCGGTCGCCCACGTCTGGGCCGAGCAGGAGCATTTGCTGGAAAAAGCCGGGCAACGCATGCCCGTGGAAGACGGCTACATCGCCGCGACCGCGCGTCGTCACGGTCTCACGATTGTCACCGGGAATGAGAAAGACTTTCGCCGCCCCGGCCTGAAGGTCTTCAATCCGTTCAAGGAAACGGATGCCTAGGACTGACGGCGCAAGCTGGCACCGGGATCATGCAGTTGGGGAAAAGGGGGGTGCGCTGCGCCATTGCAACGGCGTGGATCCGGCTAAGAACTTTTGACGCTGCGCGCTTAGAATGGGACACTCGCGCGCTCTTTCCACCCGTCCGCACTATGAAACGTCTGCCGCTTTATCTCGTCCTCGCCAGCACGCTCGTGCCCGTCTTTTCCGCCGTGGCGGCGGGCCCGGCGGCGGAGCGCATCCGCGAGGGCGAGGTGAAGCAGGAGCAGCTCCGCGGGGACGCCCAGCGGCTGGTGGAGCAGCTCGATGCGATGCTCGGCGAGTATGAGCGCAACGGGCTGGCGGGCGAGGAGACGAAGACGGTGCAGGCGCTGCGCGAGACGCTGGCGCAGCTCGGCGGCGGGGAGATGAAGCAGGTGGTGGAGCTGCTGGAAAAGGCGCGCGGGACGGTGGACGCGGGGCAGCAGAAGAAGGATGTGAGCGCGGCTTACACCGCGCAGAAGTCGCTGATCGTGCAGATGAAAAAGCTGCTCGCGGATCATCTCCGCAACCAGCAGGCGCTCGAACTTTCGCAGCAGCTCACGCAGCTCGCCGACCGGCAGGCGGTGAATCTGCAGAACGGCATCACGCTCGGGCAGTGGACGGGCGGGCGGAAGCCGGAGAATTTCGAGGCGGCGATGCAGGCGAATCTGGAGGGGCAGCAGGGCGAGCAGGCGGCGCTCGCGGCGGAGTTGAAGATGGCGGCGGAGAAGATCGCGCAGTTTGCGAAAGACCCGGCGAATGCGGAGATGGCGGCGCGTTTTCAAAAGGGTCTGGCGGCGGTGGAAAAGGTGCAGCCGAATGTGGAGGCGGCGGCGGCGGCGCTGAAGCAGGGGCAGCTTTTCAAGGCGGTGGCGGACGAGAAAACGGCGCGCGATGCGATGCGGAAACTGGCCCGCGAGATCGCGCCGCCGCAGGATCGCGCGGAGGCTTTGCGCGCGGCGCAAAAGGAGCTGGCGAAGATGGCGGAGGATCAGAAGGAACTGGTGCAGAAGACGGAGAAGGCGGCGGGGGAAAAGGATTTCGACAAGTGGGTGGACAAGCGCGCGGAGCAGGGCGGGCTGGAGCCGAAGCAGAAAAAAATGACGCGCGAGCAGCAG
>JAYTDO010000387.1:0-3134 GCA_043735935.1 Chthoniobacteraceae bacterium
GACGCTGGACGACGCGCTTGAAAGACGGCACCACCCTGATCCTCAAACCGTGATAGACAAAGCCTACGTCGAAACGGTGCGGCTGCTGCTCGCGGCGACACCGGATGTTTTTCACGCACCGTGTTTCGCGCTGAAAGGCGGCACCGCACTGAATCTGTTCGTGCAGGAAATGCCACGCCTGTCGGTGGATCTTGATGTCGTGTATGTGCCTCACGCCACCGAGCGCGGTGCGGCACTGGAGGAAATCGCGGCTGCACTCGATGCGGCGCAAAAGCGACTCGCCGCTCTCGGAATCGCGACCGAACTCATCAGCACCAAAGATGGCGACGAGGTGAAACTTCTCATCCGCCGGGACAGGAGCCAGGTGAAGGTGGAAGTGAATCATGTTTTCCGCGGCACCGTCCTGCCGGTCGAGACACGTCGCCTAGTAAAGACAGCGCGCGATATTTTCACCACCGAACTCTCCGTGTCGTCGCTGGCGGTGCCGGAACTCTACGGCAGCAAGCTCGTCGCCGCGATGGATCGACAGCATCCGCGCGATCTCTTCGACGTGCGCGGGATGTATCAGAGTTTCGGCCTGAACGCGGACATCGTGGAGTGCTTCGTGTGCTACCTCGCGGGGCACAACCGGCCGATTCACGAAGTCCTTTTCTCGCGCGACAGCAACATGGCGCCAGCCTTCGAGAACGAATTCGCCGGAATGACCGTCGCGCCGATCTCGCTCGCCGAGTTGGTGGCGACGCGCGAGCGCCTGCGTCGCGAACTCCCCACCGTTCTCACGGACGCGCAACGGCGCTTCCTGCTCAGTATCGCCCGCGCAGAGCCGGAGTGGGGCCTGATGTCCTGCCCCCACCTTTCCGAATTGCCCGCGCTCCGCTGGAAGCTGCAAAACCTCGCCAAGCTCAAGAAAATGAACCCGCGAAAGTTTCAGCAGCAGGCAGAAGCGTTGAGTGAGCGACTAGAAGGGTGAAGCAAAAAACGCTGCCGTTTCCCGCAGCGGGGCTCGCAATCACCGAGGTGCAACGGGAAAACGATGCACCCCCGATGCACCCCCGATAGCCGTAGCGGCGAGAGCATGAAATCGCTAAAGCAACGGGCTCATCGGACATGCCTACGCTCGACACAAACAGCCCCACCTCAACACAGCCTCAGAACAAGGCCGTGCGCCGGAACACGATCATTGCTGTCGGCAGTGGAAAAGCCGGGGTCAAGATTTACACGCTCCGCCGGAAGGACGGCTACCCCTCGTTTCAATGCGTCTGGTATGAACTGCGCCAGCGCAAGACCAAGACCTTCTCCAAGATCGAGGCGGCGAAGCTGTTCGCGCAGCAAATCCATAGCATGTGTCGGCAGGAAGCTCCCGATTTGAACCCCGTGACGTATCGGGATTTCGAGATGATGCGCGAGTGCGAGGCACGGGCACGGCGATTCGGACTCAGCCTCGTCAGCGCGTTCGAGGAGTGGAGCCACGCCAGGGGGACGGTGAAGGGCGGCTCCCTTCCGGATGCCGTTCGGTATTACAACGCGCACCACCTCGGCCTGCCGAGCAAGTCCTTCTCCGTGGTCGCGGATGAGTGCATCGCGGCCAAGGAAGCGTCCGGCATTAGCTTCGACTATCGGCGCAGCCTTCGGTTCTATCTCGGTCGCTTGAAACGCGAGTTTGGCCCGCTGCTCATCGCCGACATTTCCACGCCTCAGATTGATGTCTGTCTGAGAGCGGCCAACGGCAATCACACGACAAAGAACAACCTGCGCCGCGTCATCGTGACGATGTTCAAGTGGGCGCGGGAGCAGGGCTATCTGCCGCAGGAGCGCAAGACAGCGCCGGAGCGGGCCATCACGTTCAACGGCGTGGAGCGAGCGCCCGCCATTTTCACACCCGCAGAATTGCAGAAGATCCTCGCCGTGTGCCCAGCGAAGCTGCTGCCGCATGTCGTCATCGGAGCGTTCGCCGGCATCCGATCTGCGGAAATCGAGCGACTCGACTGGAGCGACGTTCTTTGGGAGCGCGGCTACATCGAGATCAAGGCGGCGAAGGCGAAAACGAAAGCGCGCCGCTTGGTGCCGCTGCTCCCGAATCTGCGCGCGTGGCTGGAACCGATGCGGAAAGCAGAAGGGCACGTCTGCTTTCTCCCCAACGTGCATATGCGGCTGAACTACTTCGGCGAGAAATCCGGCGTTGGCTGGAGGATGAACGCGCTGCGACACAGCTACGCCAGTTACCGTCTGGCGGAGCTTCAGGACGCGGCAAAGGTCGCGTTCGAGATGGGCAACTCACCGGAGAAACTCTTTCGCCACTATCGCGAGCTGGTCGGACCCGATGCCGCGAAAGAGTGGTTCGCGCTGATGCCTCCACCCTGCACTTAGCGTGAAACCGATGATATGAACGAACCCACCCCAACCTCGCAGCTCGTGCGCAAACGTCAGCTTGCCGCGCTGTTCTCCGTCAGCCCGCGCACGATTGATACATGGATCTCCAAGCGGATGATTCCCTACATTCAGCCGAACGCGCGGCTTCATCTTTTCGATCCGGTTGCGGTGAAAGCCGCGCTGCTTGCTCAGTTCTCGATACCCGCAAATATCCCAGCGGAGTTGAGGCGCTTCGCACCGGAAGAGCCGGGTGCTTTTGGCGGCGCTTGAAACGCTCAAAGCCCCGCCGCCGTTTCCAGCAGCGGGGCTTCCGTAACCACCGAAGTTTGTTCGCCGTGCCTTACGGTTTCACGATGCGCTTGATGCCGCCGGGCAGCGCGACCTTGAATCCGTAGAGGCACTCGACGGTGACGAAGATGCGGTTGCTCTGGATCTCCGTGTAGCGCAGGTAGCCGAAGGTGAGGCCCGTCTCCGGGTCAGTGACCGCGCCGGCTTCGTCGTAGTTGGCGACGGGTTCGAGGTAGCGCATCGCCACCGCCATGCCGCTCGGGTGAGACGCGAAGCCGACGAGCTTCTCGCCGTTCTCGGGCAGGATGACCGTCTCATACATGTCGAAGCCCGCGAGCCGGCGAATCTGCGCCTCCACGACGCCGGGCTGGGCGACCGCGGGCATGAAGCTTTTCGCCACGATTTCGTCGCCGAGCAGATTGGTGAAATACGCGCCGTCGAGCACGAGGCTGCGGTCGGACACCGGCATCTTCGCG
>JAYTDO010000388.1:0-25986 GCA_043735935.1 Chthoniobacteraceae bacterium
CCCACCGAAGCCGAACTCGAAATCCTCCAAGTGCTCTGGGAACGCGGCCCTTCGACCGTCCGCGACATTTACTCGGTGCTCAGCGAGGACCGCGATTTCGCCTACACGACCGTCCTGAAGCTGATGCAGATCATGTTCGAAAAGGGGTCCATTTCGCGCAACGCCAGCCAGCGTTCGCATCGTTATACGGCCGCGCTCAAACGAGACCAGACGCAGCGCACCATCGTCAAACACGTGATCACGACCGTCTTCAGCGGATCGGCCAGCGGTCTGGCCGAATGCGCAATCGCCCACGCGAGGTCGTCTCGCAGCGAACTGGCCAAGATTCGCGCGTTACTCGCTCCAGCCAAAGCTTCCCGCGTAAAATAGGGGCCCGCTCGCTCATTGTCGCGCCGCGGCTTACCTGCTTGCATACCGATCGAACCCACTCCCGACCTATGTCCAAAAAATGGAAAATCGCAGGCATCAATTTCGATCACATGCACATGGGAGACCTGTTGCGGCAGGCCTCCGAACATCCCAGCGTCGAACTCGTCGGCATCGCGGATGAACATCCCGCGCGGATGGAAATTTCCGCGCGCAATTTCAACATCCCACGCGAAAGGATATTCACCGATTACCGCGCGTGCATGGAGACCGCGAAGCCCGACTTCGTCATTCTCTGCCCGGCCACGGCCGAGCACGGACTTTGGACCAAGCGCATCGCCGAATACGGCGTCCACATCATGGTCGAAAAACCCTTCGCGGGCTCCCTCGCGGAAGCGGACGAAATGATCGCCGTGCAAAAGGCCGCGGGAAAAATGCTGGCGATCAATTGGCCCACGCGCTGGTCCGCGTGCTACATCACGACGAAGCGGCTGATCGACGAGGGTCTCATCGGCGACGTTCTCAATGTGCATCACTACGGCGGCAATCGCGGGCCGCTCTTTCATTCGGCCGACAAAGTCGAGCGGACACCCACTTCAGAGGACAAAGCGAAAAGCTGGTTTTACAAAGCCGCGCAGGGAGGCGGCTCGCTGCTCGATTACGCGGGCTACGGCGCGACGCTGGGCACCTGGTTTCAGGGCGGCCGCAAGCCGATCGAAGTGACCTGCGTGGTGGACCAACCGGAAGGCATCGAAGTCGACGAGCACAGCGTCACCGTCTGCCGCTATGCACACGGCCTTTCCAAGATCGAAACGCGCTGGGGCACGTTCACCGATCCCTGGGTCACGCAGCCGCAGCCGAAGTGCGGGTTCGTCGTAGCTGGCACCAAAGGCACCATCTCCGCCAACGACTACGCGACACGAATCCGCGTTCAAACCCAGGACACGCCGGTGCGGACAAAGGTGCCGGTAGACGAGATCCGTGACCCGTATCACAACCCGATCCAGTATCTCATCCACTGCCTCGAAACCGGCGAGCCCGTAAGCGGCCCGCTTTCCGTGGAGATCGCGCGCATCGGCCAGCAGATCGTCGATAGCGCTGCGCTCAGCGCGCGCGAAAAGCGCACCGTCCCGCTGGTGGAATGAGCGGGACCTACGGCGTCGGCGCTGCGGAAAACGCGCGCCCGGTGTCCGCGCCGTCGCTCAATTTCCGACCACCACAGCCGCGCGATCCGGCTGCGCTCCCGATCGGGCTCATCGGCTGCGGAGGTATTTCGCAGCAGCACCTCGCGGCGTACCGGCAGGCGGGCTTCCGCGTCGCGGCACTTTCATCGCGCTCTCAGGAACGCGCGGAGGCCAGACGCGCCGAGTTTTTTCCAGAAGCGGCGATCCATACGGACTGGCGCGATTTACTCGCACGGGAGGATGTGCGCGTGGTCGACGTCACGACCCGTCCCGACGTGCGCCCGCCCATCATCGAGGCGGCTTTGCGCGCGGGAAAACATGTCCTTTCCCAAAAGCCGTTCGCCCTCGATCTAGCGACCGGCGCCCGCCTCGTTCGACTCGCGAACGAACTCAATCTTCGCCTCGCGGTAAACCAAAACGGGCGATGGGCTCCCCACTTCGCATGGATGCGCGCGGCGATCGACACGGGGCTGATCGGTGAAGTTTTATCGGTCGATTTTGCCGTGCATTGGGATCACCACTGGATTTGCGGGACGCCGTTTGAGGAGTTGCCGAACCTCATCCTTTCGGACTTTGCCATTCATTGGTTCGATCTTGCCTGTTGTTTCTTCGGCGCGAGGCGCGCCCAAAGTGTCTTTGCCTCCGCCATTCGCTCGCGATCGCAACGCGCCCGGCCACCCTTCCTCGCGCACGCATGCGTCGATTTTGAGGATGGGCAGGCGACGTTCACTTTCAACGCCGACACCTCCTACGGGCACGACGACCGCACGACCATCGTCGGAAGTCGCGGCACGTTGCGGAGCGCCGGGCCGGGCCTGCTCGACCAACACGTCACTTTGCATACCGCCGAGGGCGCTTCGTCACCGGAGTTGACCGGGAATTGGTTTCGGGAGGGCTTTATCGGCACCATGGGCGAATTGCTCTGCGCGATCGAAGATCGGCGGGAGCCCAATCATTCCGCTCGCGGAAATCTGAAAAGCCTAGCGCTCTGCTTCGCCGCGGCGAAAAGCGCGACGATCGGCTGCGCGGTCGCCGTCGAATCCGAGCCTACTGGATCTGAGGACGATACGATCGCGTCGTCCCCGTCACGGGATCGATCTGCATTGTGAAATAGTTCTTGGGAATATCCGCCGCTCCGTTCCCCTTTTCGTTCGTACCGTGAAGGGTGATATACCAACGGTCGCCGACCGTCGGCGAACCCACGGGAGTGCCCAGCGTCGGCAGGTCGGTGGAACCATCCGGTTTGAAAAGCACCGCCATGTAATAGTAGTTCTTCTTTACCGACGTATCGGGCATTTCAGGATCGGAATCCTTAAGATCCGACGTCTGGCCTTTTCCGATCCGCGGCCGCTGGCACTCCTTTTGGATGATCGTCGAAAACTTTCCCTCGTTGATGATGACGTTGTTCGGGAGGCGCTGGATCTTGTTCACTGGGACCGCGGCGCCGTTTTCAAACACCTCGAAGATCTGGAACGCGCGGAAGGCGCCCGAATCAGGCGTGTCGGCCACTTCTCCCGGCGTCTCGGTGTCGGCAAATTTGTAAAAGCGGATCTGCATCGGTCGGTTTCTGCTGAGGGCAAGCTGCCGGCAGAGGGCGACCTGATCGGAGAGAAGTTGAGAGCTTTGCGAAAGCTGCGAACCGCGGACCATCGTGGTGACTGCCGGGACCGCGAATCCCGCGACAATCGCGATGACGGCGACGACGACGAGCAGTTCGACGAGCGAAAACGCTCGTTTCCAAGGAGTGAATGTTCTGTTTTTCATGGGGATCAGGGAATAGGCAAACACGGGCGATGCCGGACGGCGGTAGATCGAACCGGCAAGCATTTTCACAACAACGCGGCGGAGGTTGCCAACTTCCGGTCGGGCGCGTCAATAAAGCGCTCTCACAGGGTCGGCTGCCGCCGCAAAGCGGCTCAAACGTATTTATATCATACATACACGATTCGGACCGGCAAACGGGAATTGATGAGTGTTAACGTCTTTCAACACCGGGTCGCGGCACTTCGGTCTCGACAGACCACTCGCCGCTGTCGCTGGATACGGCAGACCCGACGAAGCCTGTGGACACGCACTCGATTTCCAGCCTGAAACACGCCGCGCTCACAGATCGTATCGAGGCCCGCGTGCCCGCCCAGATCGAGGCCCTCAACCGCAAGGAAACGCGCGACGGGAAGCCGTTCTTCGAGGCCGTGCTCGCCGATGCCGAATCGAAAATGACGCTCCGCGCGTGGAGCGATACTCCCGCGTTTACCTTGTGCGAGTCGCTCGCCCCTGGCGATTTTGTCGAAGTGGCCGGCGAGTTTTCCCATAGCGCCGCGTATGGCGTGGAATCCAAACGCTGGACCTGCGAGCCGCTCGCCGACGAAGCACGCGACATCCTCCTCGCCGGCCCTCCCGAGTTGCGCGCGCGCCAAACGGCGGACTTCGAACACATCGTGACGCTCGTCGGCACGGTGGGCGATCCGCGGTTGCACGCCCTCGCAGAGCTCTACCTGACGGACTTCGGAGACCGCTTCCGCCGGACGGCGGCCGCGCGACAAAACCACCACGCGCGCCGCGGGGGGCTCGTCGAACACGTGGCGCAGATGATGCGTTCGGCCAACGCTCTGGCGGGCGTTTATCCCGCGTTGAATCGCGACCTGCTCCTCACCGCCGTCCTTTTCCACGACTCGGGAAAGCTCTGGGAAAACGCCCTCCCGGCGGACGGCTTCACGATGGGCTACGATGAACGCGGCGAAATGCTCGGCCACATCACGATCGGAATCGAATTGGTGAACTCGCTGTGGCGCAAGCTGCTCGCGACACCCGGCGCAGCGGCATGGGCCGGCATCCTCCCCGCCAGCGAAGACGTTCGCCTTCACCTGCTCCATCTCCTCGCGTCGCACCACGGCGAGCTCCAATTCGGATCGCCCGTCGTCCCGAAAACACCCGAGGCGTGGGCGCTCCATTACGTCGATAATCTGGACGCGAAGATGGAGATGTTCGCCGTCGGCTACACCGTCGCCCGCCACCTCGGGCCGCGCATTTACGAACGCGTCTGGCCACTGCCCGGCCATCTCGTCGAGCCTCTTCCGCACTTCACCCCGCCAGCGTCCGCTGCGGGTGAAAACGCGCCTTGAGTTCACTTGACGGAGCACGGTCTGAGGTTTCCCCTTCCTAGCCCGGTATGCGCGCGTCCACGGTCAGAGTTTTCTTCAAATACGTCCTGGCGGCGTTTGTCGTCTGCCAGACGAACGCGGCCGGCACCACGCAGGCCCCGCTCTCGGCCGATGCCGCGCGGGACCGTTTGGAAACGCTCGGGCTTCCGCTCGGACCGGATGCCTTCGCCCGCGCCGTCGCCACGCATCATGCGCCGATCATTGATCTCTGCTTCGCCGCCCATCTCGATCCCGACGCTCCCGACGCACAAGGCCGCACCCCGCTGCTCATCGCCTCGTTGCATCAGGATTGGGAAATCGTCCGCCGCCTCCTGACGCTGAACGTCCGCGTCGAAACTCCCGACGGCGACGGCGTCACCCCGCTCATGGTGGCTGCGATGCACGGACACACCGAGACCCTCCGCGCGCTCCTTGCTGCAAAGGCCAATGCCGACGCCCGGGACCACGAAGGCCGCGCCGCCATCCACTACGCCGCCGCCGCGGCGAAACTCTCCACCATCGAAGCCCTCCTCCCGCTCACGACCGGGCTCGACGCTGCATGCACCGACGGGCGCGACCTCCTCGAAATCGCTTTCGACGCGGGCGACGAAAAGATCATTCCTCCCATCCTTCAGCGGCTACCACCCCGGCCTCAATGGACGGCAGGCACCCGCCGGGCGCTAAATGCCGCACTGCTCGCCGCGAACAAGGACCAAATCCGCCTACTCCTCTCGAAGCACACGACGCCGCCCACACTCGATGGCCGAACGGGGCCGCTGCTCGCCTACGCGATCGCCATGGATGAAGCCCCCCTCTTTAACATCCTCCTCGCCTGCGGTGCCGATCCGAACACCACACTTCCGAAACCCTTCGACAAGGAACTCACCGCGCTTTTCTCGGGAAATTATCTGCGTCATTACGTCGAGGAAGATCAGGGTGTGACCGTCCTCATGCTCGCCGCCGGGCTCGGCAAGGCGGACTTCGTGCGCGCCCTTCTCGATGCCGGAGCCGATCGCAATCGGAGCACCGCCCAATATAAAATGCTCGCGCTCTATTTCGCCGCCCGCACCGAGAACTGGCAATGCCTCCAAATGCTGCTCGGGAGCGGCCTCCCGCCCGATCAACTCCGCGTCGAAGTCTCCCTCTCCAGCCAAAGTGCGGCAGTCATCAAGGACGGCGTCACGATCTTCACCACCGGCGTCTCGACCGGCCGAAAAGGCTTCTCCACTCCAGCCGGGAAATACGTCGTGACCGACAAAGATCGCAATCATCGCTCGACGATCTACAAGGTCCCGATGCCCTATTTCATGCGCCTGAGCTGCCGCGATTTTGGAATGCACGAAGGCGCCGTGCCCGACTATCCCGCCTCGCACGGCTGCATCCGCCTGCCATCCGCCGCCGCGCGCAAGCTCTTTGCCGAAATCCCCGTCGGCACGCTCGTCACCATCAACTGACGTGCCTCGCCACCTCGTCGCCGCGGCGCTCGCGGGGCTTCTCTCGGTGTGCGGCGCAAACGCGCAACGCCTCAGCCCGCTCGCGCCGGCACCCGACTGGGGCGATCTCGATCCTTATCAGGAAACGATCACCCGCGATGAGTTCGCGCGGCTGCTCGACGACATCTACGCTCCCCGGCACGCGGCTGCCGGCGTCATCACCATCGGCGACGACTCCGCCGTCATCCGCAAGAACCTCGTGCCCGGCGACACGTTCCGTCTGCATTTCGCGAAGGACGAATCGTCCGCAAAATCCGCCCCGCGCTACTGGCGTCCGAAATCCGCGCAACCGCCCGCCGAATCAAGTAAACCACTTGCCGGCATCAAGATCGCGATCGATCCCGGCCACCTCGGCGGCGATTGGGCGAAGATGGAGGAGCGTTGGTTTCAAATCGGCGACAGCCGCCCGGTCGCCGAGGGCGATCTCGCCCTTCAAGTCGCATCGCTTCTCGTCCCGCAGCTCGCGGATCTCGGCGCATGGGTCTCGCTCGTCCGCAGCCGTCCGGGCCCCACCACGTCCGTCACGCCTGAGTCTCTCCACGCCGCCGCTCGCGCCGACCTGGCACTCGACGGACACGCCAACCCGCCGGAGACCTACAGCGGCCCCGACGACCCCGAACGCGCCCACAGCGTTCAGTTCCGCAGCGAACTGCTCTTTTTTCGCACCGCGGAAATCCGCCACCGCGCGCAGGTCGTGAACGAAATCCTCCAGCCCGACCTCGTCATCTGCCTCCACTTCAACGCCGACGAATGGGGCGACCCGCGGACGCCGACGCTCACGCTGAACAACCATCTTCACGCGCTGATCAACGGCACCTACAGCGCGGGTGAACTTCGCAATGACGATGTCCGCCATGACATGCTCCTGAAGCTCCTCCAGCGCAGCGCTGGCGAGGAACTCGCCGCGAACACCGCCGTCGTGGACACCCTCGCCCGGCGCCTCGCGCTGCCGCCCTACATTTACACACGCGACATCGCCAGCCGCCCCGGACCCAGCCCCTACGTCTGGGCGCGCAACCTCCTGGCGAACCGCCTCTACCACTGCCCCGTCGTCTTCCTCGAACCGTACGTGATGAACAGCCGCGAAGTCTCGGAGCGCGTGCAGGCCGGTGACTATGACGGCGAGCGCCTCGTCGCAGGCAGCCTCCGACAGAGCCTCGTCCGCGAATACGCCGTCGCCGTCGCCGCAGGGCTGCGCGCGTATTTTCAAAAAAGGCCATGACGCCAGCGACCGTGCAAGGCGGAGCTGGAGCATCGCTCGCCCTCGACTACGGTTCCGCGCCATGAGCGCTTGCATCGTCAACGACCTTCACTCCCAGCTCAACGAAACCCGCGTCGCTCATTTGCACGAACCCACAGGTCTCGACGCGATCGCCGATGTGGTGCGCGCCGCTCGCGCGGAGGGCGCGCAGCTTTCGATCTGCGGTGGTCGCCACGCGATGGGCGGCCAGCAGTTCGGCACGGACACGTGGCTCGTGGACATGCGGCGGCACGCGGCGATTCGCGAGTTTGATCAAGAGCGCGGCTTGATCGTCGCCGACGCGGGTATCCAGTGGCCCGACCTCATCGCAGGCTACGCGGCGCTGCAGCGCCCGGACCGGACCGCGTGGGGCATCCGCCAAAAACAAACCGGCGCCGACCGCCTCACCCTCGGCGGCGCGCTGGCTGCAAATATCCACGGCCGCGGTCTCCGCCTGCCGCCGATCATCGGCGACGTGGAGGCGTTCACGCTCGTCGGTCCGAACGGCGAACCGTGCCGATGCAGCCGCAGCGAGAACCCGGAGCTGTTCCGGCTGGCGATCGGCGGTTACGGCCTCTTCGGCATCATCGCCGATGTCACCCTTCGCCTGATGCCGCGAGTCAAAGTCGAGCGGCGCGTCGAGGTGCTCACGCTTCAGGAACTCATCCGCGTCCCCGAGGAACGCGACACGCGCGAGTGGCTCTTCGGCGATTTCCAATACTCGATCGATGAACGCTCGCCGGATTTTCTGCGCCGCGGGGTCTTTTCCGCCTACCACCGACTCCACGACGACCTCGCCGTCCCAAGCGCGCAACGCGAACTCGCCGGCGACGACTGGCGCCGCTTGCTCCATCTCGCGCACACCGACCGCGCGCGGGTCTTCGATGAATACGCGGCCTATTACCTTTCGACACACGGCCAGCGATACTGGAGCGACACTCACCAACTCAGCACCTACCTCGACGGCTACCACGCCGAGATCGACGAGCGACTCGGCGCGGTCCATCGCGGCAGCGAGATGATCACCGAGATCTACGTCCCCCGCCCCGCTCTCGCGTCGTTGATGGAAGATGCGGGCGAACTGCTCCGGCGCTCGGGCGTGCCGGTGATCTACGGCACCATCCGCCTCGTCGAACGCGATGCGGAAAGCTTCCTCGCCTGGGCGCGCGAACCGTGGGCGTGCATCATTTTCAACCTCTGCGTGACGCACACGCCCGCCGGCCTCGATGCCGCACAGTCGGTGTTCCGGGCCCTGATCGACCTCGCGATCCGGCACCGCGGAAGTTATTACCTCACCTATCACCGCTGGGCCACGCGGGCGCAGGTCGAGGCGTGTCACCCGCGCTTCCGCGAGTTTCTCGATCGAAAGGCGGCGCTCGACCCGGCTGACCTTTTCACCAGCGACTGGTATCGCCACCACCGCGCCATCTTCGCCTCATGACGATCCACGAACCTGCAACGCTGGTGACCGATTACCTCCTCGCCGCGCTCAGCGCGTGGCTTGGCAGTCGTTTGCGGTATGGAACCTCGGCTCCCCAACGCTGGTGGAGCCTCGCACTGTGGCTCTCCGGAGCCGCGGCGGCGGTCGGCGGCACGTTTCACGGATTCGGGCCGGGCCTCCCGCCGGCCGGTGCACAGGCCCTCTGGCGGATCACGCTCCTGTTCATCAGCCTCACGAGCGCCGCGATGGGGCTGACGCTGGTGGGAGCGCTCGCGTCCGTTCAGCGACGGGTTTTGTTCGCGTGGATGGTATGGGCAAAGTTCGCCGCCTTCTCCACCGCCTTGCTCGTCTGGCCGGTCTTTCTGGTGGCCGTCACCGACTACGGCACGACGATGCTCGCGCTCGCCGTCGCTGCGCTCATCTGCGCGCCACCATGGCGCGCTGCGATGCTCGCTGGCGTGGGGCTCTCCGCGCTCGCCGCCATCGTGCAGCAGATGCACTGGGGCACTTCCTCCCGGCTCAATCACAACGACCTTTACCACGTCATCCAGGCGGCGGCCGCGTTCCTGTTTTTCCGCGCCGGGAAAAACCTCGGTCGTCAGGCTCCTGAATAATCGGCAGCCGGTCCGATCACTTCGGCGGATTCAAAAGGAGCGCTCCGAGCGGGCAATCCTTCAACCCGCGCAACCCTTCCGCCACACACGCGGCGCTCAGCGCCGCTCCCGCCTCCGTGGTGTGCGTGTGGTCCTTCGCGGTGAAATACTCCGCCAGCACTTTCTCTGCGCCCGCTTCCTCGTAGTGCGTCGCCACGATGTCATTGAGGTCGACGAAATACGCTCCGCCCGCCTTGGCCGCATCCGCCGCCCACAGCGTGAAATCCTTCGTCGCACGGTTCACCTTCCCGTCCGTCCACATATTCCGCGGCACGAGCGAAAGCACGATCGGCGTCGCGCCCTTCGCCTTCGTGTCGGCGATATACTTGCGAAGATACCATCCGTAACTCCGCACAGTTTCAGGCTTGCCGGTCAATTCCATCACCACGTCACGGGTCTCATCGCCACTGCCCTTGAGCGACGCCCGCGCGCGCCCCTCGTTGAGTGAACCGTTGTCGTTGTGGCCAAACTGCATGATCACAAAGTCCCCCGGCTGCACGTCGCCGAGCACCTTTTCCCAAAGGCCCTCCGTGAAATAGGAGCGACTGCTCCGGCCACCGAGCGCGCGATTGCGGACCATCGTTCTTTGCGGATCAAAATGGGCGGCGAGAAAATCACCCCAGCCGCGCAGGCCCGCATCCGAGTTCTTCACGGTCGAATCACCGATCAGAAATATCGTCGCCGGAACGCCCCTGGGCTTCGCAGGCGGCGCTTCATCTGGAGCCGCGGACGCGAGGCCGACCAAACAAAAGAGGAAGGCGAAGTGGAGGTTTTTCATAATCGCACCCCATCCAGCACTGCCGGGAAAAGTTAGCAAGTTAACCGTCACCCAACTTGAAGCTCGACCGGCATGCATTACCGTCCGCGGACTCCCCGACCATGCGTCCCCTCTTTCACTTCTTACGGCTCCTCGTCGTTGCCTTCGCGATCCTTCCCGCGCGGGACGCTGCCGCGCAAATCTATGCCGACGTGCAAGTCGGCGGCGCGGTCAGCGGCACCTTCACGATCGCGCTCGAAAACACGAAAGCGCCCAGCACCGTCGCGAATTTCATCGGCCTCGCCACCGGCCAGCGCGGCTGGCTCGACCGGCTCACCGGCGAGATCCGCCGCGACGGTTTTTATAATGGCGTCACGTTTCACCGCGTCATCGCGGGCTTCGTGAGCCAGGCCGGCTCTCGGGCGGGCGACGGCACGGATGGTCCGGGCTACGCCGTGCGCGACGAGATCGACGCTTCGCTCCACCACGATCCCTACGTGGTCGCCATGGCCAACAGCGGAAAGAACACGAACGGCAGCCAGTTCTACATCACCTCCGGCGCGCAAACATTTCTCGACGGCGGTTACACCATTTTCGGCCGCGTCACCGCCGGACAATCCGTGTGCGACCAGATCAACGCCACGCCGACCAACAGCACCACCAACAAGCCGCTCACCGCCATCACCATCCAAGCCGTCAACATCTACGGCCCCTCGCTCGCCACCTTCGACCTCAATCCCGCGCGCCTCCCGAAGCTCTCCAACGCCATGCCGGCCCTCGGCAAATCCGGAAGCGTCTTCAGCCTCGACTACCAACGGCGCGCGTTCTCCGAATACCTCGCTTTTGACAGCGCCAACCTCACGGCCTGGACACGGTTCGCCTCCGGCTACTTCGGCAAGGTCGCACCGACCGGCAACATCGACGTCACCTCAAGCGCCGTCGGCTCTCAACATTACTACCGAGTCGCCCGCGGCGACTACGCGACCTGCGCCACCGCCGACATCGCGGGAAATACGTTCGGCTTCTCCGGACCGCTCAACGGCGTCGCCGCGCTCAATGCCACCAAGACTGCTGGCACTTGGACCTTCAACGGCGGCGGAAGCTACGCCATCACAACGGCCAGCTTTACTCCGCAGCCCTACACCGCCCAAATCTACCTCCAGCTCAGCAACAACTTTCAGTTCCTCCTCACGCTCCAATACAACTCCACCACCGCCGGCAGCTACTCGGGCCAGACGAACGTGATTGGATATGAAAACGTCTCGGGCACCTTCACGGTCGGCCCCTGACGCAACGGACGTTTCCGTCCGCGTGGTGCGTTGACTCGATCGGCACCCGGATGCTATCCCGTGCCGATCGCAACTGCGAACCCGCGATGCGCGCCACAAGGAATCCCAACACTCCGCTCAAGGCCTGAACTAGATGCGCGAGATCAACGTCTTCATCTCGTCCCCGGGCGACGTCGCGGAGGAGCGGATCATCGCCAGCCGCGTCATCGAGCGGCTCGGCCATCGTTTTGCCGGACGTGCGCAGTTGCGCTCTTGTTTTTGGGAACATCTCCCGCTGCGGGCGAGCGAACATTTTCAGCCACAAATTCCGAAGCCTTCGAAGTTCGATGTCGTCGTGATGATGCTGTGGTCGCGCATCGGCACCCGGCTGCCGGAGGAACTCCAGCGGGCGGACGGCAGCCGTTACGATTCCGGCACCGAGTTTGAATTCGAGGACGCCGTCGCGGGTCTGCGCGCCCACGGGCTGCCGCATCTGCTCGTCTATCGAAAGACCGCGTCGCTCATGGTCGAGCTCACGTCGAACGAGGACAGCCTCGTTGAGATTTCGCGGCAGAAAAAAAGCGTCGATCGTTTCATCGACCGCTGGTTCCGCAGCACGGACTCCACCTTCAAAGCCGCCTTTCACGAATTCGGCACCATCGCGGCTTTTGAGGAGCAGCTCGATCATCATCTGCGCACGCTTTTCGAGGAAATGCTCGGGAGCGGCACGGGGCCGGACGGTCGTTTCATCGCGCCCGCGGTCGAGTGGCATCCGCAGCAGCAGGGCTCCCCGTTTCGCGGTTTGAAACGCTTCGACTACGAACATCGGGCGATCTATTTCGGGCGAACCAAGGCGATCAATGAAGTGCTCGACATGCTTCGGCGGCAGGCCGCCGCGGGCTGTCCGTTCGTCCTCGTTTTCGGCACCAGCGGCGTGGGAAAATCGTCGTTCCTTCGTGCGGGCGTGCTGCCGTTCCTCGTCGAGCCGGGAGTCATGGATGGCGTCGGCGTGTGGCGTTACGCGATCTTCGAGCCGAGCGATTCCACTGGCGATCTGCTCGATGGCCTCGCCGCCGCGCTCCTGACCGATACCGCGCTGCCCGGCCTCGCGGCTTTGCTCGCCGGGCGCGAAGCGACCGACTCCGAGCGCGAGGCCAAACTCGCCGCGATGCTGCGCAAATCGCCGGATGCCGTCGTGCCCCTCGTGCGCTCACAGCTCAATGCGCTCGCCGACGAATGCCAGCGGGCACGTCCCGTCGAGGTGCCGCTCGACGCCCGCCTCGCCCTGCTCATCGATCCGCTGGAGGAGATCTTCACCCGCCACGGATCGACCCCGGAGGATCGCGAAGGATTCCTCCTCGCGATCAACGCGCTCGCACGCAGCAAACTCGTCTGGGCGCTCGGCTCCATGCGCAGCGATTTCTACGAAAAGTGCGCCGAGCACCCCGCGTTGCTCGATTTGAAATCCGGCAACGGCCAGTACCATCTCGCCCCGCCGACCTCCGCCGAGATCGGGCGAATGATCCGCCTCCCGGCCCAGCTCGCGGGCCTGCAATTCGAGGAACATCCCGAGGATGGCCCGCTCGACGAAGTGCTGCGCGATGCGGCGAGTGGTGATCCCGGCGCGCTGCCGGTCCTCCAATTCACCCTCGACGAAATCTACCAGCGCGGCGATGCCGCGACGACCGGTCGGCTCACCTTCGCCACTTACCACGCCCTGGGCGGCTTGAATGGAGCGGTTCGAACGCGGGCGGAGGAAACGCTGGCGGAGGTGGCGAAGCCCCTCGGGATGCGGCTCGACACCGTGTTCAGTGCGGTCTTCTCGGCGCTCGTTGGTTTTAAGGACGAAACCGGACAGCGCTCGGTGCGGCTGTATTCTCCGCTTGATCGTCTCGTCGCCGATCCCGATCGAAAAATGCTGGTCGATGCGTTCATCGGTGCGCGGCTGTTCATGACGGACATCGACGACGAACAACGCCCCGTCGTCACCGTCAGCCACGAAACGCTGCTGCTCCACTGGCCGCGGCTGGCGTCATGGATCGAAGCGAATCACGACTTTCTCCGTGCGCGAAACCGCGTCACCGCCGCCGCCACGCGCTGGCGCGAGGAGGGGCGGGACACGGCTTTTCTTCTCGCGGAGGGCAAGCCGCTGGCGGAGGGGCGCGATCTTCTCGAGAAGCACCGGGCCGAGATCGAACCTCCCGAGGTTGAATTCCTCGAAAGCTCGCTTGCCCATGCAGACGATCGGAGAAGGCGCGAACGCCGCCGCACCAGAATCGTCGTTACCAGCGTCGGCACACTCGCCGTGCTCGCCGCGATCCTCGCCGCCGTCAGCGTCGTCAAGGCGCGCGAAGCCGCGGACAAAACGAGGGAGGCTGAGGCGAGCCTGGAGACGGCGGAGTATCGGCGCATCATCGCGACGAACGCCTACAATAGCGCCTCCGATGCACGCGATGAATCCGAGCTTCGCGCCGATGAATCCGAAACGCTCGCCCAGCTTCTCTTCGACGACATCGGCGCGCGCCTGCAACCGAGCGATCCGCAAAATCGGCGCCTCGTCGCCCTGATCACCAAGGCCACGCTCGCGCATTACGGCAGCCAGCCGATCGAACGCGAACCCCCTGCGCGAAAGGCGGAGCAGGTGCGGAATCTTTTGAAAGTCACCCGCAATCTCGAACGCATGGGCCGCTTTCGCGAGGCGCTCGCGTTCGGCGAACGCATCCGCGCCATGCTCGGTTCGATTCCGTCGATCACGGCCGCGAGTTCGGGTGAAACGTATGAGTTGATCGCCCGCTGCCAGAATCAAATCGGCAAATACGAAGATGCCGAAACTTCATTCAAGGCGGCGCTCGCGCTCGCGCCGACAGCGTCTGACGCCAGGCGCGTGAATGAGGCGCTCGGCGAACTTTATCGCCACGTCGGCCGTTATTCGGAGTCGGAGCGTCTCTTATCCCTTGAACCGGGAGCCGTTGCTTCGGTTTCGCGCCTGCGCGCCCTCGGGGAGTTGTTCCGTTACCTAGATCGTCTCCCGGAGGCTGAACAGCGACTCGGCGAAGCGGCGCAACTCGCCGAAGCTGCGTCGGGACGCCTCGCCAAATCCCGCGACGATCTTTACGAGCAACGCCGCAAGGCGCAGTCCGTCGAAGACGTGCAGCGGCTCGACGCGGAGCTTGGAGAGTTGCAACCGAAGCTCGAAAAGGCGGACGACGACGTGATGAAAGTCCGAAGCGATCTCGGCGTGCTCCGCTACGACCAGCATCGCGATGAGGAGGCCGAACGCTTTCTCCGCGAGGCCCTGGCGGCGGACATCAAGAGCAAAGGGAATGAACATCCGCTCGTCGCCGCCGACCAATACAAGCTCGCGCGCGTGCTGATCCGACGCGGACTTTTTCCCCAGACCGAGGAGATGTTGGGCGAATGCCGCCAGACTCTTGCGATCACCCTCGGCAGCGAACCCAATCAGCGCATGGCCAAATGCCTCGAAGCACTCGCGGCCTTGCGCGCGGCCGAGCGTCGTTTCCCCGAAGCCATCGAAGCCGCCGGACAAGTGCTCGCCATGCGCAACGCCATCTTCAAGCCGCCGCACCCCGAAATCATCAAGGCGCTCGCGCAGCTTGCCGAGATCCTCGAGACCAGCGGGGAACACGACCGATCGAGCACCCTGCACGCGCAGTCGGCGGCGATGAAAGTGGCGCACCAAGCACGCGAAGCCGCAATACAGCGGGCCGACGCACAGCGCTGAAATGGGGCGCCGCCCAGCGCGCGAATTTTAGGGGAAAAGCGAGGGCTGCCCTTCGTTTGCGAGGAACTTCTGTTCCTCGGCGAGGTAACGATCGGACAAAGTCTGAAAACCGCCTTCCGCGCGGAATCTGGCGAGGAAGCCATTCACTTTCGCGCGCAACTCGTCGTCTCCCTTGCGCACGCCGATTCCCCAACATTCTTCATTCAACATTTGCGCAAGGACCCGCGTCCGTGCCGGCAGGCGACGGTGCATCCGCCAAAGCATGAGTTCGTCGTTGATAAACGCGGCGTCCGGATCGTCCATCACCATTCGTTCCGCCACGCCGCTTTCCTGGATGACCTCCAACTGCACATCCGGTAGCCGCGCCTTCACGAACTCGTGGCTGGATGTGCCCTGCCGCGCGATGACCTTGCGGCCCGGTTGCCGCAGGTCGTCCACGGATTTCACGGGCGAGTTGTATCGCACCAGCATCGCCAGTCCGGTGCGGACGTACGGTTCCGAAAAGTCAATCGTCTCGCGCCGCTTGTCCGTGATGCTCAGCGACGACGCGATCATCTCGATCCGGCCGGTCTTCAGCGCGGGGATGAGGTCGCGAAACGGCATGGCCACGATCTCCAGCGGCCGGTTGAAATCCTTCGCGAGCGCCTCGGCCAGCTTCACCGTCACGCCGTCCATTTCCCAAATCGCGCCGTCGATTTCCTTGTGCAGATTGTCGGGTCTCACCGCCGTTCCAGCGGCCATTTTCACGAACATCTGAAACGGCGGGTAGGTGAAATCCATGCCGACGCGCAATGGCGACTTCTCGCGGGAGACCGGCCCGCAACCAGCGATCAACACCATCACAACGAGCGCGAGGAATTGCGGATTCATCAAGTGGGGACGTTTTCCTTTACCGTTCATTCGGAAACATGACGGCGCACGTTGTCCCACACGGCGGCGTCGCGATCAACGTGCTAGTTCCGTCCGACCGACCGCGCAGGACCGCGTCTATTCGCCGCCGAGCAACGTGCGAGCATGGGCGAGCGCGCTGTCGCCCTTGCCGCCGAGCATTCGCGCGATCTCCTCGACGCGCGCCTTTCCCTCGACCTTTTGTAGCTGCGACAGCGTCCGCGATTTCGAGAATTCCTTCGTCACAACGAACTGTTCGTCCGCCACCGCGGCGACCTGCGGGAGATGGCTGATACAAAGCACCTGCCGTTCGCGGCCGAGTGCTTTCATTTTTGCGCCGACCGCGTGCGCGATTTCCCCGCCGACGTTCGCGTCGATCTCATCGAAGACGAGGATCGAGATCGTATCCTGCGTTGCGAGCGAGGTCTTCACCGCCAGCATGACCCGCGAGATTTCGCCGCTCGACGCGATGGCCTTCAGCGGCTTCGCGGGCTCGCCTGGGTTCGGTGCAAAGACGAATTCGACCGTCTCCAGCCCGTGTCCGGCGGGTTCCGCGTGCGGATTCATCGCGATCGCAAACTCGGATTTCTTGAATCCGAGATCCCGCAGATGCGCCGTGACTCCCGCCGCCAGCTTCGGCGCCGCTGCCTTTCGCTTCGCGCTCAATTTCACGCCCGCATCGAGCAGCAGTTTCCTCGACGCCTCGATTTCGTGGCCGAGACGGATGATTTCGCCGCCGCGCGATTCGATTTTTTGCAGACGCTCCGCCGCCTGTTCTCCGAATGCGATCACATCGGCGATCGCACCGCCGTATTTGCGTTTGAGCGTCTCGAAAAGCGATACGCGCTCCTCGAGTTCCGCGAGCCGCGCCGGATCGAGATCGAGCTCCTCGGCGTATTGCTGGAGCGCGCTCGCGAGGTCTTCGAGTTCCGTCACTGCACGCAGGTGCGACTCGGTAAATCGCGACGCGGCGGGATCGACTCGCTCCAGTTCCCTCAGCAGTTTTCCCGCTTCGGCGAGCCTCATCGCAGCGGCGTCGTCGGACTCCGCGAGGCGGCCGAGGATTTTCGTGGAAAGTTCGAGCAAACGGCGGCTATTCGCGGCGACGCCGTAACGCGAAAGCAATTCCTCCTCCTCGCCGGGCACTAGCCTCGCGGCTTCGATCTCGTGGACTTGATGCCGCAGCAGATCGAGTTCGCGCTCCAGCGCGGATTCGTTCGTCGCGAGCGAATCCCGCTCCGCGGCGAGTTGATTCAGCCGCCGAAACTCGCTCGCGTATTTCTTTCGCGCCTCATCCGCCCCGGCGAAGGCGTCGAGCAGGTCCAGTTGGGTTTCGTTCGACAGCAGCGACTGGTGGTCGTGCGGCCCGTGCAAATCGACCAGCGCGTCGCCGAGCGTTTTCAAAACGGCGAGCGTCGTCGCGCTGCCGTTGATGAACTGCCGGTTCGTGCCGGTGAGCGAAAACACGCGCTTGAGGATGAGCTGCGCGTCCTCGCACGGCTCCACGCCCTGCTCTTCCAGCCGTGCGTTAAGCGCCTTCACGTTCACGACATCCAGCACCGCCTCCACCGTGCAACCGTCCGCGCCCGTGCGGATCAACGCCTTGTCCGCGCGTTCGCCGAGGATCAGTTTCAGCGCACCCACGATGATGGATTTGCCCGAGCCGGTCTCTCCGGTGATCGCGGTGAAGCCGGGCGCGATCGACCATTCGAGTTCTTCGACGAGGGCGAGGTTGCGAATGCGGAGCGAGGAGAGCGTTGCGAGCACGGGGCGATTATGAAAGTCTCCGCGCACTTTTCAATCAGCGCGCTGCTTTATGGCGGAATTAACGATCACCTTCCTCGGCACCGGCACTTCGCAAGGCGTGCCGATGATCGGTTGCGACTGTGAAGTCTGCACGTCCGCCGACCCGCGCGACCAGCGCACGCGCTCCTCCATCTATGTGGAAACGCCCGAGGCCTCCTGGGTCGTCGACACCGGCCCGGACTTTCGCACGCAAGCGCTCCGCGAGCGCATCCGCCGCGTGGATGCCGTCGTTTACACGCACTCGCACACCGATCACATCATGGGCTTCGACGATCTCCGGCCCTTCTGCCACGGCGGCCACGATCTGCCGATCTACGCGGCGGAGGAAACGATGCGCGACCTCGAACGTGTCTTCGTCTTCGCCTTTAACGGCGAGAACCGCTGGCCCGGTTACGTCCGGCCGCTGCCACACATCATCGACGCCGAGTTTACGCTCGGCGACACCACGGTCACTCCCCTTCCCGTCAAGCATGGCCGCGCCCGCGTGAACGGTTATCTCTTCACCCGCGCAGGGGTGCCGGTCGCCGCTTATTTGAGCGACTGCAAGGAAGTGCCAACTTCGGTGGTTGAACGAATCGCCGGCGTGCGCCATCTCATCGTCGATGCCCTCCGCCAAGCTCCCCACCCGACTCACATGAATGTTTCCGAAGCCCTCGCGCTCGCCGAAAAAGTCGCGCCGGCCCACACCTGGTTCACCCATCTTTGCCACGATCAACGCCATGCCGATCTCGAACCGACGCTGCCCGCCGGCACGCGCATCGCCTTCGACGGCCTGAAACTCTCATGCGCCTCGTGAGCCACGCGCGCCACATCGCAGGTGCCGTGTTCGCGTTCGCCTTCGCGCTCGCGACGCTTTCGCCCGCTCGCGCGCAGTTGTTTGGTGACGCGGCATCGCCCGCTCCCAACTCCGAAGCCGCTGCGACCATCGTCGTCTTTAATACGAACGATCCCGACTCCGCCGAACTCGCGCGCTTTTACGCCGGCAAACGCGGCATCGCGAAAGAGCACCTGCTCGGGCTCGACTGCCCGGTGAAGGAGGAGATTTCGCGCGCCGAGTACGACGACACGATCGCCGAGCCGTTGCGCGCGGCGTTTCAAAAGAACGGCTGGTGGCAGCTTTACCCCAAGGACAGTCCGCTCGGACACGTTGAGCGGAACCACATCCGCTTTGTCGCGCTCATGCGGGGCGTTCCGCTGAAGGTCGCCGTCACCGTGAATTATCCCGGCGACGATTTCTCCGGCAACGCGCAGATTTCCGCGCACAACGAGGCGTCCGTCGATTCGGAAATCGCCGCCCTCGGCGCCTTCACCCGCGTCATCTCCGGCGCCATGTCGAATCCCTTCTACCGCAGCTTCGCGCGTATTCTCGATTCGGAATATCCGGAGCTCATGCTCGTCTGCCGACTGGACGCGCCGACTCCCGAGATCGTCAAACGCATGATCACCGACTCGATCGCGGCCGAACGCGAGGGCCTGCGCGGATGGGCTTACGTCGATGCGCGCAATACCCAAAACGCGGGCTTCGTCGAGGGCGACCGCTGGCTCTATGCGGCCGCGCGCGAACTGCGCAAACGCGGACTCCCCGTGAATCTCGACAACGGCGAGGGGCTTTTCCCCGAAGGTTATCCGATGCGCGACGTCGCATTCTATCTTGGCTGGTACGCCGAGAATGTTTCCGGGCCGTTCGCCCGTTCCGACTTCCGCCTCACCCGCGGTGCCGTCGCCATACACATCCATTCCTTCAGCGCCGTCTCGCTTCGCGACCCGCGCAAAGGCTGGGCCGCGCCGCTGCTCGCCTCGGGCGCCGCCGCGACGCTGGGGAATGTTTACGAGCCCTTCCTCATCCTCACGCCGCAGCTCGATATTTTCACCGAGCGCCTCCTCGCCGGCTTCACCTTCGCCGAAAGCGCGTGGATGTCGCAGCGCGTCACCTCCTGGCAATCCACTTTCGCCGGCGATCCGCTTTATCGTCCCTTCCGCTTTTTGAATGACCTCGCCGACTCCGCCGGGACCGCCGCGTGGGACGACTATCGCAAGGGCGCGAAGATGTGGTTCCAGGAGCGCGCCACCGGCGACGAAGCGCTTCGCACGCTCGCGGCGAAGGGCAAGAGCGGCACCATTTGGGAAGGCCTCGCTTTGCTCCAACTCACGACGAGTGACGGACAGGACGCCGCGCTCGCCGCGTTCCGCGAAGCGCGCAAGGCCTACTCCGTGCCCGATGACATCCTGCGCGCGGGCATCCACGAGATCATCCTTTTGCAGGGGATGAAACGCGACACCGACGCGCGCGCGCTCGCTGAAAAACTCAGCGAGACCTTCCCAAAGGCGCGCGCCATCGAAGTCATTCGTTTGCTCGTCCCGCCGCCTGCACCACCGCCGCCGAAGCCCGGCTAGCCCGCGCGCGATGGACTCCGCAGCCCGCTACGCGTCCCTGCTTCCCGCCCGCTTCCACGAGCGCCCCGCGCGGCGATTCGGCGAGATCGAACTTCAGGCGCACTGGTTCGCGGGCCGTTTCGGGCGGGACTTCACCACGACCGCCGGCGACGCCGTCCGCATCGTTCAGTTCGGCATGTGGAATCGCGAAAGCGGTCCGGATTTCGCCGACGCCGCCATCTCGCTGAACGGCGGCGACGCCCTCCGCGGCAGCATCGAACTCGATCCCGACGCGCGCGATTGGGAGCACCACGGCCACGCCACGAATCCCGACTACGAATCCGTCGTTCTCCACGTCTTCACGCGCGTTCCGCGCACTGAGTTCTTCACCCGCACCGCGGGCCATCGCAATGTCCCCCAAGTCCTCCTCGACCTCACAGCGCTCGGCGTCGAACCACCGGCTCCGCAGCCCGCAGCAAAGCCCGGCCATTGCGTCGGCCCGCTGCGCGATCTCCCGGAAGAGAAGGTGCGCGGCATCCTGCTCGCCGCCGCGCTTCACCGCCTCTCGCGCAAAGCCGCCGCACTCGCGCGCATCGCCGAGATCCACGGCCCCGATGAAGCCCTCTACCAAGCGCTCGCCGCCACGCTCGGCTACAAAAGCAACCAACTCCCCTTCACCCTTCTCGCGCAGCGCCTTCCTCTCGCCCTTCTCCGCGCCGCCGGCTCGGACGCCGACGCGCTCCTCTTCGGCGTTGCCGGATTCCTCGGCACTACGGACCTCGGCAGCGTCGCGCCCGACACACGCACCTATCTGCGCGGCCTTTGGGACAAATGGTGGCCTCGCCGCGCCGAATATGAACGGCTCTCCATCGCCGCGGATCTTTGGAAAATGAGTGGCCAACGCCCGGCCAATCACCCCCAGCGCCGCCTCGCCGCCCTCGCCGCGCTCATCCCCGTCTGGCCGAGACTCCGCACCCTTCGCGACTGCTGCGAGCCCGATACGATCCGCGATTTTTTCGCCGCAATCACCGACGACTACTGGGCTTTTCACTACACCGTCAGCTCCGCAAAATCGCCGAGGCGCATGGCGCTCATCGGCCCATCGCGCGTCACCGAGATGCTCGTAAACGTCTTCTTCCCGCTCGCCATCGCCGGGGATCCATCCCGTCGCATCGGGTTTGAAAATCTCGCCTCTTCGCTCACCAGTCGCCCCGTCCAGACCGCCGTCATCCGTCTCTTCGGCGACGCTCCGTTCGGCACCGCGCTCTTGAAAAGTGCCGCGATGCAGCAGGGGCTTCTGCAAATCTACGAAGACTTCTGCCAGCGCGACGCCAGCGGCTGCGACGCCTGCCTCTTTCCCCGGCAACTCATGCGCTGGTAGGCCGCAATCAGGTCAACGCGCGCACTTTCGCAGATCGCGCGTCGGAGTAACGCCTGGGCTCTTTGGCGAAGGCGTTCACGGTGCCGCCGCCAGTCGCCGGGTAAACTTGAAGCCGGCTTGAATGCGACCTCCGAACCTGCCACACCGAAATTCGCCATGCACTCCCCTCGCTCTCTCCGTGAACAAGTCTCCGAAATCGTGCAACACACGCCGGTCTTCGACATCCATACCCATCTCTACGATCCGGCGTTCGGCGGACTGCTGCTGTGGGGGATCGACGACATGCTCGTGTATCATTACCTCGTCGCCGAGGGGTTCCGCTATTTCGACATGCCGTATGAAACGTTTTGGGCGCTCTCGAAGAGCCAGCAGGCGGATTTGATCTGGGACGCGCTTTTCATCCGCAACTCGCCGCTCTCGGAGGCCTGCCGCGGTGTGCTGACGGCGCTGCAGAAACTCGGTTTCGACGTGAAAAAACGCGACCTGCCCGCGTTGCGCACGCATTTCGAAAAATGGAACATCGGCGACTTTATCACGTGCGCGATGCAGTCGGCCAACGTGTGGAAGATCTGCATGACGAACTCGCCGTTTGATGAACTCGAAAGGCCGGTGTGGGAACGCGGTTTCGATCGCGACCCGCGCTTCGTCGCTGCACTGCGCATCGATCCGCTTTTGGTGGAATGGGAAACTACCGCACCGAAACTGCACGCTTGGGGCTACGATGTGCGCGTGGATTTTTCCGGCCGGACATTCGATGAGGTCCGACGCTTCCTCGCGGATTGGACGCGGAAGATGGATGCGAAATACTGCATGGCGTCACTCACGCCCGACTTTGCTTTTCCCGCCGACACCGCGACGGCACGGCTGATCGAACACGCGATCCTGCCGCACGGCCGGGAGCACGGGCAGGCCTTTGCGATGATGCTCGGCGTGAAGCGCGGCGTAAATCCGAAGCTCGGTCTGGCCGGAGACAGCGTGGGCCTCTCGGATGTGAGCGCGGTGGCGAACCTGTGCGCGGCGTTTCCCGAAAATAAATTCCTCTGCACGATGCTGGCGCGCGAGAACCAGCATGAGCTGTGTGTGACGGCGAGAAAGTTTCGCAACCTGCACATCTTCGGCTGCTGGTGGTTTTTAAACAATCCGTCGATCATCGAGGAGATGACTCGCATGCGGCTGGAGTTGCTCGGCCTGAGCATGACTCCGCAGCACAGCGATTGCCGCGTGCTCGACCAGCTCGTCTACAAGTGGCACCACTCGCGCGGCGTCCTTACGAAAGTGCTGGGCGACAAATATGAGGATCTGGCAGCGACCGGCTGGGAGGTGAGCCGCGAGGAGATCGCGCGCGACGTGCACGCCTTGCTCGGCGGCGAGTTGGAGCGTTTCCTCGGGAACTGAGCGCGGGGAGGCTGCGATCGGCGATGCAATCGCGGTCGGCGCGCACGTCGCACCGGGTCAGCCAGCGCGATCGACGGCGAGCTTGCGGCCTTTGAACTTGATGCCGTTGAGTTTTTTGATGACGAGCGCCGCGCTTTGATCGGCGACGTCCACAAAGGTCGTCTTCGTCTGAATTCGGATGGCGCCGATGGCTTCGCGCGGGACCCGCGCGACGCCCGCGATAACGCCGACAAGATCGCCCGGCATGGTGTCGTGATCACGACCGCAATTGAAGGTAAGGCGCGTCATGCCGGCTTCGTGCGAGACGGCGGATTCCTCGCGCTCCGGGCGGTCGAAGTTCCCGGCCTCGGGCGGACGTGAACTGGTCCGGACGGACTCGCGACTGGTCATCTCACGCGCCCGCGCGGGCGGACGGGGATGAGCTCCGGTCCGCGTTTCGTATCGCGGATAGTCGCGGCGTCCTCCATCCGCGCGATCCTCAGGGATCGGGGCGGCGGTGGTCGTCTTTTCATCGCTGAGGAGATGGATGAGCGCACTCGCGATGTCCGTCGCCGAGTGGCCCTGCTCCAATAGGCGATCGATCAAGGCATCGTGTCGCTTGAAGTCGCCCTTCTCGAGCGTCTCGCGCAGGGAGTCTGCGAAGACGTTCGTGCGCTTTTCCTCGACCTCCTCCGCGGATGGCACCTTCTCGCGTTTGATACGCCCGCGCGTGTAACGCTGGATGTTTTGCAGCTTATAAATCTCGCGCCCGGCGACGAAGGTGATCGCGCGGCCGGTGCGGCCGGCGCGGCCGGTGCGGCCAATGCGGTGGACGTAGTCCTCGCCGTCGTGCGGGAGGTCGTAGTTGAAGACGACTTCGATGTCTTCCACGTCGAGGCCGCGGGCGGCGACATCCGTGGCGACGAGGAATTCGATGCCTTTCTTGCGGAATTTAGCCATGACGCGCTCGCGCATCTGCTGGGTCATGTCGCCGTGAAGTTTGTCCGCCGAATAACCGCGGGCGATGAGGTGTTCGGTGAGTTCGTCGCACATCATCTTGGTCGCGCAGAAGATGAGGCCGTATTTGATGTCGTGAAGATCGATGAGACGGCCAAGGACTTCGAGTTTCGAGCGCCGATCCACTTCGTAATAAACCTGATCGATGGCCGGGACATCCAATGTGGCGGCCTCGATGCGCACGCTGACGGGATCACGCGAGTATCGCTGGATGAGCACCTTGATCGGCTGCGGCAGCGTGGCGGAAAAGAAGACCGTCTGCCGGTCTGCGGGCGCCTGTGCGAGGATGGTCTCGATGTCTTCTCGGAATCCCATGTCGAGCATGCGGTCCGCTTCATCGAGGATGATCATTTTGAGCGCGTCGAGCTTGAGCGACTTGCGAGAAAGATGATCCATGACGCGGCCCGGGGTGCCGATGATGATCTGCGAGCCGGCCTGGAGGCCGCGATATTGCCTTTCGTAGCTCTGCCCGCCGTAAATGGGCAGCTCACGGACGCCTTTTTTGAAGAAGGCGAGCTTTGCGACCTCCTCCGCGACCTGCACGGCGAGCTCGCGCGTGGGACAGAGGATGAGGACCTGCGGTGCGCGAAGGTTGGCGTCGACTTTTTCGATCGCCGGGATCGCAAAGGCGGCCGTCTTTCCCGATCCGGTCTGGGACTGGCCGACGACGTCCTTTCCCGTGAGAAGAACGGGGATCGCCTCGCCCTGAATCGGCGACGCTTCCTCGTATCCCACGCGCGCGATCGCCTTGAGCAGCTCCGGCGAAAGGCCGAGTTCGGTGAAAAGTTTCTTTTGCATGGCGCCTTTTAGGTGCGAACGGGGTGAGACGCTATCGGAATTGCGCGCGTCACGCTTTCCCCTGCACGCGCGCAGCTACTTTCAGCCGGAGCGCATTGAGCGCGATGAAGCCGGTCGCATCGTTCTGGTTGTATGCCTTGGTCGGGTCGGCCTCCATCGTTGCGATGTGCGGATTGTAGAGGCTGACGGGCGATTTGCGGCCTGCGACGATGATGTTGCCCTTGTAGAGCTTGAGGCGGACGACGCCGGTGACGTTTTTCTGCGATTCGGTGATGAGCGCCTGCAAGGCCTCGCGCTCCGGGGCGAACCAGAAGCCGTTATAGACGAGTTCGGCGTACTTCGGGATCAATCCGTCGCGCAGATGCATGACTTCGCGGTCCATGGTGAGGGATTCGATCTGGCGATGGCCGCTGTGGAGGATCGCGCCGCCGGGAGTTTCATACACGCCGCGGGATTTCATGCCGACGAAACGGTTTTCGACCATGTCCACCCGCCCGATGCCGTGGCGACCGCCGAGTTTGTTGAGCACCTTCATCACCCAGTAAGGCGAGAGGATCGCGTGGTTCTCGGCATTGTAGGTTCGCTCGCCGGTGTAGCCCAGCTCGCCGAGCAGCGCGTCGAGGTCGACGTAGCCGACAGCGGTGCAGATGCCTTTTTCAAACGATAACTCGACGTACTCCGCCTTGTCGGGCGCCTGCTCGGGCGAAACGCTGAGCACATACATGTCGCGCGCTTTCTCCGCGCTCGCGTCGTACCACGGATCTTCGAGGATGCCGGCCTCGAAGCTGATGTGGAGAAGGTTGCGGTCCATCGAGTAGGGCTTCTTCGCGCTCGCCATGACGGGGATGTGGTTCTTTTCCGCGTAGGCGATCATTTCGGCGCGGCCGGGGAACTGTTCGCGAAAACGATCCTGGCGCCATGGGGCGATGACCTCGAGTTCGGGCGCGAGCGCGGCGGCCGTGAGCTCGAAACGCACCTGGTCGTTCCCCTTCCCCGTGGCTCCGTGCGCCACCGCATCGGCTCCCTCGGCACGCGCGATTTCCACCATGCGCTTTGCGATGAGCG
>JAYTDO010000389.1:0-3632 GCA_043735935.1 Chthoniobacteraceae bacterium
TCGACGTGCAGGAACGGCTGCGATGGGAGGTGCGGGAGAACAACTTTGACTTCAACCGCGGTGTGAATGCGGTGACCGATGACGGGTGGCTGCTGCAGCGCTTCCGCATCGGCATGATGCTCAAGCCGGTGCCGTGGCTGAAGATCTATGCGCAGGGGCAGGACAGCCGGGAATTTTTCTCCGGTCGCACCCTGACCCCCGGGGCACTCGGGGCCGAGGGAGATGACTCATTCGATCTTCGACAGGCATACATCGACATCTCCGACTACTCGAAATGCCCGTGGGGTCTGAAAGTCGGTCGGCAGATTCTTTCCTATGGCGATGAGCGTCTGGTCGGCGCGTTCGACTGGAACAACTTCGGCCGCACGTTCGACGCTGTGAAGCTCACGTACAAGACGAAGGGCTTCACGCTGGATGCGTTCACCTCCACGCCGGTCGTCATCACGGCGAACAAGTTCAACCAGTCCGATCTGTTCAACGGCACGGAGACCGGCCGCGGCCTCGTCTTCAGCGGCGTGTACGCGACGCTGGATGACCTGTCGTTCGGTTCGGTGGATCTCTATTCGCTCTTCATCAATGAGCCGCGCGGCAATACCTCGAATGTGCAGGGCGGCGTCTCCACTACGGGTGCAAATGCGCGGCACAGCGACTTCGTCACCCTCGGCACACGCATCAAGGGTGATCCGAAAAAACTCGGCGGCCTGGAATTCCAGGGCGAATTCGCCTACCAGGTCGGCGACGTACGCGGGCTGAGCCTGAATGCATTCGCGGCGAATGTGGGCGTCGGCTACAACTTCGACCTGCCGATGAAGCCGCGCATCTACGCGGAATACAACTTTGCCTCCGGCGACGGAAACTCCGCGGACAATGACGTGGGCACGTTCCAGAATCTCTTCCCGACGAACCACAAATTCTACGGCATCATGGACCTCTTCGCGTGGCAGAACCTGCACAACGCGATGCTGAGCTTCAAAGTCACGCCGATGAAAAACGTGACGGCACAGGTGGACTACAACGCCTTCTGGCTCGCCGACACGAACGACGTGTGGTACCGCGCCAACGGTCTCACCGCCGTGCGCCCGCTCAACGCGGCCTCGCGCGGCGCAAGCGATTACGTGGGCTCCGAGGTGGACCTCGTGGTGACGTGGACGCCGAACAAATACCTCCAGGTGCAGGGCGGCTACAGCCACTTCTTTGCCGGAAACTATCTCAAGTCCACCGGCTTCCACAGCGACGCCGACTTCGGCTACGTTCAGGCGACGATCGCGTTCTGATCGAGGCAGATGGCACAGGCAATCTGCCTGTGGGGCACAGCGGGCGTCCTGCCCGCTGTGCCCTGGGCCTGGCGATGCAGTCGATTCGGCAGCACCGTGGCAGGGCGGCTCATTTTGCGCATGTGTTTGCGCAGACTGGGCAAATGAAAACACCCCTGGCAGCAGGGTGGCGGAGGGTGATGAAAAAATATGTTCACAGCACCGGGTGTAATTTGCGGAAACCTGCGGAGGTCCGTCTGCCATATCCACACATCTTCTCCCTCTGTCAGACGGCCTCAGAGTGAAGGCATGAGCAGAATTCATGGTCTGCATGAAAACTTTGAGCAGTCTTCATCATGCCAGAGAGGCTATGCTGGCATCGTACCAGCTAAAGGGGGCGCGTGCCCATTGTGGCGCATCGAAAACAACCAACCCACCACACATTTGAACCTCTCATCGCTCAAAAAGGCCGGCCACTTTCCGACGCTCGTCACGGCGTTCCTTTACTTCGACTACAGCTTCATGGTCTGGACGCTCCTCGGCGTCCTCGCAAACCAGATTGCCGCGCCGGAGTCGCTGAACCTCAGTGCGCAGCAGCGGTTCTTCATGGTCTCGGTGCCGATTCTTTTTGGTGGCGTCTTCCGCCTCGCGCTCGGTCTGCTCGTGGATCGCATCGGTGCGAAGCGCACCGGGATCATCGCGCAGCTCTTCGTGATGAGCGGCCTTTCGGCGGCATGGATCTTTGGACTGAAAAATTACGAGGCAACCCTCGCGATGGGTGCGGTGCTCGGCGTGGCGGGCGCGAGCTTTGCCGTCGCGATGCCCCAGGCCGGGCGCTGGTATCCGCCGAACATGCAGGGCCTCGTGATGGGCCTCGCAGGCGCGGGGAATATCGGCGTGGTGATTGACTCGCTCCTCGCGCCGCGACTCGCTGCGGCCTACGGCTGGCAGTCGGTCTTCGGCTTTGCGCTCATCCCCGCGTTCTTTGTGCTCGCGATCTACATCATCTTTTCCAAGGAGCCGCCGAACCCCGCGACACCGAAAAAACTGGGCGACTACTTCCGCATGTTCAAAGACAGGGACGTCCATTGGTTCTGCTTTTTCTACACCGTCTCATTCGGCGGATTCGTCGGCCTGGCCTATTCGCTCGGCATGTATTTCAAGGATCGCTTCGGCCTCACAAACTCGCAGGCCGGTGACCTCGTGGCGCTCTGCACGGCCATCGGCGCACTCGGCCGGCCGATCGGCGGCGCGATCTCGGACCGCATCGGCGGCATCCGCTCACTGCACGTCTATTACAGCGTGGCTTGCGTCGCGCTCGTGCTCGGCGGACTCGTGGAAAATCTTTACCTGAATGTCGCCGCGTTCTTCATCGCCTGCGGCGCGTTCGGCATGGGCAACGGCTCCGTCTTCCAGCTTCTCCCGCAGCGCTTCGGCAAGGAACTCGGGCTGATGACCGGTCTCGTCGGCTGCGGCGGCGGCCTCGGCGGATTCCTGCTCGCGAACATGATGGGCCTGAGCAAGCAGCACTTCGGCACCTATCTCACCGGCCTTCTCATTTTCGCCAGCCTGTGCATCTTCGCGCTCATCGGCCTGAAGCTCGTGAAAACCCGATGGCGCACCACTTGGGGTGCGCTCTCCGCCGCGAGAATCTGAACTCCGAATCCCGGGCACCGAATCCTTGAAAGTGAACTTCACCAGCTACGGCCTCGCAAAAAGCGACCGCGCGGAATCGGACGATTCCTTCGCCGTGAAGGCGTGGGATGAAACGGTGATCGCCGTGCTGGCCGATGGCGCGGGCGCCGCGCGCGACGCACGCGAGGCAGCGACACGGATTGTGAAGTCGCTGATGACCAACTACGCCGCGCGTCCCGCGAGCTGGACGCCGCAGCGCGCGCTCTCCGAGTTCACGAAGATCATCAACCACACGCTGCACCACGAATCGCTCGTGAGGCATTCCGCGCCGGAGATGATCTCGACACTCTCGGTCGCTGTCATCGAGGGCGACCGGCTTTTCGGCCTGAATGTCGGCGACTCGCGCGTGTATCTCGCACGCGACGGGCGGATATCGCAGCTCTCGTGCGATCACGTCATCAATGATCGCGCCTTCTCCCATGTCCTCCAGCGCGCCATCGGCCTCGCGCCATCGGTCGAGCCGCATTGCTTCGAGACCGAGCTGCGCGACGGTGACATCGCCTTTCTCTGCTCCGACGGGATCTCGAATGTGCTGAGCGACGATGTCCTTTCCGAACAGCTCGCGCACCGCACCGCCGCGCGGGCCATCGTGCAGCACTCCCGCGAACTCGCGACTGAGGAGACGCTCGATGATGCGAGTGCGATCGTGATTGATATTGTGCGGGCTGGTATGCTGCGCGCCGT
>JAYTDO010000390.1:0-4128 GCA_043735935.1 Chthoniobacteraceae bacterium
CGTCGAGCCAATGCCGACCCCATTGCTCTCCATACGCCGGCGACGCAAGCAGTCGATCCACGAGCCGCGCAAAAGCATCCGGGGCGGCATCATCCAAAAATGTCCGAGTCTCTGCCGGCGTCGGCGGCAGCCCGGTGAGATCGAACGTCGCGCGCCGCAGCAGAGCGCGCTTTTCGGCGGGCGGATTCGGTGCGAGCCCCTGTTGCTCCAGCTTCGCGAAAATAAAGCGGTCGATGCCGGACGCCGTCCATTCGGCCTCTTTGACATCGGGCGGCACCGGATCACGCACCGGTTGAAACGCCCAGAAGGCCCGTCCCTTTTCCATATCGATCGTCGGTTTGGAAAGTTCCGCCCCGGTGCGCGGATCGGGCGCGCCCATCCTCACCCACTCTTCAAAATCTTTGATCTGCTGATCGGAAAGCCGGTGCTTCGGCGGCATCTGGAGGTCTTCGTCGGAATACCGAATGGCGGCGATGATCAGGCTCTTTTCGGGATCGCCGGGCGTGATCGCCGGTCCGGTGTCGCCGCCTTTAAGCAGCCCCGAACGGGAGTCGATGACGAGTCCGCCTTTGATTTTCTCCCCCGGCGCTCCGTGGCATTTCACGCACTGCTCGGCGATGACCGGGCGGATCTTCTTCTCAAAAAACTCGACCTGCTCCGGCGCAAACGTCGGCTGCACTTCCGCAAGTGCCACGAAGGGCATGAGGAGGACAGGCAGGATTCTGAGTGGTTTCATCGATTGGTAGAAGGCTCGGAACGAGGCCCATTTGCGCCCAGAGATGATCCTCGATCGCCTCGGTACATTAGCAACCGCCTCGATCCGGCGGCTGCGAATAGATTCCTGAGTTTCCGCGATGGATGGGGCGATTTGTCCCTGGGTTTCCCATTGCCCGTGGCGCTCCTTCCCGCTACCGCTGGCGATTGTGACCAACCCGGATTCCTCAACTGTCGAGACAACGGGCCACCTTCCGACCTCGGCCTTGCGTTCATTCGGGGTCTTGCTTGTCCTCCTTTGTGGAATCGCGCTTTCTGTTGCTGCATATTATTTCGTCCAGGCCGAGGAGCGCTCGCGCGTTTCGCAACAGTTCAAATGGCAGGCTCGGATGGAAGCGCAGTCCCTCGCGATGACGATCAAGGATTTCGAGGAGTGTCTGTACACTTTGCGGAATCTTTTCACCGCATCGGACTACGTTCGTGCTGACGAGTTTGAGGACACCGCCGCCGACCTGCGCACCCGGCATCCCGGCATCCAACTCCTGGAGTGGATGCCCGTGGTTCCCCATCCCAAACGCGCAGAATTCGAAGCGACAGCCCGGCAGTCAGTCAACGCGGCTTTTGTGATCCACAACGGGAGGCACGAGGGCAACGACGACAATCGGGCAGTGCTTCCCGCGGAGGAGCAAGCCACCTACCTGCCAATCCATTACGCTTCGCCGGCCGCCGGAAATGAAATGGACTTGGGATTCGATCAGTTTCGAGGGCTCCATCAACGCGCCATCGCGCGTGCGATTGAATCCGGGGAAATGACCGCCACTCACCGGGTCCAGTTCCATGACGGCCCGGGCGATCACTTTGGCTGGGTCATGCTCTTGCCGATCTTCGACTCGCTCGGAACTCCAGCGACCCCCGAAAAACGCCGTTCCCACCTCCGCGGTTTCGTCGCCGGCGCTTTTCGTTTTAGCGAATTGGTCGCCGGCCAAGCCAGAGCCACCAGCGACACCGGCGTGGAACTACTGCTCACAGACGAGACTCCGGCGGGAAGCGAACCATATTTGGTGAGCTTCACCGGGAGCGGAATGGGCACGGCGCCACCGCCCTCCGCGGCCGATTTTTCCGGCGAGCATGCGCTCCACCTTCCGCTCCTCACCCGCAGTCGGGACTGGGTCGTCCATTTTCGACCCGATCCGATCTGGCTGGCGCGGCAAACCACCATGTATCGATGGGGAGCATTGGTCGGCGGCTTCTGGCTGACTGGACTCCTGGCCACACTCCTTCACAACGCGCAGGAACGCACCCGGAACATCGAGCGACTGGTGCGCGATCGAACGACGGAGTTGGCAGCGACTCAGGAGGAACTCCGCTCCGACATCATGCAACGCGAAGCAGCAGAAGAGCGCTACCGGGCATTCGTGGCGCACTCCACCGAAGGGATCTGGCGATACGAATTCGACTCGCCGCTTTCGCTCGCCCTGCCCGAAGACGCGCAATTGGACCACATCTACGCCCACGCGTTCCTCGCCGAATGCAATGACGCTAGCGCACGCATGTACGGATTCGACACCGCGACCGAAATGCTCGGCACGCGAATTGCCACCTTGATGCCCCGCGCGGATGAGCGGAACACGCACCATTTCCAAAACTGCATTCGCGCCCGCTTTCGCACTACCGATTCGGAATCGCGCGAAGTCGATCGTCACGGACGGGAACGCATTTTTCTCAACAACATCATCGGCATCATCGAGGACGAACTCCTGGTCCGCGTTTGGGGCACCCATCGCGATATCACGGGACTACGAGCGGCGGAGACCGCGAGACGGGAAAACGAAGCGCGCCTCCGCCTCGCGCTCGCTTCGGCCGACATGGGAACGTGGGAGTGGGATATTAAGGCCGACGTCGTCTCCTGGTCCGAGGGTCTCTACAATATTTTCGGCCTGGATGCGGCCAACTTCGGTGCGACCTACTCGGCATACTTGGAAAGGATTCACCCCGATGACCGTGAACGGATCCGCTCACGAGTCATGGCAGCCGTCGAGAATGGAAAGGACTTCGAAATCGACTACCGCATCGTGCGTCCGGATGGCACGGAACGCTGGTTGGTCACTCGCGGCGAAGTCTGGAGGGACGAGAAAGAGGAGGCCATCCGACTGCTCGGCGCCGCTGTCGACATCACGGAACGCAAGCGCCAGGAAGAAGAGCGGACGGAAATCGATCGGCGATTGCAGGAGACCCAAAAGCTCGAAAGTCTCGGAATCCTGGCGGGTGGGATCGCACACGATTTCAACAACCTGCTCACCGGAATCCTGGGCAACGCCAGCCTCGTCCGGATGGATTTACCACCCCATTCCCCATTCCATCCCTACCTGCAGGCAATCGAAACGACCTCCCATCGCGCGGCGGATCTGTGCAAGCAAATGCTCGCCTATTCGGGCAAGGGCCGCTTTGTCGTGGCGCAGCTGGATATCAGCGCCATCGTCGAGGAGACCGCTCATCTGCTCCGGCTTTCGATCAGCAAGGACGCGGTCATCAACTTCAACCTCGGGCGCGATCTCCCGGCAGTCTCCGCGGACGCAACGCAGATCCGCCAAATCGTCATGAACCTCGTCATCAATGCTTCCGATGCGCTCGGGGACCAAGGCGGCGTCATCAACATCGGCACCGGTTTGATCCACGCGGATCGTGGGTATCTCGCGGATACTCACCTCGCCCCCGAACTTCCCGAGGGTGACTACGTTTACATCGAGGTGACTGATAACGGATGCGGCATGTCGCCCGAAACACGCGACCGCATCTTTGACCCGTTTTTCACCACCAAATTCACCGGGCGCGGCCTCGGTCTTGCCGCGGTCCTCGGTATCGTGCGTGGTCATCGCGGAACGCTGAAAGTCCAGAGCGAGATTGGCTGCGGCACGACGTTCAAACTTCTTCTCCCCGCATCGAGCAGCCCCGCGGAACCCGATCCGAAAATCGACGAGGTGCAGGACTGGATGGGCGATGGCGACGTGCTCGTCGTCGACGACGAAGCCACCGTCCGGGCCGTCGCCGGGCGCATGCTGGAGGCCTTCGGCTTCAACGCTGTGCTCGTTTCGCGAGGCGCACAGGCAGTGCAGGTTTTTAACGAAGATCCCGCGCGTTTTGTTGCCGTCCTGCTCGATTTGACGATGCCACAGATGGACGGCAACGAAACCTTCGCGGCCCTTCGCCTCATCAAACCAGACGTCAAAGTCCTCCTCATCAGTGGATTCGGTGAGCAGGAGGCGACGAATCGTTTCGCGGGAAAGGGGCTCGCCGGATTTCTTCAGAAGCCGTTCACGCCGGAAGGGCTTCGGGACAAGTTGCGCGCGATACTCGGTGGAAGCGCATGAAGCGGCGAACGCCCACTTCACCGCCTCAAAAACAAAGGTTCGACAC
>JAYTDO010000391.1:0-1903 GCA_043735935.1 Chthoniobacteraceae bacterium
CAGCGCCGCGCAGCGTGGAGGGAACGACGATGTTGGTGCTCTTGCCTTTGTCGCTGCCAGGTTCCGTGACGTTTGCCAGGCTCGAAATTCATCAGCCGATCAGCGCGGCGACAATCTCCGCAATCTGCCGCGCGAGCAGCGGCGGCACCGCATTGCCGACCTGCTTGTATTGCTCCGTGCGCGGCCCCTCGAAACGGTAATTGTCGGGGAACGTCTGCAACCGCGCTGCTTCGCGCACGGTGAGGCTGCGGCACTGCGCCGGGTCGTAGTGGATGAAGTAATGCCCGTCCTTGGAGATGTGCGAGACGATGGTTGTCGAAGGCCGGTTAGCCAACTGCACCCGGAAGCGGTCGTTGAATTTCGTCTCCTTGAGGGCATCGCCGACGTTTTCATGCTTCGGCAAAAGTGCGTGAGGAAAATTTTCGAGTAGCGGTGAGCGCCCGCGCTTGCGGGCAAAGACGGCGGAGAAAAAATAGCGGTGCAAATCCTCGCGGATGTGGCCGCGCGTCTCGTGATTGCACGCGCCATGCAATCGCGGGTCGGAAAACCATGCTCTGTGGCGTTCCGGCAAAGCCACGCACGGAACGAACTCCGCACCCCGATCCAGATTCGCGCCGACGCGGCGAATGACCGATTCTATCCCCAGACGAAGGTCTTCATCCATCGCTCCGTTTCGCATCCATGCGGCGGTCTCCAAACCGAGCACGGCGTCGCGCCAGGCGGTGGGCGAGTCATCTTCTTTCGACAATCCGCTTCGCAGGCGTGGCAGGTCACCGATGGCTTGCGCGACCGTGAATTTTTCAGCGCGCTGCAAAACGTCCGGCTCACCGCGGACATCGGAGCGGATGCCGAGGATGATGATACGATGCCGCGCTTGGGGAATGCCGTGATCCTCCGCGCACACGACGAAATCTTCCGGCTGGTAATCGCCCGACGGGGCTTCGTTGCGCATGGCTACCGGGATGAGTTGATATTGCACGCCCTCCGCTGCCGCTTCCGGCATCGCGGCCGCTGGGTCCGCGAGATCCGCGAGGATTCGATCAAAGATATGTTCCTCCTACAGCTTCGCGGACAGCAGACCCTTCACGTTCTCCATCACGAAAACCGGCGGACGGTGAACGGCGAGAATGCGGAGGTAATGGCGGTAAAGTTTGTGACGCGGGTCTGAGTCGTATTTTGCCTGTCCGCCTTTCGCACCGATCACGCGGGAACGGCCGACGATTGAATACGCCTGACATGGCGGCCCGCCGATCAACACCCAGTTCCGCCGATTTACGAGCGCGGCCCGGATGCGCTCATCCACGGCGCGATCCGTGATTGCTTCCGTGCCAAGTTCCGCGAGCCACGCTTCGTTAGCCGCCTTCGCGGCTGCCGCTCGATGCCGCCGGAAAAGTTCCTCCCGGCTTATCTTCCGGGTGAGGTAATCATAGTAGTCACGGGGCGCTTCACCGTGCGGGAATTTGCGGAAGAAAGCCCGCAACTCCAACGTGCGGTATGCGTGGTCGTCCTTTTCAATGGAGAGTTTGATCTTGAATGCCCGCGTGCCGTCGTCGCGTGGAACCAAAAATCGCCGTCAATTCCGGAGTCCAGCTTGCCAAGCATGGACAAATGGTGCCCGATAGGTGCGTGTGAAGAATCCACAGATGAGCATTTTAGAATCATGGTCACGAGATGAAGTCGAAATCGCTGTGGCGGACTATCTCGATATGCTTTCGAATGAGCTGCGCGGGCTGGGATTCAACAAAGCGGAACATAACAGGGGTGTTCTCCAACTATTGCCAAAGCGAACTCGAGGCTCCATTGAGCGAAAGCATCAGAACATTAGCGCAGTGTTACTTGAGCTTGGTTACCCATATATCGACGGCTACAAGCCACTTGGAAACTATCAGGAACTCTTGCGGGA
>JAYTDO010000392.1:0-10452 GCA_043735935.1 Chthoniobacteraceae bacterium
TTCCTTGTGAATGAGAAACACCTGCTCGACGCGATAAACCAGACTGCGCAAAAGCACGACTTCGGCAAAGGATCGCCCCGTGCGCATCGCTTCAAACCACCACTTCAACCCCTGCAGTGACACCGTATGCTCCAACGTTCGATTCAGCGATTGAAGCAAGCCGCGCAAACTCTCCGCGATCGACCGTCGCACGATCGAGCCGATGATCGGGTGCAGTAAATCGACAAACAACTCCGGTTGTTTTTCCACAGACTCCCGGACCGAACTTTGCACCGCCGGCTGCAAGGCCCGCGCAAGATCTTCCCCACGCTCACGGCTCAGCCGGACCGCCTGCGGCAGCACGCTCGCGAGTTCTTTCGCGCGCCGCGCCTTGTCGTCGATTCGCTCTGTTAGCTCCCGCAGTTGTTCCTGCTCGCGGCCCACGAGCAAACGGCGGAGTTCGTCGAAATCGTCCACCGGATCACCAAAGCTCGGCGCCTAAGAGGCTCCCGGCACACGGAACTCGTTCTTCAGCCGCAGGGCCACCTCGTTCAGCATATCCGCCAGCGACTCGCGTCCCGTCATCGCACCGCGAATCTGCTCCGCCTCGCGGTCGAGGCCCACGCGCATCTGCTCATAGCGATCCTTGATCTCCCCGCTCAGATTCTTGGATTGCTCAAGAAGCTGCTGGCGAAGATCCCGAACATCTTTCGCAGCCCGCTCGTCGAGATTGCCGACCCTCATCTCGATCCCGCGAGCCGTCTCGGCCAAGTCACGGGCCAGCTTTTCAATCCCGTGGCAACGCTCGTCATGCTCTGCCTTCACCCGCTGCGTCATGGATTCCACCTCGCCTTTCATAAATCCTTCCAGCGCCTCCAAACGCTTCTGCAAATCCGCCCTCATCTCACCCGCCTCACGTACCAAACGCTCCTCCAGCCGTTGAAATCTCCCGTCGTAATCCCGCATCTGCGAACCAAACAAAATATTGCGGATTCGATCCACGTTGCCGCTCTCGTCGAGCGTCCCGTTTCGTCCCGCATCGACTTCGGGATGATGTGATTGCTGGCCTTCTTCAGGATTCATTTTCGTGATGGTTGAGACTTTGGGCGCTCCTTCGCAGGGCCGCGCACGTGCCGCAAACCTAGGGTTCCGCACATGCTTCCGGCAAGTCATTACATCGACCCCGAATGTACCTTGCCGAATGAACGGAAGCCGCTAACTTCCGCGCCGTCCTCAACGAACCCCTGTGTTCGGAAGGACGCCGCAAGAGACGCGTCCGTAGCTCAACTGGATAGAGCGCAGCCCTCCGAAGGCTGAGGTTGTGGGTTCGACCCCCGCCGGGCGCACGGCTTCCACAGTGAGAGCGCGGACGGAGCAGGGAGAACAGATGTCAGAGGCATGAAAAGGGGTGAAGAGGGGTGAAAGTGCGTGTTTTCAATGGGTTACGAACGCAATCTTTCGCCAAGCTACCTTGTACGAACAGATGTCATCTTGGCGTTTTTTCGAGAAAATGGGAGAACAGATGTCATGCTTTACTCTGTTGGGTTGTGCGAGGTTGTGCGCCGAAATCGAGGGAACCCGGAACCGATTTTACCCCTCTCCGGCCTTCGGCGGCCTGCCGAGTTGCGCCCTTTTAGGCCCTTCTACCGCTTCAACGAACGCTTCCCCCAGCGGCGTAAGCACCCACATCGACCCCTCGCTTCTTATCACGCCGATCGCCACCAGAGCGGAGTGGCTCACCGGCTCCGTCACATTCAGACGCTCGGTCTTGACAGGATATTTTCGGGGAAAGGTGGCGATCACGCTCATTCCGCCGGCGCGATGGATTATCGACAGCGTCTTCGCATCGTCCGCCGTCATCTGCGCGAGAATCTTGGGAATCTGCGGATGCACCCGGCCCCCGGTAAACTCGCTGGCGATCAGATTCGCCCACAGCTCGCGCAGTTCCCCGTCCGTTTCCATCCCCGCTCCCTCGATCGCCGCCACGATCACCTTCGCCTGGCTTGGCGCGCTCGCGATCTTTCCCGCCGCCTTGATCTTCGCCCCGGCCGCCTTCACTGCAGCCGCCGCATTGATCTTTTCCAGCTCCGTGAGCCGGTCAAACCTCGCCGCGATCAGACGCCCCATCCCCGAAGTCGTCTCGGTGAGCGGCGCGACCGCTTTCTCGAAAGTCACGCAAGCCGTCTCCGCCGCGCGCTTCCAGACCGGCGCCGGCACGGCCTTGGCCAGTTTGCCCAGCCCGGCCAAATCCAAGCCATCGTCTCCCCCGCCCGTCACGCGGATGCGGGCCTCCGGCGATCAAATACCGCCCACAACATCGCCGCGAGCCAGCCCAGCAACGTCCAACCCAAAAGCAGATTCACCCCGGCAATCATCGGAAAGCTGGGCGCCTGGCGCCCACTGGCCACGAAGGCGGGCAGGAAATACAGAGCGAGCACCGACAAGGCCGCGATCAGCGCCCAGGCCGGCGGCAGATCGGGGAGCCGCGAGAACAGCGGTGCGTGCCACGCCTCGAAACTCGCGACCCAGGCCGGCGGATGATCCCCGGCGAAGGTATTGATATAACCCCAGGCGGACACCCAGCCGATCGCCACTGCCGACAGCGCCCAGGCGCAAAAATCGAAAATCGATCTCCGGTTCATAGTCGGGAAAACTGCCATCTTAGGTGATTGCCGGCCAGCAAAAACCGCCGTCGGTGGACTGCTCCCGCCGCCGCTCAAATTCCGTTCGCGTGTTATATATATACACACCCCGCCCGAGCACCCCGCCCCAGTTCCCAGCCCGAGCACCCCGCTTCGCGATGCGGCTCACGTCGAAAGCCGTGGCCCGCTCTATTCACAGACACGCCAGCGAACCCCCTCCCCCGCGACGATCCCGGCGCAAAAACGCCGCACGCCTTTCATCAAGACGCGCGGCGCTTCTGAGCGGGTGACGGCCTGTTAAGAAACGGTATGCCCGGCGATGGTCAATCCCAGACTGCGCATCGCTCGGCGCGAGGCCGGCGTCGGATCGCTCAACCCCCCGTCATGATCATCCTTCGCCGTGTAAATCCCCATGGCCGCGCGCACCTGCTCCGCCAGCATGATCCCGAGCGCCAGCTCGGTGCAGAGCACGTAATTTCCGAAGAAACCCAGATTCGACTCGGCGAACCCCTGCAACTCTTCGCCTTCGGTATCCAGCGGCTCGGCCAGCGCGTGGGCCAGCTCCGGCCAGCTATAAATGCACTGGCCGGCGATCCCCGGCAAGCGCAGCGCGAACCCCTCCTCCGGCTCCATGCCGGGCCTCAGAGTGTGCATCATCCGGCGCTCGGCGACCTCGTCCGCGACGCGCATGGCCAGCTCCATCGAGACCTTGCGCCGCATCCCTATAAACCCGGCCTCCGGCTTCATGCTCTTGAGATGTCCCATCGCTTCACAGAAGAATACGCGCAGCTTGAGATACACCAGCGCCAGTGCGCCAGCCGCATCCTGCGGCCTCATGCCCTCCGTCGGTGTATCCAGCGGCAGAGACAGCCGCTCCATTCCGGCCCGGAACATGGCAGTTTCCTCGCTCACAGACAACGGAGCCGCACATAACGATTGCCATCCGCCTGGCGTGTTTATCCTTTGCGGTTCGGACCCGGTTTCCTGCGCTCCTTTTGAAATGGGAAGCGGCTTCCCATTTAGCTTTTCCGACTTCGTTTTGTGCGTCTCACGCCCCGCGATCGGAGCGGGATTGACGGGTTGCGGTGCGCGATTCGCGCGGCTATTTTTTGCGTGGCCTCGGTTCAGTTTTTTCATTGATCGTGTTTTCTCTGGGCCTTGGTTTCGCCGGGTGTGCTCGTAACACGCCCGGCGTCTTTTTTTGTTTCGCCTCCGCTGCCGTGGCCCATTTCTCCAGCGTGAGCGTGATTTCGCCGCCCGGCTCGCGGGAGCCAGACAGCCAGTGGTTGAGATGCTGCGGCGAGACTTTCAAAACCTCCGCGAGCGCGCACCTGGCGCCAGCCGCCCTTGTGAGGCGTTGGACGCGGGCAATGAGCTTGTCGAGTTTCGGGGTAGCCTGTCGCACCATCGGGCGCACAGCTAAACGGATTCGTTTAGCTGTGCAAGTCCTTTCTTTCCGGCAATGTTCTACGTCTTCTTTCGTAGTCGCGCGCCGCCGCCCCGCGTTTCACCTTGCCCTACGCGCCTGCGGGCGCGCTCTTTCTCGCTTGACTCCTCTGCGGTGCCTTTCGGGCCTTGAGATTTCCTAGCGCGTGCGTGCCCTGGCGGCTTCCAGTGCCGTAAGCATCTTTTCAGTCGTCTTGGCTAATTCCTCCGCCGCGATCTTTTCGCGCGCGCCTGCGTAGGCCGCCCTCGCTGCCTTGTGCTTGATCATTAAACGTTCCGCCGTGCTCATCAGGGATTCGTGGAATTCGCGCCGAAGCGGAGGCGGCAGCGAACGCACCAGCAAGGAGAGGCACGCAAGCATTTCCTGCATCGCATATTCGCCCGACAAGTCAGATGGAATGCCGATCGGATCGACATGGCGCAATTCCCAAAAGTCCAATTCTTCTTCCGACACCCCGGAATTCCTCGCGACCATTTCCAAGGTTTTCCCGATCAATGGATTCAGCGCGTTGTCATAGACGAAGCTGAACGGCAACGATGATGGGAGCGCGGATGCGACCCCCTCATAAATAGCGAGATAGCCGTCCATCGGCATTTCCCCGGTGGCCAGCCAACGCTGACACACACGGGCTTCGCGGGCGACTTGGTCGCCGATGCGATATGGCACCGGAGCTCGGCCAAATTCGTAACTCGCAAGCCGACTGGAGTCGATTCCGAGTTTCGCGGCCATGGCGACACGCGTCAGCTTTTGGAGTTCGCGAGCCTGCCGCAAGCGCCGCCCGATTTCTTTCTCGCGAGTAGGCAAAGGATTAGTGCGGGGCACGACGCCTACCCTTCACAATCTTTCGTAATTGACAAAGGGTTGCAGGTTGCTTGAATCCTTTAATCCTCAATTAAGGGCAATTCAATGAACGCAAAACCCGCAGCCAAACGAAACGCCGCCATCCTCGGTATTGTCGGCCACGCTCGCAAACTCGGCGTTTCGCACGCGTGGCTTTTTATGTGCCTGACCGGGCGCGCGAAGTCCCCCGCACTTTTGCAGCGCTACAATGACCTAGTGGCCGCAGAGCGCGCAGCGGACCCGCTCGCGGCTGAAAAGGAATTAGTGCAGGTCGCGCTTGCCAAAGCCGATGGCCTACTGGCAGCGCTTACAAGCGCGCGGACCGATTCAGCGCTGCAGATCGCAGCCAATGCCCTCGCGGAAATCGTCACACCCGAGCTCTCCGCCGCCGTGCGTGTGGTCCCGATGACCACCGCAACGATGATCCGTTTTGGAAAACTCTTTGGTCCCTTGTGTGATGTAATTTTTCAAATCCGCCGAGACCCCGCGAACCCAAACCGCATCAAGATCGGCGCGCGCAGCACGCCCACGAAAGAATGACCGCCGCGAGCGCCAAACTCTTCCGGCGTCGAGTGCCAAAACAGGCTCGCTTCCGTGCGATGCAACCGATGGCCATCGATCATCCCGCCACGATCGGCGATCCACGCGCGCGGCTCACGGCGATCCACCTCGCGAAGCTCCGCCGCTGCCTTCGCCTCTCGCCGGAAGTCTTCGCGAAGGTCTTCAAAATCTCGACGGCCTGCCTGACGAACCGCGAGGAACATCACGCCGCCTGGTCTGCCGATGCCATCGCAAAAGCGCTCCCGGCTTTGGGCGAACTCCTCGCCGAAATGCAACACGACCTGAACACGGCGGAGGAAGCACTCGCCGACTTGGCGACAGAAATCGAATGAGCCCGCACGGCATCGAAACCCTCTTCGCTAAAAAATGCCGAGTGGCCGCGCTCATCGCCTCACGCCGCGCGCAAGCCGCCCTCACTGCTCACAACGACCGATCCGGCTTTATCGCCATCGCTGATGGCTCGCTGCCGCCCTCTGCTTTTACCGTGGCGCAACCCGACGGGCTGTTCGTGCCATACGGCGAATATCGCCACGCCAAAGGGCTTCAAAAATTCGATCGCGCCAGCGCCGAGATGCTTCGCGACGGCATCGCCGCCGCGCCGGCGCCCGTGTATCGCGGGCACCCTGATGTCCCCGGCCGCGCCGACTCGAATCCCGCCGCGCCCGCAGTCGGCTGGGTGAATCGCGTGGACGTGCAATCCACCGGGGCACGCTTCGTGGTAAAATATAACGGCGACGGCCTTCGCGCAGTCAGCGAGGCGCACTACCGATTTTACTCCCCGAACTGGCTGCTCCGCCGCGTGCCTGGGGGCATCCAGCCCGTCAAACTCCTTTCGATCGGCCTCACTAATTCGCCGCTCATTCCAGTGCCATCGATCGCCAATGATCGCAGTGAGCGCGCCGCAGCTTCCCGCGATCGAAGCATGGTGATGCACGCCGTCCGCACCGAGTTCCCCGGCGCCGGATTCGATGCCGTGTGGGCGATCTCACGCAATCGAAGGCCCGACCTTTTTCGCCACTAACAACCTGCCGCAAATCCAATCTCAACATGAAAACCACCGCCACCAAAACCACCCCATCGACGCCGGGCCCGATCGTTTATCCAGACTCGATCATCCGTGCCGTCACACCGCCCGCACCCGTGGGCAATCTGCGCGACATCCTCACCGAGACCATCTCGATCCTCGCCCCCGCGCTCGATGCAGCCCGCCGCGCCCAAGCCGCTCTTCAACCGCTTCTGGAAAGGGAGCGCGAGTTCGAAGCGCTCCTTGAGGATTCCGCCGACCTCGATGCCGTGCTCTCCCGTCCGCAGACGGAAGCAAAGCTCGCAACACTTCGCCAGATCATCGACAGCGCGAACGAAGCGGCACTTTCCGCATCGAATAACCTGCTGACTGCGAAGGGCAACGTGAGAACCGCCATCGGGGATATTGCCGAGCCCGCCTTCTCCGAAGCGATAAGGACGGAGTTCGCTCAGGCCGTTGCGCCCTTTTTTCACGACGGAAAGTTCGCCCGCGATTTCGCGCCCTATTCGCCCATCTTCGGTGCTTTCGCAGCTCAGATGCGCGGCCCCTACCTTCCCGCTTCCGACTTCGCCGGCATCATTGCCGATGCGGAGCAGACGCTCTCCGATGCCCAGGCGCTCCTCTCGGGAAGTTGCACGTTTACCGTTACCGCAGCCGCGCCTGTAGTGGCAAATCAAGCCGCCCTCGACGCGCACCGACTCGCCGTCGAAGAGGAGATCCGCAAGGAGGCGGAATTTCGCCTACTGCGCGCGCAGGCCGCCGAAGAGCGGGAGTGTCTCCGGTTAAAACGCGAGCTTGGCGAGGACGAAAACGAGCAAGCCCAGGAAGCCGCGCCAGCGCTCTCCGTCGGCTAGGACCGTCGCAAATCCGACCACTCACCGTGTTTCACGCCACCCGAACCAAGCGCAGATCAGGGATGCTCTATCGCTTGCAAACTTGCATCAAGCCCGCGCGGTGTAGTTCATGGCGCCGCGCAGGCCAAAGGTTGGAGGCCGCGCCAGCCGGCCCGCAAGACGTGAGCTGGCACCCTTTCGCCGTATCCGTATGAGCGACACCGGCACCGAAGCGCCCACGCCTGCGGACCTGCCCAGCCTCACGGTGCCAGCGTGGGAGAGTCTTGGCAAAAGCTCCCAGGCGCGAGCCCTCAAACGGCGGGCGGTTCTCGGCACTTATTGGGCCGCGATCTGGGACGGGAAGACCATCAGCGATGCGTGCCTTGCAGCGCGCGGGAAATGGCTGATGCTTTTTCAAAGAAACTGCTCTACCCGGTCCATCTATCGGCTGCGCGATGCCATTGAAAGGGCAGGCGGAATCCAGTATGCCGATCCGCGCGCGTTCATCGACCGGCGCATCCTTTCGAGCGCCATCGGGCGGAATATCGCCCGTCCATCGATGGGGGGTATTTCATGAAGGCCGCGCCGGGTTTGCTTTTCGAGTCGGCCACCTTCCGGCTGCTCATCCCGTGCCCCCAGCCTTCCATCGTCACCGAGTTGGAAGCACTCGATCCGACGGAACAGCACGAACCTCTTTCCGCGCGATTGGCGCGCATCCGCGACCGGGCCGAGCTCATCCTGAACACTGCCCGATTTATTTCCCTGCCACCGCAGCCGGCGGGCGCGAGCTTCATGGCCCCGAGCGAACGACTGACGGCGGACCGGCTCACACTGCGCGAAGCCGAACAAATCATCTTCACCGTTCTGAGTGCCGTGCAAGGTTTCGATCCCGCACTCGCCCCGGCGGCATTGGAAAGCACCCGACCCGGCCTTGCCATCCAGGGGCGGCAAGCCCATCCCGATCCCGACCAATTTCTCGCCGTGCTTTTGCTCGCCGCGAAGCAACAGGAAGCCTCCGCGCAGGCCAACGGAAAATGACCATGCACACGCTCCACCTACAGCGCCCAGCGCCCATCGCCTTTGTGCTCGCCGATGGGCGCACGATCATCGCGCCCCCCGTCACACGCGGGCAGGTGCGCGCCGCCATCGCGCTCGATCCGGCGGAAGGCATCACACTGTCCGCCGTCGAGATGGCATTGCAGATCGAGCGCCAGCTCGCCGCGCTGATGGGTCCTACCGTCACCCTCCGCACGGGCGACGATGCCGCACCCGTCGAGAGCGCTGTGCCCGCCGCCGCGCTCCTCGATACGCTCACCCCGGACGAGCAGCGCAACCTGCTCGCCGGTCTGCTCGCTCTGGGTTTCGGACAAGACCCGGCGCAGGCCGTGGCCGCGCAGGAAGTGCTCAAAAAAAAAGCCCTCCTCGCGGCGCTGCTCGTCTCGTCGGATTCGACGACGACACCGCCACCCTCGCCGAGCATATGAGCCGCACCCTCTGCGAATGCGAACAGATCGGCTTTGTGGATTCGCTCCTATTGCTCACCAAGATTTACGACCGCCGCGCAGAGCAGCAACGCTTCGATGCGGCCATGCACGGGCGCACCTTGAAATGACACCATGAGCGATTTCGTCAAAGTCCGCATCTCCTCCGATTTCGATGCCGCCGGCATCAATCGGGCGCAAGCCGATCTCGGCAAACTTTCGGAAACGGCGAAGGAATTTACCGCCTCGCTCAAGACCGGTCTCGGCATCGATCTCGCGGGCCGTGGCGTGCAGGCGCTCGCCTCGCTGCCAGGCATCCTCGAAAGCGTCATCGCGCGCGGCGTGGCCTTTAATATCACCATGACCGACAGCGAGGCCGGAATGGCGCGCGTGCTCGGCAAGTTTCTGAATCTCAACGAAGCCGCCGCCAAAAACGAAGCCGCGAAGGCCATGCGGCAGATCGCGGAACTGGAACCCAAAACCGCCGGAACGCTCGAAACCCTGGTGCAAGGTTTTATGTCCACCAGCGCCGCCGCTCTCAGCGCCGGAATGTCGGTGGAGCAGAACATTGACCTGGTGGGCAAATTCGCGAACGCACTCAGCAACGCGAACATCCCCGCCGAACAACTCAGCCAGGAATTGCGATCGATCTTCACCGGCAACATCACCTCCGATAGCGCGCTGGCGAAAATCCTCACCATCACGCCCGCCGACGTGGCGCGCGCAAAGGAGGCCGGAAACCTCTTCGCGTTCCTCACGGAAAAAGTCGGAACGCTCGGCGACGCCGGGGACGGGTTTGCGGTTCGCTGGAGCACGCTGCAAAGCGCCATCGATAAGAGCCTCGCCACGATCTCACGCCCGATCTTCGACGCGATCTTCGCCAGCCTCGAAAAGCTCACGTCGGAAATCAATCGGCCTGAAACCGTGGAAGGCTTGAGGAAGCTCGGTTACGAACTCGGCAACGCCGCGCAGAATGGCGCGGAGTTGCTCGCGTGGGCCGTGCGGAACGCGCCCGCGCTCGCGGGCCTCGCGCATGGCGCGGCCACCGTCGGCGCCGCGCTCGCGGCGATGGGCCTCGCGCGGCTCGTGATTTCGCTCGGCGCATGGGCCGCCTCGCTCGTCACCGTGAAAGTCGCCACCGATGCCGAGACGGCATCCACGATGCGCCAGATCGCCGCCGTGGAAGCCGAGACGGCCGCACTCGCCGCGAATACCGGCGCGCGTGCCGCGAACGCCGCAGGGCGCACCGCAGGAGCAGCGGCGGGCGGTCTCGGTGTCGGAGGCGCGGCGGGCATTGCCACCGCCGGCATCGGCATCGGCGCCGCGATCTACGCCTACCGCACCCAAAAGGCGAACGGCGACACCGCCGCCGCGCAGGCCAATGACGGCCTGGTGGATTCGCTCGGCAAACAGCAAACCCTGCTCATGGATCAAGTGCGCGCCGCGAGCGAAGCCAAGGCGCAGACCGAAGCGCGCAAGGCCGTCGAACAACAGATCGTCGAGATCCGTTCCCGCATGAACCTCCTCGACGACGAAGGGCAGGTCATCGCGAAGCGCGGCATTTTTAATCTGGAGCACATGCTTTCGCGCTTCGATACGCTCGCCGGTTCGCGCCCCACGGCGGCGCCCGCCGAGTCCATCGCCG
>JAYTDO010000393.1:0-3217 GCA_043735935.1 Chthoniobacteraceae bacterium
TCCGGAACGTTACGGCGACGACGTCGCCAAAGTGCTCGCCAGCGGCAAGACCCCGGCCGGCATGCACCGACCCGTCATGGTCCGCGAAATCCTCGACACCCTCGCCCTCCTGCCCGGCCAGCTCGCCGTCGATTGCACCCTCGGCTACGGCGGACACGCCTGTGCGATCCTCGCCGCCATCCAGCCCGGCGGACGGCTCATCGGTCTCGACGCCGATCCCATCGAGCTCCCGAAGACGGAGGCCCGCCTCCGCGCCCTCGGCTTCGCTCCCGACACCTTCACCGCGCACCGCTCGAACTACGCCGGCCTCCCCAAGCTCCTCCCCGCTCCCGCCGACGCCATCCTGGCCGATCTCGGCCTATCCTCCATGCAGATCGACGACCCCACGCGCGGCTTCACCTTCAAGCACGAAGGTCCGCTCGATCTCCGCATGAATCCCCTCCGTGGCCAGCCCGCCAGCACCCTCCTCGCCGGCCTCGACGAAGCCCGCCTTGCCTCGCTCCTCGTCGAAAACGCCGACCAGCCCGACCCCACCCCCATCGCCCGCGCCATCCTCCGCGCGCGGCCCGCGACCACCACTCAGCTCGCCGACGTCATCCGCGGCACCGGCGCCGACGACGACTCCGTGCGCCGCGTTTTCCAGGCTCTCCGCATCGCCGTCAACGACGAGTTCGGCGCGCTCGACACCTTCCTCCGCGTCCTGCCTCAGTGCCTCAAATCCGGCGGCCGTGTCGCCATCCTCACCTTTCATTCCGGTGAAGATCGTCGCGTCAAGAAGGCGTTCCAGGCCGGCGAGAACGAGGGTCTTTACGCTTCCGTCGCACGCGTCGTCCTCCGCCCCGGCGCCGACGAGCTCCGCGCCAATCCGCGCAGCAGCAGCGCCAAACTCCGCTGGGCTCTCCGAGCCTGATCCCTTTTCTACGCCACGCGCCCGCGCCGCAGCCACACCACCACTCCGAGCAAAAGACCGCCCGCACCCGCGATCATCCAGCTCCGAACGCCGCGCGCCGGAGTCATCGCGATCGTCCGCGAGCGGTCCCCGCCGCACAGCAGCATCCACTTCGCGGGCGTGCCGGGCCTGCTTTCATCCAGCGTCCACAGCAGCACGTCGTGCATCTTGCCACGCGGCATTTCAAAGGTGATCTCCGCCTCCCGGCTCCGCCAGCGCCACGCGGCCGTCACCAGATCGTGCGGCGCCGCGCCCGCTTCGGCCGACAGGTAGGACACCGGCGCGTATTCCGCCCAGCGATCATGCCGCGTCACCCTCGCCGTCGCGATCTCGCCGAGCGGCACCAGCGCTTCACCGCGCCGCAGCCGGATCGGATCGGCCAGCACTTCGCGCGCGGTCGCTTCATCGGCGATCATCGGGTTGCCGGTGCAATCCGCCGTGATCTCCAGCAGCACTTCCGCGCCCGGGAGCACCGTCAGCTTCGCGCTCAGGAACTCCGCTCCGTGTCCACTCGCCTCCAGCGGGGCCAGCAGCGCGGTCGCGGCGATCCCGACCAGAAGCCGGGCGCGCCTCACTTCTTCACGTTCCAGCGGAGCACCCTTCCCCACTGGTTCCACTCGGTCTCGAGGATGTTCCCCTCGTTATCGAAAGTGATCCCGTGCGGACTCGTCACGACTCCCTGCTGCCAATCCTTCGGCTCGATCTTCGGCGTGTTGGTCAGCGCGGGGCTCGTGCCCAGATCGGCGACCCGCTTGCCCTCCTTGTTCCAGACGCTCACATTTCCCGCGATCTCGGCGACACACATCAGGTCTTTGTAAAAGCTCGCCGAGCTCGGGTTCCGCATCTCGGTCGCGATCTCGCCGATCAGGTTCCCTTCGAGGTCCGTGTGCAACATCCGTTTGTGACCGCGGTCGCAGATCATCAGCCGGGCGGGCTCAAAGCGGCGGTCCACGAAGATCTTGTGCGCGTTGGCCAGCTTCAGCGGCTCGCCCGGCCCGCCGAACACGCTCTTGAACTTCCCTTCCGCATTAAACACGTAGATGAAACTCTGCCCGTAGCCGTCCACCACGTAGATATCCCCGTTCGGCGCGATGTCGCAGTTGGTCAGCTTCAGCCCCTTCGCCGCTTTGTCGGCGGGAAACTCGCTCGTCGGGATCGTCATCACGATCTTCCCATCCAGATCGCACTTCAGCACCTTCTGCTCGTCGAGGACCGCGCCGTAGAGATGTTCGCCGCCCGCATCCTTGCGGATCACGAAGCCATGCAGCGAGGGAGGAAGATCCAGCGCCTTGATGAACTTGCCATCCTTTCCGTACACCTGAATGCCCGCGCCCTTCTCCATTACGCTCACATAGATATTCCCCGCCGCATCCACCGCGATCTCGCCGTGACCATTCCCGATCGTCTCCTTGCCCGGAGGCGGCTGGATAAAGTTCGGCGCAAATTCATACGCCACTTCGGCGGAAGCGCTCGCGGTGAGGGCGGCGACGGACAGGATGGAAAGCAGTCGGTAGTTCATCCCGCGGATTGAACCGGACGCGCTCAGCGACGTCAACCGGCATGCGCGCCGGACGATGATTTTGATTGCGAAAGCGTCCGCGCTTCCTCAAAAAACTCCCCGTATCGGAGGCCGTCCGGCAGTGCCCCTCGCGCGCCTCCGCCAAACCACACCACGACCGCATCCAGCATCCCAATTATGAGCAAATTCGTCCCCTTGATCAGCTCCGGCGTCGCCGGCCCCCTCGGAGTCCTCCACCTTCCCCGCCTCTGGCAGAAGGCCTCTCTCGAAACCCAGGGCAAACTCCACCCGGACTACCCCGGCATCGGCAAAGGCTACGACTCCATGGTCCTCTCCGCCCTCAATCTCGATGAAAGCGCCGTCCGCGACTTCCTCAAGACCACACCGAGCTACACTCAGTTCGAGGCATGGATCAAAACCCAGCCCGGCGCGAAACTCGACAAGGACACCGTCGACAAAAACAACGCCGCCATCCTCGGCTACAACCACGACGACGCCACCCGCAAGGGCATCCTCGACGTTTGCGGCGTCGCCGACGACGGCTCCGTCGATCCGGGCGCCGTCGCCCTCAACAACCTCGACGACTGGGCCACCTTCCATAAGGAAGTCCTCAGCGCCTAAACGCCACACCCATTCAGGGCACGCAGTCCGGTCATTCCCGGCTGCGTGCCCGATTTTTTTCCAATGCCAGACCCGCTCCCACTCGAAGACACCGCCGCCGACATCGTCGGCAAAGCCATGCGCGGCCT
>JAYTDO010000394.1:0-8830 GCA_043735935.1 Chthoniobacteraceae bacterium
TTTTGAAAACGACGACATTCACCACGTCTCCGGCAGCGTCGATCCGGTGCGCGACATCGAGATCATCAACACCGAACTCATCCTCGCCGACCTCGCCGCCGTGCAGAAGCGCAAGGACCGCCAGGCGAAAGCGGCGAAAACCGGCGACAAGGCCGCCAAGGCTGAAATCGCGCTCGCGGAAAAACTCATCCCGCACCTCGACGCCGGGAAACCAGCCACCACGCTTGATTTGAGCGACGACGAGAAAAAACTCCTGCGCGAGTTTTTCCTTCTCTCGGGAAAGCCGACGATCTTCGCGTGCAACGTCGCCGAGTCGGATCTCGCGAACGTCGTCTCGATCGTCGAAGCCGCGCGCTACAACGAAGGCGTGAAGCCGAGCGAGAATGTGGAACTCACGCCCGCCGCGAAATTCGTCACCGCCGTGCAGGACTACGCGCGGTCGCATTTCGGCACCGAAGCCGTCGTCATCAGCGCGCAGATCGAGAGCGAACTCGCGGGCCTCAGCGAGGAGGAAGCCTCCGAATACCTCGCGGGAATCGGCGTCGCCAGCAGCGGCGTCGGTTCGCTCATCCGCGCCGTCTACCATCTGCTCGGCCTCCGCACCTACCTCACCACCGGCGAGCAGGAAACCCGCGCCTGGACCATCCGCGCCGGCGACAAGGCGCCCGCCGCGGCCGGCGTCATCCACAGCGATTTCGAACGCGGTTTCATCGCTGCGGAAGTGGTCCACTTCGACGATCTCATCCATCTCGGCTCCCACGCCAAAGCCCGCGAAGCCGGCAAGCTCCGCATCGAAGGCAAGGAATACGTCGTGAAAGACGGCGACGTGGTGGAGTTCCGCTTTAACGTCTGACGCCAGCCGCTACGGCAGATTCCACCGCTTCCGCGCGATCCAGTCCGCGGCCAGAAACGCAAACAGCAGCCCGAGCAAGATCGGGTGATTCCACAGATCACTCACCTGCACCCGGGCAAATTGTTGCTGCTTAAAGTGGATGTCCCCGAGCCATTTCTCGTGCTCCCCGAGCGCGTAATATTTTCCCGTGCTCTGCTCGGCGATGCGCTTGAGAAGATCGCGGTCAATCGGCTTCGTCGTGAGCTCCGTCGCGGGTTTCGTCACCACATAACGCGTCTCGCCATCGATCTTCACACCGCCGATCTCCACCTGCGAGCGCGCCGCAAAAACACCCGGCACATTCGGCTCCATCTCCACGCGATAACCGGCCACCTGCCCGCCCCCGGACGTCGGCAGCATCGCGGCCTTCATCGTGTAGTCGAAGCTCTTGTCGTCCGGCGTCTTCACCGTCAGCGGCAACGTCGCCGGCGGCTTTCCCCTCTCGTCCACGAGCCTCACGATCGCGCGGATTTCGGGCCGCTCGCCCATCAGGTAGTTCGAGCGTTCGGTGAAAAGCTCGATCTTGTTCGAGTTCTGTTTGTCCTGCTCCTTCGGGATGAGCCAGTCCATGAGCTGCGTCCAAAACGTGTCGTACGGCGACTTATCCGCGCCCCACGATTTCGCCGCCAGCCGCCAGCGCCAGATCGTATCCGTCATCACCGCCACCACCCGCCCCTGCCCGAAGCGCGACGCCGCGATCAGCGGCATCTTTCCACCCGGCGGGTTCGCCTCCATCAGCACTTCCGCCGTCGGCGCCACTCCCGTCCCGACATTCACCGTCAGCAGCGGCGGAAAATCTTTGATCGCCGCGAAGAGCGGTCCGAACACCGGATGCCTCAGCCCCACATCCGTGATCGATACCGCCGCGCTCGTCTCCCGATATTCGGCCGGCAGCTTGATCGGCGACACCTCCGCGAGCGCCGTCTTCGCGATCTCCGGCGCCGCGAGCGCGTGTGAACCGCCCATCAACACCAGGCCGCCGCCGCGGTTCACATATTCCTTCAGCGTCTGGTAATTCTCCGGCGTCAGCGCATCCGGCGCGAGGTCGCCAAGGATCACGACCGAATATTTCCCGAGGCCGTTCTGCGTGAAATCGAGCGCCGCCTGAGCCGGCACGCCGCGTTCGCCCATGCTCACCATCCGCCCGTCGCCCCATCGCACGAACGCGCTGAGTTGCAGGTTCCGATCCGACACGATCGCGCGCCGCAGGAACTTAAAGTCGAAGCCAAGCGCGTTCTGCACATAGAGGATGCGTTTGCCCGGCGCGAGCGCCTCGATCACAAACGGATACGCCTTCGCGTCGTTGTCCGCCGCCGCGTCATTCACGCGGATCTCGAACTGAATCATGCCCGGCTTTTCCGCCGAAAGCGGGAACGCCACCGGCCGCGTCTGCTCGTCTTCATTAAACGCGACCGCCACCTCCTTCTCCTTCTTCCCGTCGCGCCAAAGCTCCACGTTCACCGTCGCACCGCTCATCCCCGATCCCACGATACCCGCGCGAATCTCCGAGTCCCATCCGACCACCACGCGCGCCGGATAATCCACGTTCCCCATCGAAACGCGTTTCCCCTTCACCTTCGCCTTAAACTCCTTTTCCAGCTCGAAAGTGAACACCGGTGCGCCGCTCGCGATCGTCGCCGCGCGCGCGACGCCCGACGTGTCCAATCCGTCCGTCAGCACCGCGATGCCCGCGAGCGGTTGCCCGCGAAACCGCTCCTGCACTTGATTCACCGCCGCGATCAGGTTCGAGCCGCTGCCCTGGAACTTCATCTCCTTCGCCTCTCCGCCCAACTCCGCGAGCTTCGCGTCGAAGTTGAACATCCTCACATCGAAGTTCGCGCGCGCCTTCGCCAGCGCCGGCGACGCGAGCCACTCCTTCACCTTCTCCGCGCGCCGCGGCTGCGCCTCGTCCACCGGATCGCTCATGCTCTCCGACGTGTCCACGACCACCGCGAGTTGCGGTTTAAGGATCGTCACTTCGTCATACCGGCGTTGCGGCTGGATCAGGATGAGGACCAGCACCAGCAGCGCCCCGAGCCGAAAACCGCCGGACGTCAGCGCACGTTTTTTGTCGTGCAATCCGCGCCACAGACTCCAGCCGACCCCGCACGCGACGAGCAGCGCGGCGCCGGCGATCAGCGGCCACGCGAAGACGGGATTCCAAAGTAGATCCTTCACTTCGCGACCTCCTCCGCGTCCTTCGCTGGCGGCGCGGTATCCGCATCACGGAAGGGCTGGCCCATCCGGCGTTTGTTCAGGCGGCCCGTCTTGATGTGATCCTCGTCTCCTTGCGAGCGGCGAGCGGCGAGCAGGTTGGAATAGATCGACTCACCGGCAAACGCGGCCAGCGCGAGCATCAGCAGCAGCGGCCACAGCGGGACGAGGCCCCGGCTTTGCGCGAGCCACACCCGCAGCGCATCGACACCGACGATCGCGTCGTGCGCCACGAGCTCTTTCAGCGCCTCATCCGTGATCGGCGTCAGGTCGGACTCCTGCGCATCCACGTTGATCGCGAACTGATGCAGCACCCCCTCCGTCGCCGAGCTCACTTCGTAGAAGCCCGCCTGCTCCGCGTGCTCCAGTAACGCCGCGCCCGCCTGCACCGCCGCGAGATCGCCCTTCGGATTTTTGATCGTGAGCGGCTGATCGCGCGGCAGGCTCAGCGGCGCGGGCACATTGTCCCCCACCACGATCGCCGCCTCCCGTCCCGTGCGGCCCATCGACAGCCGGCCGATCTGCTGCACCAGTGGGAGAAAGGCGGTCGTCAGCGGAAAGTCGCCCCAGCCCCGATCGGCGGACGCGTTCACCACGATCACGCGGCCCGTGCCGCGTTCGCCGTAGATGATGAACGGCAGGTTGTCGCCGAGCGTCAGCAGCACGCGCCCGTTCGCGTTCAGTTTCCACGAAATCATCTTCCTCTGCGGCAGCGCGGGGAACGGCGTGTTTGCATCCCACGAGTTCGTGAAGAGCGGATGCTGCGGTTCGACGGGCCGCGCCGGCAATCGCGCGATCGGCAGCTCGATGATCTTCTCCGGCTTCGCGGGGAGAAAATCCAGGCGCGCCATCGCCGTGAGGTCCATCTCATCACTCGGGAAAAGCGCGACCGTGCCGCCCGCTTCGAGGTAACGATCCAGCCGCACCGCCGCGCGGTCGCTGATGTTCGTCACGCCCGCGAGGAAGACCGCCGAGAACGGCTCGATCGGCAGCTCATCGAGCTCGGACGGGCCCACCACCTTGATCGGCGCGGCACCCGGCCCGGCGGCCATCGCCTTGCGCAGGTAGAATCCGGAGCGCGTGCGGTCCGGGCCGTTCCCCTGCTCGACGATCAGCACCCGCGGCGCTTGGAAAACCGGGAGCGTGAACGAATACCGATCGTCCGCGGGCAGGTTGTCGCCGGAAAGATTCGCCGTGCCCTGCACCCATCGGCCAAGCACCGTCGGCGTCTGGAACTCAAACGGGATTTCCGCCGAACTTCCCGCCGCCACGTCCACCGGTTTCTGCGCGACCTTGTCCCCGCCGAGCCTGATCTCCAGTAGATCCCGGAGCGGCGCGGTCGAATGATTCTCCACCGTCGCCACACCCCGCGCCATCGTGCCGGAAGCCGCGAAACCCGCGCCGAACCGCACCCGGCTCACCGCCGCATTCACCGCGCTCAGGTCATCCGGCGCGACCACGATCAGCTTTGCGTCCGTCTTTTTCCACGCTTCGTCGAACACCGCCGCCTTCTCGAACCGCCATCCGCCCTGCTGGCCATCGGTGAAAAGAAAAATCTGCTTCATGCCGCGCATCGCTTTACCCACGGCCTTTCGCGCCTCCCTCAATCCCACGCCCAGGTCCGTGCGCGCCTCGGTCGGCTGGATCGCGTCGATCGCCTGCCGCGCCACCGCGTGATCCACCGTCGGCTCGGCGATCACCAGCCGCGGACGGTCGCCGATCGCGATCACCGCCACTTCGTCTCCGGGCTTCAGGTCGTCGATCACCGCCTGCGCCTGCGTCTTCGCCCGCTCCAGCCGCGTCGATTCGCCGCTCCGGTAGTTCATGCTCAGCGACTGGTCGATCACCAGCGCGATGGTGCGTGGCACGTTGCCGCCGAAGAGCCGCGTGGCGTCCGTCGAGACCACCGGCCGCGCCGCCGCGAGGATGATCAGCGCGAAGATGAGGCAGCGCAGCAGCAGCAGGAAAATGTTTTCGATCTTCGCGCTCCGGCTCGTCCGCGCCGCGACGATCCGCAGGAACCGCAGCGTGCTGAACGGCACCTTGATCACGCGCTTTCGCTGCCAGAGATGGATGATGATCGGCACCGCGAGCGCGCCGAAAGCCGAGAGGAGCCAGGGAGTGAGGAAACTCATCGCGCGTTACACCGTCGCCTCCAAAACCGGGACCCCGCCAAACTTCCCCGGCGCCAGCGGATTCGAGCCCGCGACCCCGACGACCGCGATTCCCGCGAGCACGATCACAAACTCATCCTCCGCCGCTCCAGCAGATACTGGTGTACAAAATCCTCGTAGCTCTCCGCCGTGCTCACCAGCCGGTAATCCACGTTCATCACCGCGCATTTCTCCCGCGTCGCGTCGATCGACTTCTGCAGCTCCGCCTTGTACGCCGCCCGCGCCGCGATCGGGTCGATCTCCAGCTTCTCCCCCGTCTCCAGGTCCTCGAATTCCGCCACCGAGTTGATCGACAGATCGAGTTCCACCGGATCGAGGATCTGCAGCAGGATCACGTCGTGCATCTTCTTCCGGAAATGCGCCACCGCGTTGAACACCGCCTCGGGATCGTCGAAACAATCCGTCATCAGCACGATCAATCCCCGGCGCGACAGCATCTCCGCCAGCGCATGCAGCGCGCGTCCCGTGTCCGTCACATTCTTCGGCTCGTGTGCCCGCAGGCGTTCCACGAAAAGGCGCAGATGCCTCGTCCCCCCGCGCGCCGGCACCATCTCCCGCACCTCATTGTCGTAGATCGTCAGCCCCAGCGAGTCCTGCTGTTTGCTCACGATGTAACCCAGCGCCGCCCCCACCCGACACGCATACTCATATTTCGTCAGCTCCCCCGACCCATACGCCATCGAGCCGCTCGCATCGATGATCACATGCACGCGCAGGCTCGTCTCCTCCTCAAATTGCCGGATATAATACCGCTCCGTCCTCCCGAACACCTTCCAGTCCAGGTGCCGCAGGTTATCCCCCTTCGTGTACTCCCGACGGTCGGCGAATTCCACACTCTGCCCCTTCAGCGGGCTCTTGTGCGCGCCGCTCATCGCCCCCTCGCTCACATAGCGCGACCTCACCACGAGCTGCTCCAGCTTGCGCATCGCTTCCGGCGTCAGGAGATCGGTGATCGAGGCCATTTAGAATCCCAAGGCGAACAGCCTCTCCGTGTCCGCGAGCAGCGCCCAGCCTTCCCCGACGAAGAGCAGCATCGCATCCCCGAAACGTCCGCCCGCCTGCACCACCGCCACCTTCCCATCCGCCCAGCGCATCTCCAGCGCCCGCACCCCGCCCGCATCCCGAGGCGAAAGTTTCCATCCCACCGGCGCCGGTTTCGCCTTCACCGCCTCCGCCAGCGGCGTCAGCAGCGGCGCCCGCGTCGGCCCCAGCGCGTATCGTTGTTTCGTCCACTTCGCCATCTCCTTCGGCGCCGTCGCCTGGTAAATCCACGGCTCTCCCCACGGGTCCAGCTTCGCTCCCGGCGGCAGATCCTTCTCCACCGCGCCCAGCGTGTCCGGGAAACGCACCGCCTTCCGGAAATACAACCGCAACGCCTCATCCACGCGCACCATCTCCGCCCGCGCCACCCAGCATTTCGCCAGCTCGCGCAGCCCCGCGCTCATCGCATCCGTCTCCGGCGCCTTCGCGAATCTCTCCACCTCCCCGCGCCATTCGTCCGGCTTGTTCGATGCGCGGATCTTCACCAGCACTTTTTGAAAATCCACCGCTGGTCGCACCGCCGCGGGCAGCTCGTGCCACGCCTTGTCCAGCGCCGCCTCATCCGCCTTCCCGCTCCACACCTCCGGCACCACCGCCGCGCACGCAGCCGCGCTCATCGCCACGACCATCGCCGCGCATGCCCACTTCGGAGTCGCCGCCATCCCGCCTTAGTGCGTCACCGCGTAATAAAGCACGTTCAGTCCGATCGCCATCGCGTCCTGCGGCTCGTAACCCACCGCATATGGCGCGATCGCCCGCTCCCATCCCGCGCTCACATCGTTCGGTGTATAGATCACCGACAGCACCCCGTTCATCTCCACCCCGAACAACTCCGGCGGCATCTCGATCTGGTTCCCCCGCTTCGCCGCCAGCGCCGGACGCGCCTTCACCAGCTCGATCCCCTTCGGCTGACGGAAAATCTCGTGCCCTGCCGGCAGCGCCTCCAGCTTCCGTCCCGGCAACACCAGCGCCAGCTCCTGCCTGAACGCCTGATCGAACGACGCCCGCCCCTCCCCCGCCTCCACAAACAGCACCCCGCCATTCATCAGGAACTTCCGCAAGTTCGCCCGCTCCGGCTCCGTCAGCGCGAAGTCCGTCGTCCCCGTCAGATACATGAACGGCATCTCGAAAATCGACGCATCCGTCAGCGGCACATCCCGCAGATCAAAGCTCACCGCCGTCCCCGTCTGTTTATTCAGCTCATTCAGCAGCATCGGAAACGCCGCACTCCGCGTCTTCCACGGCCCCGCGTGCACCACCTGCCCCACGCGGAATTTCCCCGCCGACTTCTTGTCCGCATCCGCCAGTTCCACGCTCTTCCCCACACTCCGTCCCGCATCCCGCATCGCCGTCACATACGCCACGATGTTCGCCCCCAGCTTCCGCGAATCCTGATCCGCATACCCCCACGACTCATGCGCATTCGCCTCCCAGCCCAACGAAAAATCCCACCGCGAAATGATGATCCCCGTCCGATTATCCACATCCACCCCCTCCAGATACGGATACGGGTCCGTCACCACCCCGTCCTTCACCATCCGATCCCGGAACGCCACCTTGTCGATATTATAAAAGGAGTGAAACACCGGGTGATCCATCCGCAGTCGATACACATTGCGCTCCGGCAAGATCGCCTTCGCCGCCTCCAGCGCCGATTGATACGCCTCCGGATTCCCCACCAGCGAATTAAACACCACCGTCCCCCCATTCAGGATGTAAGCCCGGATATGCGCGATCTCCGGCGCCGTCAGCTTGAAGGGCTTATACCCCGACCGGTACAAAAGCGGATTCTTCGTCGGCTCCGGCTCCACCTCATCGAAGCTTTTGATGTTCGAGGTGAAATGCACATTCATCTCCGCGCTCAACCACTCCAGCAACCCCTTCAAATCGTTCGGCGTCCGCGTCCAATCCTCCGCATCCCCGCTCTTAATCTTCGTCAACAACGTCGGCGGCTGCGGCGGATTCTTCTTCTCCTGCCTCTTCATCGGCACCGCCGGATACGGCAGCGGCGGCATCCCCTCGCTCGATGAAACCTGCGCCGGCGGCGGCTTCGGGATGATCAGCGGCGGCGGCTCCGGCGGCTTCGGCCCCGCAAACACAGCAGTCGACAGAGCAGCAAGAGCGAGCAGGGACACACGTTTCATAGAGATAAAAAATGGAGGCACACCCGCGACGAAGCAAGCCGCGACTGCACAACAAAAACTCCCCCGCCCCCGCAACCTTAGCCCCCGCGCACCACCCTACCCCGCCGCCAGCATCGCCCGCCGCAGCAGCGCCGCCCCATCCCGCAGCTTCAGCTTCCCCTTCAGCCGCTCCCGATGCGTCTCCACCGTCTTCCCGCTCACCCCCAGCGCCTCCGCGATCGCCCGCGTCGACCTCCCCTCCCCGATCAGCCGGAACACCTCCAACTCCCGCGGCGACAGCACCGCCAAATCATCCTCCCCCACCTCCACCGCCCCACTCGCCAGCCGCTCCAGCAGCACCTCCTCCACCCGCGGCCCCAGCCACC
>JAYTDO010000395.1:0-2133 GCA_043735935.1 Chthoniobacteraceae bacterium
CTGTCACCGAGGATCGACTTGGTTCTGGTACTGTCTGTTGATAAAACTGAATCAGTGCCCGATGTCGGTTTCGGTGCCAGAACGATCCGCTTTCTGGCACGCAAAAAATCAGCGCGCCGTATCCAAATCAAGTGACATCCACGCCATGCTCAGGTAGGAACTCAGACTGAAACCCGGCCTCATCGTGACGCATCGTCAGGCCGGTCAACCTGCACCGAACGCCATGAACTTCGAGACGCCGCACATCACCTTGGATTATTCGACCGGCGACGACGGCTTGGACTTCCGAATCGAGGTGTTCTCCCGGTTTGAAACCGTCTCCCAGCGTGCTCCAAGTTACCTCCTCACCTTCGGCGAAGTGCCCAGGATGCAGGAATCGTCCCCTCGAAAAGCCATCCGGGTCCAAACCCACCACATCACAGCCGATGATATTCGCGAGATTGTAGCGCGGGTGCGCAAGGTGAAGGTGCCGCTGGACTTTCCGACGGGGGCCATCTGTTTGGGGTCGTCGAACCACCTCACCATTCAGTTTCCCGACCTGAGCAGCGCCAGCTTCCATTGGGTAATCCTGCCAGAAGGCTGGGAACCGGTGGCCGACATCGCGCGACACATCAAAGGCTTAAGATTTCGCTACGCGGCTTGCGATTGCTAAACTGCGCCTTCCATTCTCCCACCTTGTTGCTACCGTCCCGCCATGCCCCTTGGGGAAGCCGATACACGCGCCAAGCTGATTGACCCTGCCATCCACGCTCGCGGCTGGACGGAGGATTTCATCAAGCGCGAGGAAACGGCGGGCAGCATTGAAATCATCGACGGCAAACCGCGTCGTCAGCCACGCGGGCGGATGGACTACACCCTCCGACTCAAAATCAATTCCGACTCCCAGCCCGTCGCCCTCGCGTTGATTGAAGCCAAGGCCGAGGACAAGCATCCCGCGCACGGTCTGCAACAGGGCAAAGCCTACGCCGCCTGCCAGCGGCTCAATGTCCAGTTCGTCTTTTCCAGCAACGGCCATCAGTTCGTCGAGTTCGACCGTCAGAGCCAGCGCACATCCGAGCCGCGCTTGATGGCGGATTTCCCCACGCCAGACGAACTGCGCGTCCGCTACGAACAGGCGCTCGGCTTCAAGCTCGACTCTGCCGCCGCCAAGCCCTTGCTCGCGCGCTACGCAGGCGGCGAAGCGGCGCGGCGCTACTACCAAGACGCCTCCATCCGCGCCGTCTTCGAGAAGATGGCCCGTTGCGAAACCACCCATCAGCCAGCCCGCGCTCTCCTCTCGCTTGCCACGGGCGCGGGCAAGACCTTCATCGCCGTCCATCTGCTCAAGCGCATCGCGGACGCCGGCCAGCTTTGCCGCGCCCTCTTCATCTGCGACCGCGACGAATTGCGGGCGCAAGGTCTGTCCGCATTCCAGGCCGTCTTCGGTTCGGATGCCGCCGAAGTCTTCGGCCTCGACGACGGCAGCAATCACGCGCGCAACGCCCGCATCCACATCGCCACCTATCAATCTCTCGACGTGGACACGGACCACGCGACCGCCAACTTCCTGCTCAAGCACTACCCGGAAAACTATTTCAGCCACATCATCATTGATGAATGCCACCGCTCGGCGTGGGGGAAATGGTCGCAGGTGCTCAAGCGCAATCCGAATACCGTCCAGATCGGACTCACAGCCACGCCGCGCAAGCTGGCCGAGGTCAAACCCGCCGACGTGACCGGCAAGCTGGCGAAGATGGGCACGGACAACGACCTCAAGACTCTCGCCGACAACCTCAAATACTTCGGCGAGCCGGTCTATGAATACGACATGGCGCAGGGCATCGAGGATGGCTATCTCGCCGCCTGCGAAATCATCCGGCGCGACATCTTCCTCGACCAGCAGCGGCAGAACGAACGCCAGACCGGCATCGCCCGCAGCGACCTCGACGACAAGACGCTCACCAACGCCATCACCGGCCAGCCGATGACGCCCGCCGAAGCCAAGGACGCCTATGAAGCGCCCAGCTTCGAGGGCTGGCTCGTCCTGCCGGAGCGCGTCCGGGCGATGTGCAAAGACCTGTTCGACCACTTCCTCCAGACCGGCGGGCCGCTGCAAAAGACCGTCATCTTCTGCACCCGCGATTCCCATGCGGA
>JAYTDO010000396.1:0-3718 GCA_043735935.1 Chthoniobacteraceae bacterium
GCCGAGACGATGGTTCCCTACTTCAGCAAAAAGGACATCACTGACAACACATCGTCTCTCAGCCTCATCCGAAGCCGATTCCGCTCGCACGAAATCGAAAGTCTCCCGCGCGTCTTCTCCCTCGTGAACGCATGGAACAACAATTACTGCATGTGGCTGAGCGAATGTCTCTCTCGGCTCGAAGGCCTCGAAGATTACGAGCGGCGAACCGGCCACCTCGTTCCCATCCTCATCCGGCCCGACTCCCCTCGTTACCAAATCGATTCACTCCGGCTCATGGGCTATCCGCCGGAGCGTTGCCATCTGTGGAATGGATCGAAGCTCGCCGTTGATACGCTCATCGCGTCATCTTTCCGCCGCGAACCACGTGGCGACTACTACTACCGCGTCTCCCTTGCCGGGCTCCGTTGGGTTCGCGAAAGAATCCGTACCAATCTTCCACCACCCAACCCCGACGCGCCCATCCCCTCCCGGCGCGTCTTCATTTCACGGCGCAGCGCGCTCGCGCGTCGGATCGTCAACGAAGCCGAGGTCATGCGCCATCTCGCACCGCTCGGTTTCGTCCCATACGTTCTCGAAGAGATGCCTTTTGCCGATCAAGTCCGCCTTTTCGCCCAGGCGAGTTTCGTCGTCTCTCCTCACGGTGCCGGCCTCATGAATCTCGGCTTCGCTGAAAAGCCGATCGTCATCGAACTCTTCGGCCGTCACATCCAACCGTCCTTCTCGGAACTCGCCCGCGGATACGGTCTGCCCTATGCATTTATGGAGTGCCGTGCTCCGGCCAGAGATCTCCGATTTTGGGATGCGGACCTCATCGTCGATATCCCCATTCTCGCGGGACTCATCGAGAAAATGCTCCGCGAGAATCCCGCAACGGCTTAGCCGCCGGCGAGGGCACCCTTTCGGACGCTCCCGGAAGCATCAACGGATCTTCTGGTCCGGCAGTTGCGATTTGATCCCCTCATCGAGCGGCATGCTGTCTTTGTCGGGCGTCAACCCTTCGGCGCCGAGCATGGCAGCGAGATGTTTTTCCAAGTCGGCGCGGATGGCGGCGTGTGCTGGATCGTTGGCAAGATTGTGCAGCTCCGTCGGATCGGTGGAAACTTGGTAAAGCTCGGCCACGTGTTTGTCCGGTGAGCGGTCACCGTGCGGGTAGTGCATATATTTCCAATCGTCGGTCCGAATGCCGCGGATATTCGGCGTGTAGGGAAACTGCTTCTCGTAGTTGTATTCGTAGAACCACGCGGTGCGCCACGCCGGGTCGCCCTCGTTGGCGAGTCGCCGCCAAGACCGGCCCTGGATCTTCGTCAGCGCCGGAGCGCCGCATAAATCCAGGACGCTCGGCGCGATGTCTTCCGTGAGCACCTGCTGCGCGATCACTTTCCCGGCAGGAAGGCCGGGGCCGCGCGCGATGATCGGGATGCGGATGCTCGGCTCGTGCATCGTGCGTTTATCCACCATGCCGTGCTCTCCCTCGAGCAGGCCATTGTCGCCCATGAAGATGATGAGTGTGTTTTCAAACTGTCCGCTCCGTTTCAAAAAAGCGACGAGCCGGGCAACGCTGTCATCCACGCTCAACACGGTGCCCCAGTAGCCATGCACCATGTTTTCAAAATCCGTCACCGCTTCGGGACGCTCATCCGGGAAGTTCTTCCGCCACTCGAAGAGCGGCCCGTAGATGCCGTGCCACGTCGTGAGCCGCTGCTTGATCCATTCCGGCTTTCCGTCGAGGGCGAACGCGCTCGCCGGATACGGAACGCGCACCGCGTCGAAGCTGTGCGCGTATTTTTCCTCCGGCGTGTAAAAGCTGTGCGGTGCCTTGTGGCCGACGCAGAGGGACCACGGTTTCGCGGCATCGCGTTTCGCCAGCCAATCGAGCGCCATATCAGTGACGACCGTCGTGTAATAGCCCGGCACCAACTTCGTGCCCGCGCCATTCACGTTCCATTCGGTGTCGAAGTATTTGCCCTGCCCCTTGTGCGTGACGAACCAATCGAAGCCCGCGCGAGGCGCGTCGTTGTCCTCACCCATATGCCACTTGCCGATGTAAGCCGTCGCGTAACCCGACTCGCGCAGGCGCGCTGGCCAGTGCGGCAGCGCGGTGGGCAGCTCGGTGAAATTATCGCGCACGCCATGCCGGCTCGCATAAAGCCCGGTCATGATGCTCGCCCGACTCGGCGAACACAGCGACGTGGTGCAAAAGGCATTTGCAAATCGGACGCCGCCGCTCGCGAGCTCGTCGATGTTCGGCGTTTTCACATGCGCCGATCCGTAGCAGCCCACCGCGTCGGGCCGGATGTCGTCGCATAGGATGAAGAGGACATTGGGCTTGTCTGCGGCGAGCGCGGCTGCGATCGAGCCCAGCAGGAGTGAAAGCAACGGGACGAGTCGCTTCATAGGTTCAAAGGGGACGCGTTTTCGTTACTTGATGGGGTGCTGCTTGAGCAGTTCGTCGACGGTGAAGAATTGCACGCGACCGGGATTCGCATCGCGTATCACCTTTACTTGCGACGCGGTGACCGGCGGGGCCTGGTTGCCGAAGCTGTTGCGGACGAAGGTGAGCACAGCCGCCATTTCGTCGTCCTTCAGCATTCCGGCGAACGGCGTCATCGGCACCTGGCCATCGTATTTCTTCCCGTCGATTTCGAGTGGTCCCATCAGGCCGTACATCGCGACCTTGATCATGCGTTCGGGGTCGCCGTTCACCCATGAGCTTTTCTCCAGCGAGGGAAAGGCGGGGTCCAGACCCTTGCCGTTCGGCTGGTGGCAGGTGACGCAGTGACCTTCGCGGTGGTAGATCTTCTGCCCGGCGATGAACTGCGCCTTGGCCGCGGCGTCGAGATGCGCGGGCGCGGCGACTTCGGTGAACTCGGCCTTCTCCACCTCGGCGAGACCCGCGAGACGATCAGCCGCGGTCTTCGCGGCGTTCTTGCTCCACACGTCCAGCGGCTTGCTCGAGCCGGTGTCGACAATCTTCTTTGCTGCGGAAACAGTCGGCAGCCACGAGGCGGCGACGATGGCTTCCAGGCGCACGCGACCGTGTTCATCGCCAGCAGCCTTCTCCAAAAGTGCGGCGTAGTCCGCGATGCGGTGCGTGTTGTAGCGCAGCACGCGGACCGCGGCGGCGCGCGCGTGAAAGTCTTTCGCGTCCAGCATCTGGCGGAGGAGCGTTTCATCCGCCGCATCCATGCCCCATGTGGTCCAGAGCGCTTCGAGGACGTAGTGCTCATACTCCGGGTCGTTTTTGTCGAGCGCTGCGACCCACGCCTTCACCGCGGGCAGGACTTCACTCCCCGGATGAGCGCGCAACTCGCGGCGCGTGCGGTAGCGGGTGCGCAGTTCGGGTTCCTTGAGGTTATTCAGCAGCGTTGCGATCGGCGCACCGGCGATTTTCGCGGGCTTGACGAGTGGGCGACCGGGATACGTGATCCGGTAGATGCGGCCGTGGACGTGGTCGCGAAGCGGGTCGCGGGCGTTGTGCTGCATGTGGCCGATGAGGACGTTATGCCAGTCGATCACGTACAACGATCCGTCCGGTGCAAACTCGAGATCGACCGGGCGAAAGTTGCCGTCGCTGCTTTTCAACAAGTCCTGCCGAAACGTCGTCTTCCAGCCGGTGCCGTCGTCCACGATCTGGTGCTGTTTGATGCCGAGGAAACCGATGTTGTTGCAAAGGATCAGGTCCCCTTGCACTTCATCGGGAAAGTGTCGCGACGAG
>JAYTDO010000397.1:0-5213 GCA_043735935.1 Chthoniobacteraceae bacterium
CGCAGGAGCCAGCTCAACGCTCAAACCGAGCGCGGTGCGCAGTTGCGGGGCCAGCTCAATGGACTGGATGCAGGGCTGCAGCAACGCGAGTTCGACCTCAATCCGCTGGCGCACCAGTTCCGCCCGGGCGGGATCAGCGGTATCAAGACTGTGCCGGATCACGTTGCCGGAAACGGGGTGGCGAAGTTTCAGCCACCACGTCTGACGATGCAGATATTTGGATGCCATTGTGCTCGGAAAACGGCGTCGAAAAATTCCTTTCGGAAGTTGGGACGCGCTTGTCAGGGCACACAAAACTCGAAAATCAGGGCACACGCCGTCGGTGACGTGTGGATCGACCGGATGTGTCAGCGTGGAGCAAATCGCTGAACCAGAAGCACTTTCAAGTGTTTGAAAGTGGTTGCGGGGGTAGGATTTGAACCTACGACCTTCAGGTTATGAGCCGGACGAGCTACCAGGCTGCTCCACCCCGCGATTTCTGTGCGACACGGTAGTCCGTTCACTCCACCGCGCAAGGATTTTTTAATCCTTGTCGATCGAAAAACGGCCCGGTCCGATCGTTGCGAGGCCGACAAAGATGATCGCCATTTTTAGCGGATGCGAGACGACCGGGAAATCGCTCAAGCGCCGCATCTTCGCGTTAAAGTAGAGGTGCGCCGTTGCCATCATCATTGTAAAGGCCAGAAGGATGCAGATCGGGCGGTAAGCTAGCCCCAAGATCAAGAGAGCGCCCCCAAAGGCTTCGGTCGCGGCAGCGATCGCTCCCCACATCCCGGCTGACCCGGGAGCGCCGAGCAACGCCATCGCTTTTCCGACCTTCGCGAGGTCGTCGACTCCGCCGGAGAACTTCGTGATGCCGTGAATGACGAAGCACAAGCCGATGCCAATCCGCAGGAAGAGCAGGCCCGCATCGCGATATTTTCCTAGGAACTTCAGCAACATATCCGTGACGCTATCGAAGCGATCGCAGGCCGCTAGATTAAAAAGCGCCTACCAAACGAAGGGCCGCCAATGACGCGAATCCGAGAAGCATGACGTCGAATATGCGCTGCGAGACGCGCGCTACGCACCAGCGTCCAATTACCAAACCGAGGGCCACCGCGGGAATTAGGACCGCGTTTAGGAGCAGACTATTGGGATGAATCAGGCCCAACGCCAAGCTGAATGGAAGTTTTAAGATGTTAATGATGAGAAACAGCCACGCACTCGTTCCGACGAGTTCGTATTTGGGAAGAGCCACCGCGAGGAGGTAGAGGGCCATGATCGGCCCGGCGGCGTTCGCCAGCATCGTCGTCACTCCAGCGAGCAATCCCATCGCCCAGGCGAACCAGAGGTGGTGCGGCACTCGCTCGAATAGGGCGGGGCGGAGGAGTCGGAGGAGTTGAAGTGCAGAGAGGAACAGGATGATAATGCCGATCACCGGACGAAACGCCCCGTCTGGGAGTCGCTGCATCATGAAGGTGCCACAGACGATTCCGATCACCGCGGGGGGAAGGACACGCCGGATGTAGTCCCACCGGGCATGCTGGCGGAACGCGATCACTGCGAGAATATCGCCAACGACCAGCATTGGAAGGACGATCCCCGTCGATTCGCGCGCGCCAAAAAGGAATGCGAATACCAGCACGTGAAGCATACTCACTCCGGAAAAGCCGCTTTTTGAGACTCCGATACCCGCCGCCCCCATCACCGCGAGTACCCATTGGGCGGAGGTCAGATTAAGCATCGCGCCGCCAGAATTCCAGCGTGGGCAGCGATCGGCAAGGTATTGCGACGCAAAAGTTTGCAGGGGTCATATTTTTGGGCAAAAAAATTCAGCCCCCCGCGACCGAATGGTCGCGAAGGGCTGATGTTCCCCCCAGAACAATCTTCTAAAGACGTGAGACATTTAACGCACACGCATGAGGCGCGCAACAAAAAAAAGCATTTTATTAAAGAATTTCACTTATCGTATAAAATTCACTTTTTTATCACCTTCATAAGTTTTACTTCTCTATTAGTAAAACTCCTGACAAAAACGCCCGGCCTGATCGGCGCAATACAAACAGCATAAAATGCTTATTAGAAGCATTTTATTCAAAACTGAATTGTCTACGTGGGTCGTTTGTACTCGTTAGATCCTGAGCCCCGAGCCGACCCATTACGCCGATCCAACCGGCGCGATAATCTTCACTAAAAGTTGGCTCAATGCAGTTTTGGCGTCCATTCCACTCGTAACGATCTGAACATTCGTCGCCAAACACGCGACGATGGCGGCTCTCAATTCTGCCATTTTATAACGACGAACGTGGGACGCCGCGACTCCGAGCGGATACGAATTGAGTGATCCGTCCTTTTTCCGTGGCATATGGGCGAGCGCCTCCTCCGGCAATCGGTCAAGCGTTTTGCCGAAATAGAACGGCTGTGCGGGAGCCTGAAGCTTGTGCCTGGCCATCAAATCTTTGACCAATAGTAGGTTTCGCACCGTGGGAATGATCGCAACCATCATGATCCCGACCGCCTTCTCGCCCTGAAAAAGAAGTTGATCAAGAAGCGCCAGCGCTCGCGGCAGGTTGCGCTCCGCGATGGCGTTGCTGAGTTCAAAGACGACCCCGGCTCGCGACATCGGAACGAGCAGGCGCACATTCTCCGCCTGCACCTCGCGTTTCTTTTCCCCGAGGAAAAGATCGATCTTTTCGAGTTCACTCTCGATCACCCGACGGTCGCCTCCGGTAAGGAGCGTAAACAACTCAAGCGCTTCCCGTTCAAACTGAAGTCCGCGCGTCCTGGCCAGGCCGAGCACAATTTCCGCCGCCGCCTCCTCCCATCCCGCTTTAGTCGCATCGATCCGGTCGAAGACCTCGATCGCCGCGACCTTTTGAAGGTTCTTGTAAAACGTTCGCCGTTTGTCGGTCTCCGTCGCACTGATCAGAAACCGGGCGCTCGCCGGAATGCCGCCAGCGAGCGTCGCGGCGAGCTTATCCAGGGCATCAAGGACGCTCTGCGCTTTTCCTGTCTGGGTGTCTCCGAGAAAATTCGCATTCTTCAGCCAGACGAGCTTTTCCCCTCCGAAGAACGGAAACGTGAGCAGCGCCTCGATCGTCTGGTGCACCTTCGTCACCGCGTGATCGGCGTAATCCGCCGCGCCATCAATGATGTCCGCTCCAAAATCCGCCCCGCCCGCGGGCATCATTTCACCTGCCAACGCTTTGGCAGCGCGCTTCACTTCCGATTCGTCGGAACCGACGACGGCCCTGATCTGTCCTTTCGCTTTTGCGGCCGCCACTATCGAGGCTGGCGGTTGCCACCATGGACGTCAGAGCCCGTCGGCACGCCCGTGGTGAGGTTGAAAAATGAAAGGCTAGTTCGGGGCAGCGTCATGATCCTTAGACGCGTATGCCTTAAACTCCACCTCCAACGCGTCCAAGCTCGAAAAACGCGGACCGAACCCTTTTCCGAGCGCAGACTCGAAACGATTCCCCTTGCTCAGCGCCTCGAAAAATACGCCGAAGCCCCTCTTGTCGGCCGCGCTCAAAAAACGAACCAACCGCTCCGACTGCGCGTAAAACGGCGCGACCTGCGTCACATCCTGCGGATAGGCGACCTGCGCAGTCATCGTCGCGAGCGGGATCATCTGTCCGGGATCCACCGAACGCGATCTCGGCTTGGCCAAATATCCGCGAGCCCGCTGGAAAGCCGCATAACCCCGCATCGACGCGTATTCGGCGTATCCCTCGTTGAGCCAGAGCGGCACCCCGTTTCCAAAAAACCGATGCACCACCAAATGCGTGATCTCGTGCCCGAGCGTGTTGTCCTTAAACTTAAAACTCGGGTCGCGCTGGATGAACAGTTCGCCCTGCGAATGCAGCCCGCCAGTCCAGGGATCGAGCGCTCCCTTCTTCTGAAACTCAGCCCATTCCTCGGGTTTCTCGAAGATGAAAATATGGCACTTCCGCTCCCATTGCGTCGTATCCTTTTCCAGTTCCTTCGCCACGACGCCGTAATAATATTCCGCCTCCACCGACACCGGCGTCGCAACGAAACTGTGGTAAAAATGATAGACGAAATTCTTCGTCTCCGCGTGCTTCCAATCGTTCGCCCGCACACTCAGCGCGGCCTGGCCCAGAGCCGCGAGATTCCGGTCGGAAAGTTGCGCAAAGGACAACTCCGGCAATCCGCCCACATTCTCCTGCGCGCCGACGATCGACGTGAGCGACAACAACAACGGAACGGCAACGTGGAGCGGATTCATCATCGACCAACGTGAAAAGCGGAAGGCGTGCCTCACGAACGCGCTTTCGGTCGCTTCCCTTTTCCGTACGTCACCGGTCTCCGCTTCGGCTCGATCTTGGAAATGCCGGCGCCGTTCTTCAATTCCATGATCTGATCCCTCAGCAGCGCGGCCTTCTCGTATTCCAGATTCGCCGCCGCGATCACCATCTCCTGCTCCAACTCCCGCAGCGTCTCCGAGAGCGAAAAGTCCCCTCCCCCTTCTCGCACGACCGACTCCTCGATCTCCCGCGCCCGCAGGATCGTATGCAAACTTTCCTGTACCGCACGCTGCACGCTCCTAGGCGTGATTCCGTGCTTCTCGTTGTATTCGATCTGTTTCCCACGCCGGTATTCCGTGATCGCCATCAGCGCCTCCATCGAGCGCGTCACCACATCCGCGAAAAGATACACCTCCCCATTCACATGCCGCGCCGCACGTCCCGCGGTCTGGATCAGCGAAGTCTGCGATCTCACCAGATCCGCCTCGTGTTCCAGCGGGCCCGGGAGAAGGCGGAGGAGGGTGTGCCCGTCATCGTGTTCTTCGACGAGATGGACTCGCTCTTCCGCACCCGTGGCACCGGGATCAGCTCGGACATGGAATCCACCATCGTCCCGCAACTCCTCGCCGAGATCGACGGCGTTGAGGCGCTGAAGAACGTCATCGTGATCGGCGCGTCCAACCGTGAAGATCTCATCGACCCCGCAATCCTGCGGCCGGGCCGGCTCGACGTGAAGATCAAGATCGAGCGCCCGAACGAAGAGTCGGCGAAGCAGATCTACGCGCGGTACCTCGTGCCCACGCTGCCGATCGCTGAAGACGAGACCAAGCACTTCGACGGCGACGCCGCCGCCGCGGTCGCGCACATGATCGACATCGCCGTCGACGCCATGTACGCCACCGACGACGCCAACCGGTTCCTCGAGGTCACGTACCAGAACGGCGACAAGGAGATCCTGTTCTT
>JAYTDO010000398.1:0-6827 GCA_043735935.1 Chthoniobacteraceae bacterium
TGACGGCGGGGGTGTCCGGGGGGTTTTGGAACGCTCGGCGAGCGTTCCTTACGGGTGGAGATGTGGCGGCGGGAGTTGGCTCAATCCGTGAGGTGTGGCTTTTTGTGCATCGATGTAAGTGCCTCGACGCGTATGGGGTTCCGTCTCGTTTTGGCGTCTCACACGCTCTTCTTTGGGCCTGACACGCTCTTCCCGAGGACGGATGGGGTCTTTTTAACGGGGCACGGGCTCTTTTCAGAGGGGGAAACGATGTTCCCGAGGAGAGACGGGGTCTTTTTCACGGGACTCCGGCTCTTTTGAGAGGGTGAGACGCTCTTCCTGAGGATGAACACGCTCTTCTCGGGGGCGGACACGCTCTTCGAAAGGGCGCCTCCTTTGGACGGATGTCCGCTCCGACTGCGGACGGGTAAACGCATAAAAAGCCCTCCCGTTGAAAGGAGGGCTTTATATGAATTGCGCGCGATCGCCGCGGGTTCTTAGTTTTGCAGGAGCCTGAGGGCGGCCTGGCTGCTGGAGTTGGCCTGCGCGAGCATGGCGGAGCCGGCCTGGACGAGGATGTTGTTGCGGGCGAGGCGGGTCGATTCAACGGCGACGTCCACGTCCACGATGCGGCTGTTGGCAGCTTCGAGGTTGGTGCGGTTGGTGGAGAGCATCTCCATCGAGAAACCGAGCCGACTTGCCTCGGCGCCATTTTGGGCACGTGCGGTGGCCGTGCCGGTGATGGCGTCGGTGACGTCCTGGACGGAGATCCCGGCGAGGCTGGCTGCGCCGGTGATGATCGAGACGTTGCCGGCGAAGTCCGACTGCGTGATGGACATGCTCTGGGTGCCATCTTCGGAGGTGATGGCGTTGATCGATGTGTTGCCGAAGAGTGCCACGCCGTTGAAATTGCCGCTGCCGAGGCCGGAGAGTTCCGCCCGGAGCGCGGTGAATTCCTTATCGTAGTTGGCGACGTCGGTTGCGCTCTTGGTGACGTCGGTGGAGAGCGTTTTGAGCTCAGCGACGCGTTCGAGGACTTTGCCCGCGGTTTTCAGCCCGCCGTCCTGCACTTGCAGGAAGGAGACGGCATTGGCGAGGGAGGTCGAGGTCGCATCGGTGCGCCGGATGGCCGCTTCCATCCGCATCGAGACAGCCAGGCCGCCGGCATCGTCGGCAGGGCTGGTGATTTTGGAGCCGCTGGAAAGCCGGGCGAGGCTCTTCTGCAGCATGGCGTTGTTGGTGTTGAGGTTGGCCGCGGCGTTAGTGGCTGCGGTGTTCGTATTGATGATTAGTGACATGTTATCTTCCTTGATGAGTTACGACTTCCGTGTCGCGACGGGCCATTTTGGATTCGGTGTTTGACCTCACCGATCGAGTCACTTGCTCGACACGGAGGTATTCGGCAGGGATCGCCGAGGCTTTAGCGGGTTTTTGGAAAAATCGTTCGCGTGATGAAAATCCGGCGGGGGATTTGCATGTCCGGGGGGGCCTTTGCAAAGGCTCCCATATGGAATCCAGGCCGCCCCGGAATATTACGTCGAGCATCGGGGAAGATCGGCACACTACCTGCTAAAGTTGGACTGATTTATATGGCAGGAATACAATTAACAGGTCTGGCTTCGGGTCTCGATTGGCGGTCGCTCGTGGACAAACTGATGGCAGCTGAACGCCTCCCTCAGGACAAGTTGCGTGCCGAAAAAGCAGCCAGCACGCAGAAATCCGGCGTACTCGAAACGCTGAAGACCAGCCTCACTGACCTGCAGACCGCGCTCGGATCGCTCAAGGGCGATAGCAGCGACGTCTTCGCCGTGCGTAATGCAAAGATTGCCAACGCCAGCAGCACTTGGAACGCCAGCGCCGCGGCCGGGACGGAATCCGGCACTTACCAAGTCCAAGTAACGCAACTCGCGACCAAAGCTCAACGGGCGGGCGTCGCGGATGCCGGTAACAGGTTGAGCGCGTCGGCGAATGTCAGTGGCCTGACGATCGCGACCCTGCCGATCGGCACTGCGGTGACGGCTGGCGATTTCACCGTCAACGGCGCGCGGATCACGGTGGCGGTCACGGACTCGCTCCAGGATGTCTTTGAGCAGATCGCGACTAAAACCGGCGGTGCAGTCAGCGCGAGCTACGATCCGGCGACGGACAAAGTGCGTCTCAGTAGCGTGAGCGAGATCGTCCTTGGCAGCGCCAATGACACGAGCAATTTCCTCGGCGCACTCCAGCTTTACAACAACGGTACCGGTGACGTGCTGGCGCCCAAGGCGCTCGGCGTCGTCAGCATCAGCGCGGCGATCGCGAATGCGAATCTGCGCAACTCGGTCTCCGGCTTGGACGGGGCTGGCAACGGTAGCTTCTCGATCAACGGAATCGCCATTGCCTTCAATGTGAACACCGACAGCGTCCAGACGGTGATGGCGCGCATCACCGGATCGGCCGCCGGCGTCACCGCGAGTTTTGATCGGGCAAATGACCGATTTTCGCTCACCAACAAGACTGCCGGGGATGTCGGAATCTCTGTCAGCGAAGGCGCGGGCGGACTGCTCGAAGCACTTGGGCTCGGCGGCGGTGCGGCGCTGGTGCGGGGTAAAAACGCGCAGTTCAACATTGATGGTGGGCCGTCGATCACCAGCACGACAAACACGTTCGGCGAATCCGTCACCGGCATCGCGGGGCTGTCCATCTCTGCGACTTCGGAGACCACCGAAAGCATCACCGTCGGCGGAGATACCGCGGGATCGAAGGCCAAGATCGGAGACTTCATCGCGAAGTTCAACGCGGTGCAGGCCTACATCGAACGAGTGACGAAAACGAGTGCCGGCACGGATGGTAAAGTCACCGCCGCATTGTTCGCGGGTAATCACGAGATCACCGACATCGCCAAGCAGCTTCGCAACAAAGTTTTCGCTGCAGTGCCGGGACTGACCGGCTCGATTCAGCGGCTCGAAAGCCTCGGCATCGATTTCGTGAGCGGCACCTCCAATCTGGAGATCAAAGACAGCGGCAAACTCGAAGCGGGCCTGCGCGACAATGGCGAAGCGGTGAAGACGCTGTTCAGCGACACCACGGACGGGCTGGCGAAACGCCTCGACAGCTTCCTCACGCGGATCACCGGATCGAGCGGAACGCTGACCACGCAGACCACTTCGTTGGCGAAGCAGTCCACGAGCATCGACCAGCAAATCACTACGATGGATCGGCGACTCGCGCAGCAACAAGCCCTGCTGGAGGCCAGTTTCATCCGGATGGAGTCCGCGCAGTCGGACCTCCAAAACCAGCTCACCGCGCTGAACAACGCGTTCGGGATCAGTTCGAAAAAATGAGCAGGTCGAGTCTTTTCCTCGCGCCGGCAGGCGCGCTGGTGTGTCTGCTTTTTAGCGCCTGTATCACGGCGCGCCATGCGGCCGCTCCGGCTCCACCACTGCCGCAGAATTATTTTGCGCGAGCAGCCGAAGGCGCGCCGATGCGTCGCGTGGCGCTTCTGCCGCTGTGGAATGAGAACCTGTCCGGCGAATACCTGCGCGATGTGGATGCCGCGTTCAGTGCCGAACTGACCAAAAAAGCCGTTTTCGAAGTCGTGCCAGTAACGCGCGCGCAAATGGAATCGATTTGCGGAGAGCGGCAGCTTTCATCCGTGGAGGTGCTTCCGGCGGAAGCGCTCGCACGTCTCCGGGCGCGCTTTGCCGTGGAAGGCGTCATCTTCACCGATCTCACGAGCTTCTCGCCCTATCGCCCTCTCTCGATGGGCGTCCGTGCGAAATTGATCGATGTCGCCACCGGGCAGATTCGCTGGGCCTTCGACTACATCTACGACACCGGCAACGCTTACGTCGCGGCGGCCGCGAAAAAATTCCAGCTCCAATACAGCAATGAGCATCAGCCGTTGACCGGCGATGGAGGCAGCATTCTCCTGAGCCCCGGCCGGTTTGCGAAATACGTCGCGAACGAAACCTACGGAAGTTTGCAGGCTCAGGATGCATTTTCCGCTAAAGCTTCTTCCAGTCCCGACCGATAATTACCTAGAGCGATGAATATACAGCCCCTGAAATCCGAAAGCGTGTCCCTGCCGGCCAAGTCGAAACCGCAGCCCGCCAAACCAGCTCAGGCCTCAACGCCCAAAGAACCGCTGCAAAGCACAAAAAACCAACGCCTCATGGAAGCCCTGCGCAACGAGCCCGAACTACGAGCCACGGAAGTGGAACGTGGCAAGGCGCTCGCAGCCGACCCGAATTACCCGTCAGACGATATTCTCGGGAAGCTCGCGGAGATTTTCGTGAACGATGCGAAGCGTGCAAAGTAAACGAAAATGCAACTTTCCCAATCTGCCCGCTCATACAAGTCGGTGGCCGTCTCGACCGCCACTCCGGGTCATCTTGTGCTGATGCTTTTCGACGGCGCCATCCGCTTCCTGGCCACGGCGGCGCATGGGTTTAGTGTCGAGAATCTGTCCGCGCGCAACGAACAGATTCACAACAATCTCATCAAGGCGCAGAAGATTCTCCGCGAGTTGCAATGCAGCCTTGATCTGAAGTTGGGCGGCGAGTTTGCGAATACGATGTTCGCGCTTTACGATTTTATGCTCGATCAACTCCAGACCGCGAATCTCGCGAAGGACGCCGCGCCAATCGGGAACGTTGAGCGGCTGCTCGGTGAAATCCGCGACGCGTGGGCCAAAATGCTCCAGCAGTCCGCACCGGTCGTTGCGTGAGCACGAAACTCGAGCAGCGCTTCTGGCGGTTGTTCACCGATTACGAGCGGCTGACGCAGGACGAATCCGTAGCAATCCACGCGCGGGATTTCGATGCAGTAGACAAACTGCAATCCGGAAAACCTGCGCTCTTCGAGGAACTTTGCGGATTGGCCGCGAAAGTCGGGATTGACCGGCGGAACACGGTGCTTTCCACCCGCCTCGATGCACTCACAACGCTGGAAACAGCGAGTGAACAGCGCCTTGCGGTAATGCTCCGTGAGACCCGCGCAGAACGGCAGAATCTCGACTTGGTGCGCCAACGGCTGCGTGGTTTGAATTCATCTTACGGACCGGACTCGCGCCGGCCACAGGCCTTCCACGCGCACGGTTGACGCATGATTTCCACAAAGCCAGAAGCTGCCATTCTCCTGGTGGACGACGACCCTGAAATCCTCGAGATCCTCGGCGAGCAACTCAAGTGGGAAGGCTACCAGGTGACTTCCTGCGTGAATCCTGCCGCGGCGCTCGCCGCGCTGCAGCAGCGCGAGTTCGCCACGGTGATCTCCGATTACAACATGCCGCAAATGACCGGCCTCGATCTCCTCGCTAAGGTCCGTGACATCCAGCCGAACGCGTCGCGCGTCCTCATCACCGGCGTCCTCGCGCTCGACACTCTTGTGGGTGCCATCAATCAAGGGGAAATTTTCCGTTTCCTCGCCAAGCCGTGGGCGCGCGCCGAGATGCTCGCGACGGTCGGTAATGCCGTGCAGCGCCATCAAATCCTCTGCGACAATGAAAAGCTCCGGGCCGACATGCTCGCGCTAAACTCGGAACTCGCCGCAACGAACGCAATCTTGCGTGTGAAAGTCGCACAGCTCACGGCGCAGAGAGAGCAGCTCGACGAATCCAATGAGGCGCTCACGGAAAATTTCGAGCACTCCCTCGGGCTCTGCCACCGCATCATCAATACCTTCTATCCACTCCTCGGCACGCGGACCAAAGCGGTCGTCGAGATCTGCCGGAAAATGTCCGAGTCCGACGAACTCACCGCGGAGGAAAAACACGTCCTTATGACCGGCGCGTGGCTGCACGACATCGGCCTTGTCGGCGTAAAACGCGAGGTGCTGCACAAGCTTTTCCACCATCCATCTGACCTTGCGGCGGAAGAGTGGGCGATGATTCACCAGCATCCAAATTACGGCCAGACGCTCGCTGCTTTCGTCGATCGGCTCACCGCCGTCGGCGCCACCATCCGCGGTCACCACGAACGCTTCGACGGGAAAGGTTATCCCGACGCGCTCTCGGGAGAGACGATCCCGTGGACCGCTCGCTGCCTCGCCGTCGCCGTCGCTTTCGTGGAAACGGGATTGCCGAAAGATCAGGCGAGCGCATACATCGTGAAGCAGTCGGGCGCGGCATTCGATCCCAACGCGGTGCGCCTGTTTTTCAACGCCACGCAATCGCATGATCTCCCCAGGCAGCTTCGCGAAGTCACGCTCGGTGAACTGCGTGCCGGGATGCATCTCGCGAAAGGCATCTACAGCCCCGCGGGCCTCCTACTCATTGCTGAAGGCCAGGAACTCACGCCTACGACGCTGTCTAAGATCCGCAATCACAACCTGCTCGCGCACCTCCCTCAGCGGCTGATCGTTTATAGTTGAGCGTGTTTGCGCTTGCCATCCGCCTTTGGCTCCGGCGGGTCGAGGTGTAACCCGCGGATGACAACTGCGGCGGGTGGAACCTTGGGGTGCGGTGCTCGGAAAGTGCGGCGCCTCCAAATTAACTATGGAGGATGTATACTGATATGGAGCAATGGACCGAGATCCGCTGGCGCGTGCTGGTCGAAGGAGTTAGCCGTCGGCAGTTGCAGCGCGAGACCGGCCTGCACTGGAAGACCCTGCAGCACAGCGAGCCGCCGGGTTACCAGTAGCACGCGCCAAGAGCGAGGAAGACGCTGGGGCCTTTGGGAGCAGGAGTTGGTGCGCTTCGAGCCGCTGCATTACCCGGCGCTGCTGGAGAGCAAGCCTCGGGCGCTGGATCAGGCGCGGCCGCCGCGGGGCTGGACGTTGCCGGAGAGCTTCGCGCTGCTGCGCCGCAGGCTGGAAGGCGAATACGGCGGCGAGCGCACGCGGGAGCATATCCGCGTGCTGCGGCTTTT
>JAYTDO010000399.1:0-6177 GCA_043735935.1 Chthoniobacteraceae bacterium
GGGACTCGGCGCTCGGCGTGCCGGGCTTGGTCCACTGCCTTCGCAAAGGCACCGTGGCGCTCGTCAATGCTGTGGGGTCCCAGCTCGCCGACGATCGCAGCCTCTTGGCGTTTGCACCGCAAATCATCCGTTTTTACCTCGGCGAGGCGCCGATTCTCCCCACCGTTCCCACGTTCTGGCTCGGCGACATCGATCAGCGTGAAATGGTGCTCGAGGATCTGGCCAAATATCGCATCCGCCCGATTCTCCGGGAAAATACGAGCGGCTCGTGGGAGCGCGTCGCGCCAAAAGATGAGCAAAGTCTGAGGACTGAAATCCGCCGGGAACCGGGACTCTTCGTCGCCCAGCCGCGCGATGAAGGCGCAACGACGGTGTGTTTTGAAAAGGGTCGGCAGGTCGAGCACGAGCAGGATCACCTCGTGTTTGCCGTGCGCTCGGCGGCGAAGTTTGAGGTGATTCCCGGTGCGCTCACGCGGGTGTTTTCGGATATGAATGGGGCGGAGGATTTTGGGTTTGGCTGGACGAGCAAAGACTCATGGGTGCTCGCCGCCCCGGAGGCCGAGCCGCTGCTCGCCAGCTCCGCCAATCGCGCGCCGGCTCTGGCGCTGCCGCCACGGCAGGTGACGAGCCGGGTCGCGGAGTCGTTTTACTGGATGGGCCGCTACCTCGAGCGTGCACATCACCAAGCGTATCTCATCAACGTCATCGAGACGCTGGAAACCGAAGAATTGAACAACGCCGAACGCCGACTTTACCGGCCGATGTGGAATCGGCTGCTGCCGCCGCTTGAAAAATCCGCCGGGACCAGCAGGCGGAGCATTACCACGCGGCGGGATCGCTACCGGCTGATGTTGTCGCCGGAGGAAGGCTCGGTGGTGAACACTTTCCTTCGTGCGATGTTCAACGCCGAGTCCGTGCAGGATAGCCTCAGCCCCGAATCGTGGGCGACGATCACCAATCTGCGGACCCGCTTTCAAAAGACCCGCTTCCGCGAGGACCTCGCGGAGACCGAGGCGGCGCGCGTGACTCGGCGCACTGCGGATCTGGCGACCCAGCTCATCCCACAATTCTTCGCCGTCTGCTCAAACACGATGCTGGCGGACGACGGGTGGCGCTTTTGCGAGATCGGGCAAATGATCGAGCGGGCCGTGATCACGGCGAACTCGGCGGTCTCAATCACGCGCGCTCTCGCGCCCGCTGCCGAAGATCGCGCGACGGCGATGCAGGCGACGGAGATCGAGTTGAGCGCTTTTCTGCGACTGCTCGGCACCCGGGATTCCTACCGGCGCATTTTTCAAATGAGGGCCGAGCCGCGCAACGTGCTGGAGCTGCTATGGCAGCATCCGGAGGTGCCCCGCTCCGTCCTACGATGCCTGACTCGCTGCGCCGCACTCCTACGCGAGTCGATCGTCCCTGAGATGACGAGTTCCGCGGCGGCTCTCGCGGCGGTCGAGGAGATGGTGGCCCGATTGAAAGGGATTGAATGGGACGTTTACGTACGGGAACCGCGCGACGACGACAGCGTCGGCACCAAACCTTCAGAATCGCGCCCTCCACAGGCGGCTGGGCTCGAGACGCTACTGCTGCGCCTCCTGGGAGGCGTATCCGCGATGCATACGCTGATCGCCGACAGTTTTCTCAATCACCAAGCGCGAATCGCCCAAGTGGCCCAACCTCTGCCACGGACCTTGCAAGGCTCGGCGAACTAGCGTTTGCCCGGAGACCGCTCGCCGATGAGTTGGAGCGCGGACTGCGGATCCTGCGCCTTCGAGATGACCTGCTCCTGCGTGATGAATCCGCGCAGGTAAAGATCCACCAGGGAGGCTTCGAGCGAGACCATGCCAAACTTCGATCCGGTGAGGATGTCGTTCGGAATACGGAAGGTCTTGTTGTCGCGGATGAGCGCAGCGATCGACGGCGTGTTGACCATGATCTCGAATGCGGCGACACGGCCTTTCCCGTCGATCCGCGGGAGGAGAAGCTGGGAGATGACGGCCTTGAGGTTGGTGGAAAGCTGTGTGCGGATCATCTCCTGCTTGTCTTCCGGGAAGGCGTCGACGACACGATCGACTGTGCGCGCGGCACCCGTGGTGTGGAGAGTGGAAAAGACAAGGTGACCCGTTTCCGCGGCGGTGATGGCGGTCTCCATTGTCGCAAGATCGCGCATTTCACCGATCAGAATCACGTCTGGATCCTGCCGCAAAGCGCGGCGAAGGCCCTCGGGGAACGAGGGGACGTCGACCCCGATTTCGCGCTGGTTGACGAGGCCGCGCTTGTGATCGTGGAAGTATTCGATCGGGTCCTCGACCGTCATGATGTGATTCTGGGTCGTCTCGTTGATGACGTTCAGCATCGACGCAAGCGTGGTCGATTTTCCGGACCCCGTGGGCCCGGTAACGAGGATCAGCCCTCGCGGCAGAGTGAGGAGTTCGCGGACGATCGGCGGAAACCCAATTTCGTCCAGGGTGAGAAGCGTGCGGGGAATAAGCCGCAGGGCGATGGCGATGGATCCCTTTTGCCGGTAAACGCTCACACGAAAACGGTTGCTGCCGCGGAACGAAAAGCCGAAGTCCACGCTGCCTTCCTCGTTGACCTTCTGCATATTGCTCTCGCTGGTAATCGCGCGAGCGAGCGTCTCGGTATCTTCGGCGGTCAGCGGGCGAAGCTCGAGCTTTACGAGTTGCCCGCGCAAACGAACGGCAGGTGGTGCACCGACGGCGATGTGCAGATCCGAGGCCCCTTCCTCCACGACGAGCCGGAGCAGGTCCTCCATCGGAGTCGTGGCACTGCGAGGGACACCCTCGACTGGGAGAGATTCAGGAACCATTGCCCCCGTTGAAGGCGGCGGAGGCGGGGTTGGTTTGCGGAAATCGAAAAGCGACATGGTGGCGCCCGGCGTTTAATCCGAGTCGGACATCGTGACGCCAATGACTTCCTCTGGCGTCGTGAGACCGGAGAGCACCTTGCGGATGCCGTCCTCGCGGAGCGTCCTCATTCCCATTTCCCGTGCGCGTTTGCGGAGTTCAACGGTGGACGCCTTGTTGTTGATCATGTGGCGCACTTCGTCGTCGATGAGGAAGATTTCGAAGATACCCATTCGACCCTTGTAGCCGAGATGCTTGCAATTGTCGCAGCCGGCGCCCTTCATCACCTGCGAGCCTTCCATCTGCGAATAATCGAGCCCGAGCGCGCTCATTTCCGCCGGAGTCAATTCATATGGCTGACGGCAGTTTGGACACACCTTGCGCACGAGACGCTGCGCGACGATCGCGCGGACGGCGGAGGAAACGAGAAACGGCTGGACTCCGATGTCGACCAGACGCGCGACGGCGCCCGGCGCATCGTTCGTATGTAGCGTGGAAAAAACGAGGTGACCCGTGAGGGACGCATTGATGGCGATATTCGCCGTATCGACGTCGCGGATCTCACCGATCATGATGATGTTCGGCGCCTGACGCAGGATGGAGCGGAGCGCGGCCGGGAAGGTCATTCCGATGTCCGTATTGACCTGGACCTGATTGATACCACTCATCTGATACTCCACCGGGTCTTCGACGGTGATGAGCTTTTTGTCCGGCTTGTTGATGTAATGCAGACAACCGTAAAGCGTGGTCGTTTTCCCGGATCCAGTAGGCCCGGTGACGAGCAGGATGCCATCCGGCAGGGTGATGAGACGCTCGAAAATCTCCTGGTCGTCCGAAAGGAAACCGAGCTGCGGAAGACCGAGCTGAAGCGCAGTCTTGTCCAGGATACGCATGACGATCGATTCGCCGTGATTGGTCGGCACGGTCGATACGCGCAAATCGATCGACTTCTTGCCCATCTTCACCTGAATGCGCCCATCCTGCGGGAGGCGCTTCTCAGCGATGGACATCGAGCCCGTCATGATCTTCAAACGAGAGATGATCGCCGACTGGAGCTTTTTCGGCGGGTTGTTCATCTCGATGAGCACACCGTCCACCCGGAAACGCACCCGGAAGCGTTTTTCCATCGGCTCGAGGTGAATGTCGCTCGCCCGCATATTGTAGGCTTCGAGCAACATCATCGTCACCATCTTGATGATCGGCGCGTCGACGGAATCGCCCTCGGCGCCCGAACCTTCACCTCCAAAATGGATGTCGGCAACGCCACCACCGAGGTCGTCGATCGCTTCTTCCGCCGTGCCGTAATACTTCCGCAACGCGGTCTGGATCGAATCCGGCGTGGCGCAGACGAACTCAAGCTGGTGCGGAATCAGATGCTGAAGGCTGTCGAAAACATCGAAGTTCAGCGGATCGCTCACGGCGATCATCAGACCCGTATCCGACTCCGCGATCGGCACCGCCTTAAAGCGCTTTGCGACATCCCGCGGCACCATCGAGATGACACTTTCCGCGACCGCCATCTGCGCCAGGTCGACAAAATCCATCGCCGAGTGTGCTGCGAGTGCCCGGGTGACGTCCTCCTGCGTCAGTGCGCCCTGAGCGATGAGCGTATCGATCACCGTGTCATTCCCCTTCCGATCAGCCCTCGACCGCTCCACTTGGGATTTCGTGACGAGGCTCGTTTCGATCAGGATCTCGATGATGTAGTCGTCGTTCTGTGCCACTGGGAGGGTAGTAAAAATCGGGTTGTCGGAAAAGCCGGTCCGCCGCTTCGGAGCACGGTCAGACTCGCATGAAGTGGGTTAGTAAAGGGCGGGCCTCCGCGATGTCAAAGCTCATCACTGAAAAATTCATCCGCGCCCCCTTCCGCCGCGGGTGACCCCTGCCTTCTTCATCTGGCCGACACGAGCGAGCGCACAATCCAGGGAAGACGCTTTCCGTGGTTCGCGGTCTGCTTCATACCCGGACGAAAATGCTCCATTCGTCCCGCCGTCACCTCGAAGCCGTCGTCCGCGACTCCACGGGCCGCCAGCTCGCCCGTTGCGTGATCCGGCGCGGTCGTTACGTGATCGGACACGAATACAAAAACGAGATCGTCGTCGATGAACCATCCGTCTCGTCGACGCATGCGCGGCTGACGATCATCTCCGAAACGGAATTTTTCATCGAGGACCTCGGTAGCGCGAACGGCACCCTCGTCGATGCGAAGCCCGCCAACGGCCTCACTCCGGTCGGCCTTGAGAGTACTATAGAGATCGGCCGCACAACGCTCAGCTTTCAGCGAGCCAGCCTCCCGGCGACCGTATTTGAAAACCTGCCCGAGGGTTTCCTCCGCCAACACCGCTACAACCTCGGCGAATCCGTCGTCCAAGGCAGCACCAGCACCATCTTCGAGGCCTACGACACATCGCTCGCGCGAGACATCGCCATCAAGGTCATGCGCCCCGAATGCCAGACCAATGCTCCGCAAGTGCTGCGCTTCATCCGGGAAGCCCAACTCACCAGCCAACTCCAGCACCCGAACATCCTCCCGATCTACGAGCTGAATCTGGACGAGCAGAGCCAGCTCTATTTCACCACCCGATTCGTCGAAGGTGAATCGCTCTCGACCATTCTCGAAAACCTAACGACCGGCGAGCCGCGGACTCTGGCGCGCTATCACCTCCCTGCCCTGCTCGCCGTCTTTCAAAAGGTCTGCGACGCCGTCGCCTTCGCGCACTCGCGCGGCGTCGTCCACTGCGGGCTGCGACCGGACGCCATCACCGTCGGGCGGCACGGCGAAGTCTTCGTGGTGAACTGGAACTTCGCAGGCATCCTTGCCGTCAATGAGGACGGCGCGCCATTCCCGCAGCCGGTCCACGCCGCTCCGGCCGACGGACCCTCCTACACCACAGCCTATTCCGCTCCGGAGCAGGCAGACGGATCGGAAAGCTTTTCACCTCGAACCGACGTCTACGCGCTAGGCGGCATCCTTTATATGCTGCTCACCCTCCACACGCCGTTACCGGAAAGCAGCGAAGCCGCCCTGATCGCCTTCATCCTCAGCGGAGATATCGATCCCGCCGCCACGCGTGTAAAAACGCCGCTTCCACATTGCCCCCGCGGCCATGTACCCGAGCCTCTCGCAGCGCTCGCCATGAAGGCCCTCAGCCTGAGGCCAGCGGATCGGCCCGGCTCCGTCCACGCGCTGCAAAACGAAATCGCCGCGTGGCAGGCGGGCCTGCTCCAATCCGACGCGGGCTTGTGGAAGCACATCGGCGGTTTGCTCGGCCGCCACTGAGCGCCGGGCGTTTGCGGTTGCCAGCGCGAAATC
>JAYTDO010000400.1:0-3677 GCA_043735935.1 Chthoniobacteraceae bacterium
GGGAAATTTGTGGGTCCAGACCTGTTTTCCGGTCTTGAGGTCCCAGGCCTGGATCTCGCCTATCGTTGCCGGCGCGGGCGACGTCAACGATGTCCACCCCGATCCCGATGATTTTCATGCGTCTGCGCGATCCATCATTGCGAGCATTTCCGCCACCGCGGACTCGAGTCCCGTGAAGAAGGAGCGCGCCACGATTGAGTGTCCGATGTTCAATTCCGCGAGGTGGGGAATCTCCACGATCTCCTTGATGTTGGTGTAGTTGATGCCGTGCCCGGCATTGACCTGGAGATTAAATCCGCGGGCGTGCTCAACGGCCATTCGGAGCCGCTTGAGTTCGCCAGCGCGCAACGATCCCTGGGCATTGGCAAAGGCGCCCGTGTGCAGTTCCACGATTTCCACGCGGAGCGCGGCGGCCGCTTCGATCTGATCCGGTGCGGGCTCGATGAATAGGCTGACCCGAATGCCCGCGCTCTGCAGCCGCTTGATGGTCGGCTCAAGCGCGCGGCGCTGCCCGGCGGCGTCGAGTCCACCTTCCGTGGTGATCTCCTGGCGATTCTCGGGAACCAGACATACTTCCTCCGGGAGGACTTTTAGCGCGAAGTCCACGATTTCGGCGGTGTTTCCCATTTCGAGATTGAGCTTGGTATTGATGGAAGCTCGGAGCCGCTCGACATCGCGATCCTGGATGTGACGCCGGTCAGCGCGCAAGTGAACGGTGATGCCACTGGCACCCGCGCGTTCACACACCGCCGCCGCAGAAACGATATCCGGCTCCACATTGTGCGCCTGCGGCGTGGCCGCGTATCGGGCCTGCCGCAGCGTGGCGATGTGATCGATGTTGACGCCGAGCTTCACGGCTCAGTGTTTGAAGTGCCGGACGCCCGTGCAGATCATCGTCATATTCCGCTCGTCCGCGGCGGCGATGACATCGGGGTCCTTTACCGAACCGCCCGGCTGAATCGCGCAGGTGGCTCCTGCCTCTGCGGCGGCGATGAGGCCATCGGGGAATGGGAAAAATGCGTCGCTGCCGACCGCGCTGCCGACGAGCGAAAGGCCCGCGTCCTTGGCCTTCCAAATGGCGATCCGCGACGAGTCAATTCGCGACATCTGTCCGGCGCCGATCCCGAGTGTGCGATCTTTGCTGGCGTAGACGATGGCGTTGGACTTCACGTGTTTGACGACCCGCCACGCAAAGAGCATCGCCGCAAGTTCATCGTGCGTCGGCTTTCGCGCGGTGACTACCTTGTCGTCGAGCGCGCTCTCGCGCGATTCATCGCGGCTTTGGACCAGCACGCCGCCCGCGACGCTTCGGATCAGCATTTCATCGTCTTCGGAAGTAGGCAGCGGGCGCGGCAGCTTTTTCATCAACCGCAGATTCTTCTTTTTCTGCAGCAGCGCGCGCGCATCCGGCTCGAAATCGGGCGCAATGATGACCTCGGAAAAAATCTCGGAAATCGCGCGGGCCAGCGCTTCGGTGATCGGTCGATTGCAGATGATGATCCCGCCAAAGGGTGCCTGCTTATCCGTCGCGAACGCTTTGTCCCAAGCCTCGCGCAGGTCCGCATCGCTCCCGATTCCGCACGGGTTCGTGTGCTTGAGGATCGCCACGGTCGGCTCGCCGAACTCCTCGATGAGGTCGGAAGCGGCGGTGATGTCCAGGATGTTGTTGTAGGACAGTTCCTTGCCGTGGAGCTTTTGAAAATGCTCGTCGAAGTTCCCATAAAGCGCGGCGGTTTGATGGGGATTCTCGCCGTAACGGAGACGCGCGACAATCGGCAGGGAAAGCGACAGCGAGCAGGTGGTTTCCTGTTCCTTGTTGAGGTAGTTTGCGATCGCTCCGTCGTATTTCGAGGTGGTGACGAAAACCTTGATGCCCAATCGCTCGCGCAGTTTTAGCGTCGTCGCTCCGTCGTTGGCATTCATGTTTTCCAAAACATCCGCGTAATCCGCGGGATCCACCACGACCGTGACGGAACGGTAGTTCTTGGCGGCGCTTCGGAGCATCGAGGGGCCGCCGATGTCGATCTGCTCGATCGCCTCCTCGAGAGTCGTCTCGGGTTTCGCGATCGTCTTTTCAAACGGATACAAGTTCACGACCACGAGGTCGATCGGCTGGATGCCGTGCTCCGCCGCCTGCGCGACGTGGTCCGGGTTATCCCGCACGAAAAGCAAACCTCCGTGAACCTTGGGGTGCAGCGTCTTGACCCGGCCATCCATCATTTCGGGGAATCCGGTGAATGCGGAAATCTCCAGGTGTTGGATTTTTTCCTTCTTGAGCAAGGCCGCCGTGCCGCCCGTGGAGACGATTTCAACGCCGAGCGCGACGAGGGCTCGTGCGAAATCGACGAGGCCGGTTTTGTCTGAAACGGAAATGAGAGCGCGCTGGATTTTCATTGGGCCGTGAAAGCTAGGGCAGGCGCGGGCGGCGGGTCAACCGCAGCTTGGGCTGAGTCGGTTTTCTCTCACGGCCGAGATCAGCGCGGGGATCGTTCCGTGAGGCAAGTCACCGAGCCGGCACGCATTCCGCCGCGAGATCAAACAGCCTCACCGCACGAAGGCGCGGTTCGCCTTACGGATTCTTTCCGGAGCCTCCGCCGGTGATTGACTCAGGATCGAGCGCAACCGGGAGACGGACGCCGGGGATATCCTTCAGCGTAAAGGTGAGCAGAAGGCCGTAGTCGTTTACGCCGCGGTTGTCGCGAACGATAAATCCGAGGGACGCGACCCAGCTCGAGAGGTCGCGGTGCAATTCGTAACGCTGGGTTTCCAGGACATTGTCCTTAAATTCGTAAAGCTCCCGGATGCTGACGCCCCAATGGTCGTTCAGCCGCACGTAACCGCCGAGGTTCAGCAGGTTCGAGTCGAAGAAGAAGTCGTTATCGGCGATGTAACGGTGGCCGATGTTGACCTGCACATTTTCGTTCACCATAAAGTTCACGTTCGTATTCACCTGGGTGAATCCGGCATCGAACAGCGGGAACTGCGAATCGAGGGTGAGATAAACCCACGGCAGCGGCGTCCAGCGGAGACGGTTCACGAGGTTCGAGAAAGTGCCCGTGTCATCCATGATGGCGGCGCCGAAATCCGGGCGATCGAAGTTCACGTCCACGAACGTATCCATCTCGAACCAGTTGAGGGTCCGATTATCCCGACGAGTCTGGAGGCGATTACGGACGCCGAGCCGGAGGATCGTCCACGAATCGAGCGAGTCGATGCTGTTGAACTGCGGGAAGTCGATCGGCGGCAATTCCGTCGATGGATTAAGCCGGTCGAATTGCAGGATGTCGGAGGGATCTTCACCCGAGTAATTGAAGGAAAAATTCATGTAGGGCTGCACGATGTGGCGCAGGCCGTCCAGACCCCACGTGCGCGATTGCACGCTCTCGAAGGCCCGGGAAAACTTGAAGGACGATTCGAATCCGGCATTGAAAGCCGGACGGAAAACGGACCCGCCATTGCGAAGGACCGTCTGCTCCTGCGTGACGCGGTATGGGCTCACGCCGGGAAGCATCGGGTCGACCGTGAAGGTGTGCAGCTCGTCGACGTAGCGACCCGTGTCCCCGTAGTAAGTCAGCCGTGCGCCGACCCGGGGGACGAATGAGAGCCACCCCCCAAACGTTTCCGGCAGGGTAAACTGGTGAAAGGTGTCGCCGCGGAACGTGTCGTAATCGACCAAC
>JAYTDO010000401.1:0-3464 GCA_043735935.1 Chthoniobacteraceae bacterium
GCGGCGCGATGCGGGGCGCGCCGGTGTCCCCATCCGGCGCACTGGCAGGCGCGCCCTCTGGCAAAATGGTTTCACGCTCGCGGGTGAGCGGAAGATGAATTTCGTTGTCGTCGATTTTGATCATGGGACGTGATCTCGATTTAGGATTTAGGATTTGCGATTTGCGATTTTACGACGCGGCGCGGGCGCGTCTTCGGCGAAACCGCAGCCGAAGGAAAGACAGTAGCGCTGCACCTTATGCAGGGAGTGGCGTCCGCAGGCGGGACATTTGTCCGCGAGGGAATTCGGTGGCGGGATTTTCAGAATCGGTTTTTTCATGGGGTCATTCCTTGAGGCCGCTGCTGGTGAGTTTGTAGAAGCTCTTGCGCACGCCGGCCTCGTGCTCATCCATCTGTTCGATGGCGTGGCCGTCGTTGCGCAGATCGTAGATGCGTCGAGAGACGCAGATGCCGACACCGTGGCCGCTCGGAGAGATGGCGCAGGCCAGCTCGGGCATGGGCACCCATGCGCCGGGCGTCTCGGCCAGGCGCGCGAGCAGCCGATCCTTTTGCGAGCAGCCGACGGTCGCGGCCTGGTGTTCGTCCTGGGCGGTGGGTTCGTGGTTCATGGGCTTTGCAGGGCGTTGGCAATGAACTCGCGCACGGTTTGCACAAGTGTTTTTTCGTTCGGATAAATCTCCTCGGCAGCGGCGACGGTGAAGACGGCGTGGTGGACGGTGCCGTGATCGCGGTTGAAGGCGCGGCCAATTTCGCCGAGCGAAAACGCGGGGCGTCCATCCTCGCCGCAGTGCTCGCGCAGCATCGTCATCGCGACGGCGCGCGCGAAGGCGACGCGGCGCGCTCCGCGATTTTTCTGGAGCAATTCTTCGGGCCGCACGCCGAACACTTCGCAGACGCCGGACGACACGACTTCGCGCAGCCGTTTGATCGCGCAGTGGTTCGGGCGGCGGAGCGAGAGCGCGGCGTTCACGCGGTCGCTGAGATCGATCGTTTCGGAGAGCGTGAGATCGTAGAGCTCCTCGGCCACGCGCACCTTGAAGGTCGGCGGCGTCTCCACGCGGAGGATGACGATGCGGCGGGCGGGCTTGCGCGGGACAGGAGTTGCGGCGGCGTGGAGTTGGAGAGGGTTCATATTTTCAGGCGCGCGGTTCTTCGTTCTCACCCCTCACCCCGGCCCTCTCCCCGTTGAGGGGAGAGGGAGTGGAAAAGCCCATCCGCTCGGCGAGTCCGCCGGCGGGCACGTAGAGGCCGGTGGTCCAGCGTCCGGAGGCGAGCTTGAGCCAGCCGAGGGCGATGAGCTGGGAGAGCGTGTGATGGACCGCGAAGAGGCGGATCTCTTCCGGCGAGACGGTGGGGGCGAGGTGGAAGAGCGTGACGAGCGCGTCGAGATCTTCGGCCATTAAGGTGGGGGAGGTGGGTTGCGGGGAGTTGAGAGTTGGGGAGTTGAGAGTTGAGAAGGGTTGCGCAGGAGCGGTGGATTCAGGGCCGTCCCCGCGCTGCGCGGCTCCTGGTGCATCCGCCGAATTTAGGACGCCGCCTGCGCTCGGCGGCAAGGTGCCCGCAGCGATTTCCGGGAGAGTGTTCATGCGATTTGAGATTGAGGATTTACGATTTCGGATTGTGCCGGGCATGACGATCATCTGGATTTTCCCTTCATTTCGATCGCGAGCCGCCCCTTGGTGCGCGTGAGGTTCGCACGATAGGCGATGATGCTGCGTTGCAAACCCTTCGCCCGGTCGTCGAGCTCCTTGCAGCGCCGCTTGTGGAATTCCAGGGACGCGAGCAGATCGGTGTTGCTCTTGACGGAAATCTCCAGGGCATCCGCGATGCGCTGGAGCGAGCCGCAGTTGATCGCGTTAAAGGTGAAGCCCTCTCTGGAATCGATCCTCATGCGCGAGATGGTGCGCGTGTCTTTAGTGTCGGGGAGCGGTGGAATCATTGCGTATCCTCTTCCTCGAAGGTGGCGAGGCTCAGGGTGCGTCCGGCCTCGAAGGCGAGCGCGATCATGATGAGCGCGTAGCAGCCTGCGCTGAGGGCCAGCCAGGGCAGCCCGGCGGCGAGCAGGCCGACCGCGAGGCCGAGCGCGATGCAACCGGCGGTCCATCCGGCGAGCACGGAGAGGTGGCCGCTGGCGCGGGCTTCGCGGGTAATGGTTTGGTTTGGTTTCATGGGTGTGGTCGGGAATCAGGCGGCGATTTTGCGCCGCCAGGTGATGGATCTGGCGAGGGAGGATTTCACGGCGGCACCGAAGGCGCGGCGTTTCGGGCGCGAGGCTCCGCGCAGCACGGCGCGCGCGTGGCAGATGCAGATGTAACGGCAGCCGCGCCCCATCTCGGTGGCGCCGGTGCTGAGGCACACGGCGGACCAGTAGCCGAGATCTACCGCGATGATCCACTCGATGGAATTAAGATGGAGCACGGGGGAGGTCTTCATGGTTCTTCCTTTATCTCCACGATTTTTACGCGAACCATTTCCAGGGCGATTCGCAGATCCTTCAGTTCACGCAAGGCGACCTGGTTTACGTAGCTGAGCGTGTCCAATTGCATCATTTCTACGCCCACCCGGTGAATGCGGGACAGCAATTGCTTTTTAATGTTTGCGTTCATGGTTGGTGATCGGGGTTGAGGGTGATGGCGTTCCGTTTTTCGAGGACGGACTGGATGCGGGCCTTCGCGGCCTCCAGATCGTCAAGGATCTTGAGCAGGGTCGATTCGCGAAGATCCTCGACGTTCGGGGCGGCGATCAGTTCGCGCATGACGAGCGGATACTTATCTTGATCCGCAAAGTTGAATGAGAGCTGTGCCGCCTCACGGCTTAACCGGAGTGTGCGGGTCTGAGGATCGTAGGGCGCGCCCAGGCAAGGCTTTTGCAGTCCTTCGTCTCTCCAGACGGCACAGATCGGCGCGCCGCTGGCGATGAGGTAGCAGACACGCACCGGGTCTTTCTCGTACTCGGCAGCAACTTCCATCCAATACTCCGCCGTGCGCGCCTTGATGCCGATCTCGCTCAATACCTCGGTCCACTGCCCATGCTGCGTCGCTTTCTTGATCAAGGTAAGTAGGGCACCCACGCGCGCGGCGCGCTTGATGGCAGAAGTGAATTCCTTGAGCGATAGATCGCGCTCCTGAATCGCCTCGTCAATCAGTTTGCGAACATCGCGGTGAACGTTGGCTCGAAGTAGAGCATCTGTGTGCGTAGTGGTGAGAGAATTCATGCGGCAGATCGAAATTCTTGCCAGGCACGTTCGATTTTGCGTGAACGCCGCTGGCCGGTGAGGACGAGATAAACGTGAACGCGCGAACGTTTTTGCATCTGCGCAAACCTTACGATTCCGGGGAATCGGAGCTTGCGCTTCGCTTGTGTTCCGCGTAACATGATGTCATCAATATCGGAAGTTCTGGAGAGTCGTCAAGGAATATTCTGAAAAAAGCTCCGATCAAACATGAGAAATAACTCCATAGAGCT
>JAYTDO010000402.1:0-3823 GCA_043735935.1 Chthoniobacteraceae bacterium
AAGGCGATGGCCCGCCGCGCGATCTCCGTGCCGATGCGGCCCATGCCGAGGATGGCGAGCGTCTTGTTGTAAAGCTCCACGCCGACGAAAGTTTTGCGATCCCACTTTCCACTTTTCACCGAGGCATCCGCCTGCGGGATGTTCCGTGCCGTCGAAACCATGAGCGAAAAGGCGTGCTCGGCGGTCGAGATGGTGTTTCCGCCCGGCGTGTTCATCACGATGATCCCGCGCTTCGTCGCCGCATCCACGTCCACATTGTCCACGCCGACACCCGCGCGCCCGATGACTTTCAAATTCGTCGCCGCCTCGATGACCTTCGCGGTCGCCTTCGTCTCGCTGCGGACGACGAGGCCGTGGAATTCGCCGATGATGGCGAGCAGTTCATCCGGCTTGAGGCCGAGCTTCACGGTGACATCGAGCAGGCCGCCGTTGCTCAGTTCATCGATGCCCCGCTGGGCGATGGGGTCGGCGACAAGGACTTTGGGTTTGTTCATGGTTTTGGAAAAAGAGCGGCGATTCTCGGCGGCGAAAGGCAAAGCGCAAATGGAAAATCGCGGGTAGCAGCAACGTTACTGATCAAGGATGCAATTCACCATTGGGGGGAAATGCGGCCGCATGGTAAGCTCCGCGCCTGATGCCCACGCAAACGATCCACGGCTTCGCCAAAACAACGGCTGAACTCAGCCCGGCGTCGCGAAAGTCCACGGGATCACACTACACGCCCACGCACCTTGCAGAGTTCGTTGCGGACGCAATCGTTGAGCATTTCGATCCCACAGACCAGCCGGCGAGCGTCATTGACCCCGCGGTTGGCGACGGAGAACTTCTCGCCGCCTTGCTGCGCAAATGGCCGGGTAGGGTGAACGCCTTTGGTTTCGATACTGACGCCTCCGCCATCGCGTGTGCGAACCAGCGGCTCCGCGGCGAATTCCCCGGCGTCCCGTGCCAGCTTGAGTGCGCTGACTTTCTCGATGTGAGTTTGGAGAATGGGGCGGGTGACTTGTTCTTCCAGGAGTCGCAGCAATATGACGTGGTCATTGCCAATCCGCCTTACGTGCGCACACAAGTGCTCGGTGCGAGTCGCGCGCAAGCTCTTGCGCGGCGCTTCGGCTTGACGGGCCGCATCGATCTTTACTTCGCCTTCATCGAAGGCATCGGCGAAGTGCTGCGGCCCGGTGGCGTAGCTTGCATCATCGTGTCGAATCGGTTCATGACGACGCGCTCGGGCGGCACCGTGCGCGAACGGCTGCTCGATCGTTTCGACGTTCTGCACGTCTGGGATTTCGGTGACACCAAACTCTTCGAGGCGGCGGTGCTGCCCGCGGTTCTGCTGCTGCGCAAGAAAGACGGACGGCCAGTCGTCGCGCCGAAGTTTTCCTCGATCTACTCGACTGCGCTGCCCGCGCAGAGCCGGAGCGCGACGATCTTCGATGCACTGCGAGAATGCGGCGTGGTGGCCGTGCATGCTGAGCGGTATCTCATCCGCCATGGCGAACTCGATCATGGCGGGCGCGCCGACGGCGTTTGGAAACTGGCGACCGCAGAAACGGACGAATGGCTGGCCACAGTCCGGGCGCACGAATTCTGCACCTTTGGTGACTTGGGGAAGATTCGCGTCGGCGTGAAGACGACGGCGGACAAGGTGTTTATCCGCGATGACTGGGAATCTCTGCCCGAGGCCGAGCAACCCGAGTTGTTGCGACCCCTTATCACCCACGCGATTGCCCGGCGCTACCGCGCGCGGGTGAGTCTTCGGCCCAAGCGCATCCTTTACACGCACGAACTGCGCGACGGCGAGAAACGCTGCGTCGATCTCGCACGATTCCCGCGCGCTGCACGCTACCTCGAAAAGCATCGCGCGATTCTGGAAGCGCGGCGCTACGTCATCGAAGGAGGACGGCAATGGTTTGAAATCTGGGTGCCGCAGAATCCTGCACGCTGGCCGCTGCCCAAGCTCGTGTTCCCGGACATTTCGGAAAAGCCGACCTTCTGGATCGATCTCGATGGCTCCGTGGTTAATGGCGACTGCTACTGGCTCACGACGAACGATTCCGCAAAGACCGAATTGCTCTGGCTGGCCGTCGCCGTCGGCAACACGTCATTCGCCGAGGAATTCTACGACCATCAATTCCACAACAAGCTCTACTCGGGGCGGCGGCGATTCATGACGCAGTATGTCGAAAAATTTCCGCTGCCCGATCCGGCAACTCCGCTGGCGAAGGAAATCATCGCGTGCGCGAAGACGCTGTTTGAACTCGACGGCGCACCGGATGGAATCCCGCTCCAACAACGGATCGACGCAATGGTGCGGGCGGCTTTCGGGCTACCGGTCGAAGAAGTCGCGCGGGAGCGGGATTTGCAACTTGCGGTTTAGCACCCGTCCTTGGAACTGCGGGAAGCGGGCGAAGAAATCGCGTCCCGTCGTCAGATAGAGCCGCGTCAGCGTGACTGTGGTGCCATCGGTCTGCGCGGAGAAAATCGCGTAGCGCACATCGCAGTGTCGAATCTGCCGGCCAAGAATTTGCGGCTCATCGAGCGGCGCTTCACTCGCTGGCGTCACGAGTCCGAGATCAATCGTCGGAGCGGTTTGCAGTTTCACTTCAAGCAGTTGGTGCCGCACGTCAGGAAATCGTCCGTCGTCCTGATACGAGCGGTAGCCGAGTGCTTCACACACGAGACGATGCAGTGCCGCACCGCGATTCCGCTCCTGATCATGGCCAGAGTCGGCAAATCGCTTTCCGATGAGCTTGCGCAGGCGTTGAAACACGGAAGCGACGGGCAGCAGACTCTCCAGGCTCGCATGCTCAACCGGGCTGCCGTCGAAGCGAGTTGGATTCCCAGCGGAGATACAAGGCGTGAGGTGATCTGTGTCCCGCTGCGAGATAAGTTCTGCCTCGGTGTCTCCGGCAACCAACCGGGCTTGATACTTCTGAGTCAGCGTCCCGGTCGCATCCAATTTCGCCAACGTGTCGCCGGCAACGACCTTCACTCTTGCGATCACGTTTTCGCCGCTCACACGGACGAGCGCGTAGCGGCGGATCGCGTCGAGTTGCTGCCCTGGAAACCTCGGACGCTTGCGGCCAAAGAATTTCGGGATGGGATAGCCCAAAGCTTCACAAGCTCGTTCCTTCACACGCTTCGAGCGAGTGCGTAGCGGCAAACCGGCCAAATCCATCCCGCGCAAGCCAGCATCAAGGATGCTTTCAAGTTCCGGCGACGGAATCCACAGCCGCGAACCAACCTCGACGGCATCATAAATAGTAAGACCGCTTGCCCGAATCGTCGCGACGTAACGCGCGGGTTTCATTTTCGCTTCCTCGTCGAAAGAAGCTCCGGCACGGAGCATCCCATCGCCTTCGCGAAGAGTTCCAGCGTCGCGAGCGTGACGTTGCGTTCACACCGCTCGACCGAGCCAACGTAGGTGCGGTGAACACCGCACTTCGCGGCAAAGTCATCCTGCGAGATGCGGTTCTGCTGCCGGTAGGTGCGGATGTTTTCCGCGAGCACGTCGCGCAAATCTGGTTTTACCATGCGCGGCTTCTACCCAGACAGATGACCATGGTGCGACAGACTCCAGGTAGCACCACGCGCCATTTATCCCCGAAGCCAGGCGACATTTCTTGACAGCGAGCACCGTGAGTGGAGCGCGAGGGCGCAAACTGCTTTCCCGCTTTCCTCGATTCAGTAGGGTGCGCGCGTGGCTCTCATTCCGCCAGAAACCATTGATCAGATCATCGCCGCGAACGACATCGTGGAGGTGATCGGCGGCTACTTTCCGCTGAAGCGGGCGGGCGGGATGTGGAAGGCGCTGTGCCCGTTTCAC
>JAYTDO010000403.1:0-4974 GCA_043735935.1 Chthoniobacteraceae bacterium
CAGCTCGCGATGCGAGCAACCGGAATCGCAGTTCGACACGACGGCGCTCAGCGCGATCTCCTCGCCGGCATCGGTGCGGACGCCGGTGATTTCGCCACCGTGCGAAAGCATCTTTTCGATCTTCGTGCCGGTGCGGAATTCGACTCCGAGTTTGCGGGCGAGTTTTTCCAGGGCGAGCGGGACGGCGCGCGTGCCGCCCATCGGATACCACACGCCTTCCTCCGTCTGCATGTGGGCGATGCCGCAGAGCACGGCGGGCGAGCCGTAGGGCGACGAGCCGACGTATTGCGTGAAGTGATCGATCATCTGCGCGACGCGCGGGTCAGGCGTGAATTTGCGCACGGTGCCGGCGACCGAGCGGCCCATGCGCATCGCGAGCACGTCGCCAAGCATCTTGGGATCGAAGGACGCCTTCCAATGGAACATGTCGCGCAGGCCGCCGATGGGCTTGTAGAAAAAGTGACGCTGCGAAATGCCGTCGAGGCGCTCGCTGAAGGCGATGAAGTCGCGGTAGCGCCCGCCGGAATTTGTGCCGGGTGCGAAGGCGTCGAGCGTCTTCGCCATCACGTCGGGATTTTGCGCGAGGTCGAGCGAGGAGCCGTCGTCGAAGAAGCAGCGCCACTGCGGATCGAGCCGCACGAGATCCAGGTAATCCTCCATGCGCGCACCGGCCTCGCTGAAGATGCGCCGCAGCACCGACGGAATCGTGACGATGGTCGGCCCCATGTCGAAACGGAAGCCGCTGCCGGTCAGTTGCGCGGCCTTGCCGCCGAGCCAGTCGTTGCGCTCGAAGAGTGTGACTCGGTGACCGCGCGCGGCGAGCACGCAGGCTGCGGAGAGGCCGGCAAGGCTGCCGCCGATGATGCCGATGGGTTTCATCGTCGTGTCTTTCTGGTTTTGATTCTGGCGATCAATGCGCCGAACAGTTCGCGAATCGCGGCGAAGCGGCGGCGTCCGTGCGCGGCGCGGATGTAGGCGGAGAAAAGTTGCGCGTCGCCCGGTGCGGGTTCGTCGAAGTGCGGATGCGAGCGGCCGTAGCGGATGGCGACGACGTGCGGAAAAGTCATCTCGATCAACCCTTCATCGCCGCGCGTGCTTCCGAAGCCGCTGGCTTTCACGCCGCCGAACGGCATGCGCGGATCGGCGGTGGGCGCGATGAGGTCGTTGATGAGGACGAAGCCCGTTTTGATCTGCGCGGCGAGGGTGCGCGCTTTCGCGACATCGCGGGAAAAGATGGATGCTCCGAGTGCGAAGTCGGCGGAGTTGCACGATGGCGCCCGCCTTTTCCACGCCGGATGCGGTGCGGATGCCGGTGGCGCGGCGGCGCTCGAAGATCACTTCCTCGACGGGCGAGTCGGTGCAGATTTCGACGCCGAGCCGTTCGGCCACGCGGGCCATCGCGGCGGTCACGGCGGCGCATCCGCCGATGGGATGGAAGACGCCGTATTCGTATTCGAGGAACGAACGAATCGAGAAGAGGCTCGGGCAGCGGAAGGGCGACATGCCGAGGTATTTTGACTGGAAGGAGAAGGCGAGGCGGATGCGCGGATCGCGGAAGAAACGGCCGAGGTAAGTGTCGAGCGACTGATGCGGTCGGAGCATCGGGAGCAGCTTGAGGAGACGCATGTTGATCACGTCCTGCCAGCCGAGGAATGGCGTCTCGAGGCACGGTTCCATGCGCGCGAGCTTCGTGCGATTTTCATCCAGGAAACGGCGGAAACCCGGCGCGTCTCCAGGGGCTATCGCGGCGATCTGCTGCTCCATGCGGGCGATGTCGGGCGTTGCATCAATCTGCCCGCCGCCGCCGAAGATGATGCGGTACTGTGGATCGAGCCGCACCATTTCCACCTCCGCGCGGAGCGAGGTGCCGGCGGCGGCGAAGATTTCCTCCAGCACGCGCGGGTAGAGGAAAAAAGTGGGGCCTATATCAAACTTGAAGCCATCCGCCTCGATGGATGAGGTGCGTCCGCCGCCGGTCGGCAGTCGCTCGATGACTTTCACTTTCACACCCGCCGCGGCGAGGAGAATGGCGGAGGCGAGGCCGCCGGGGCCGGCGCCGATGATGATGACTTCTTGCTCATGGTGTGCGGTTGCGGGTGAGAGTGCGGGTCAGAGTTTCGTCTTCACGCCGCAGGCGCGGAGGGCACACCAGCCGCGCGCGGCCTCGAATGCGACGAATACGGCGGACGCTGCGAGGGCGATGCCCGCGGCACGCGAATGCGGCCAGGTGAAGAATGCAGCGACGGCCAGCGCGAGGGCGCCGATGGCGCGGATGATGCGGCCTTTGCTGTCGAGGTTTGGATGGAGGAATGGCATGGGATTCAGGGGCTTTACGAGCGAAGTCCCGGTTGGGATTCCTAAGTTTTTTCGTTTTGATTGCCGACGCGACGCGTCCCCGGCATGATCGCGACACATGGAGCCCGAACAGGAACTCGAAGCGGAGATCGCGCTGCTGCGGCGCGTCGCTCAGGGCGACCGCGCGGGCTTTGAGGAACTTTACGATCGCTTTTCCAGGGTCTTGTTTTCCACCGCCTATCGTGTGCTCAACAACCAGGAGGCCACCGAGGATGTGCTCCAGGATGTGTTCATCCAGATCTGGGAAAAGGCGCCGCTCTACGACGCGGCGCGCGGCAAGCCGATGACGTGGGCCATCACGCTCACGCGCAACAAGGCGATTGACCGCCTGCGTTCAACCGTGCGCCGCAATCGCCTGAAGGAAGACATGGAGCGCGAGTCGCAGACGCACGATCAGTTTGACGACCGGAGTTCCTTCGACGCACTCGCATCCGAGGACAGGGGCAGGCTCGTCCGCGAGGCGATTCAGAAGCTCTCGAAGGATCAGCGAGAAGCGATCGAACTCGCGTTCTTTTCCTCGCTCACTCAGACCGAAATCGCCGGGCGCCTCAACGAACCGCTCGGAACGATCAAGGCGCGCATCCGGCGCGGGCTGGTGCGACTGAGGGATGTCCTCCTCCCAAAAATCTAACGGCCAACCTATGCCGCGACGCGGTCGGTCAGCTCGCGTTCGCGTGCGACGAGCCAGAGCGGTTCGCCTTTGTCATCCAGGATCGGCGTGATGGCGATCTCGACCCAGTAAGGCGAGCCGTTTTTGTGGTAGTTGAGGATGGTCTCGATGCAAGGTTGATATTGATGCACCGCGCGGCGCATGCGTGCCGCCGTTTCAAGATCGGTTCCAGTGCCTTGCAAAATCGGCCCGAGCTTTTTTCCGTGCAGCTCATCGAGCGTGTATCCGCACATCGCGATGAAGGCGGGATTGATCCACTGCACGAGGCCATCCGGGCCGGACACGACCATGGCCTCCGGCGTGGAATGCTGCGGGCGACCGGCAACCAGGCCAAGGACGCGAGACTTCAGTCCCGGCGAAGGCGAGAGACGAGCGTGCGACTGGGTAGCCAGCGTCAAGGCAATGGAGACCTCGGCGATTTCCGCGACGAATCCGCGGGCTTCGTGATGGAATTCGAGGACGAGCTCAAACTGCTCACGCTCCTGCGCCGTCATGACTCCGGAGACGTAAAGGGCTGCTTGGTCTTGCAGGAAATCTGTGAGCATTTGGGATGACGGTTTTCAAGATTAGGATCCACCTTGATGTTCTACACGCTGCGGTTCCATTTTTGGACAGTTTTCGGAATGGAATTTTTAGGAGAGCGGCTGTCTCCCTGGCGTGGCAGCGTCCGGCGTGATCCGGCAAACGTGAGCCGATGGCGTGCAGGTTCCATACCACCTCGTAAGGTGGCCCCCCTATTTCAAGCGCAAGAATCGCAGCAGTGAAATGACCGCTGCCGCTCGTCGAACGTCACGCGTTGCTCGCGGTTGAAAGCATTCATCGCGTCGGATCCGATGGGATGGAATCGGGACTGTCGTTACGCAAAATAAACGATGTTCTTTGATGCATGGAACGACATGGCTCTCCATGGGGGGCACTCGCCGCGCTGGAAAAGTGTTGCAGAGACATCGATGCCATTTTTTACATCGTCTGCAAATGCCCAATCCCCATTTGTTTGAAGTGGTGCGCGGTGCAGGTTTCGAACCTGCGACCCCTACCGTGTCAAGGTAGTGCTCTACCACTGAGCTAACCGCGCGGACTTCAAGGGCGCGGAATGAAACGCTGCGCGGCTCGGATGGCAAGCGGAATTCGGTGCCTGTAAAATCCCACGAATCCGGCAGACCGCTCACACCGGCTCATCCTTCGCGGAAAAAATCCCCGCCGGGACAGTGGACGGAGCCCGCTCTTTCAGGCGCCTTACTTCGCCGCGTCCCTCGCAGCGCTCGCCTTGATGTGCTCAAGGACGTCCTTGAATTTGTCGGCATTCCTCGGGTCCACGGCCACGCAGGCGGCGTGGGCCTCGTGGATGACCTCGCGCGTCGCGGCCTTGTCGGCTGCGTGATGGATGGCCTCCTTGCATTCGCCATTATGCGCGGCATGCAGTGGCTTGTCGGAAAAAAGCGTGTCAATCCCGAGCCCGGCGAGCAGCTCGGTGTTGCGCTCGTTGCGGTTCACCACCCACAGATCGCCGCCGCCGACATCGTTCAGGCGGATGGCGAGGCTGGCCAGCGTGCCCATGAAGGTGGAGTCCATCGCCGGACAGTTTTTCAGATCCACGACGAATTGCCGTCGGCCTTCATCGATCAGCTTCCGGGAAAATTCCTTCAGCGCCGGACTGTTTTGAAACGATCCCCTGCCCTCGATCCGAACCCAGACTTCCGGGCAACTCTCCGTATCCGCAAAAATCGTAGGATGCAGGCTCATGATAATAATTGAACCCTTTCATCGCATCGAATGCACCCGCGGTCAAATCAACCGCAGGGACTCGAAGTCATGCCATTCCGTCAATTCCACAGGAATGATTGGTAAAGACCCACGGCACGTCCATTTTCGATCAGCAGCAGACGCCATGCGGTGATTTTTCCATTCTCCTTGTACTCGTCGCCGATGACGGTGAATTTCGTCTCATG
>JAYTDO010000404.1:0-17462 GCA_043735935.1 Chthoniobacteraceae bacterium
TGCGATCGTCGGCGAGCTGGGACCCCACAGCATTGACGAGCGCCACGGTGCCTTTGCGAAGGCAGTGGACCAAGCCCGGCACGCCGAGCGCCGAGTCCCTCCGAAACACCAGCGGATCCAGCCACGCATCCGCCACGCGATTGAAGATCACCTCCACCCGTTCGAGACCGCGTACCGTTTTCAGATACACGCGATCATCCAGGACCAGGAGGTCCCCGCCTTGCACCATCGGGATGCCCATGCGTCGTGCGAGAAAGCTATGTTCGGTGGAAACCGCCGCGTCGCTCCCGGGCGAGAGCAGCACGACTCCCGGTTCGCCGCCGAAGCTCGCCGCAGTCTCTCGCAGACGTTCCAGGATAAAGAGCGGCACCTCCGCGAGAGACTGCACGGACTCATCCTGAAACAGTTCAGGAATGACCCGCGCGAGCGCACGGCGATTTTGCATCATGTAGCTGATCCCGGTCGCGTGGGAAAAGTGGTGATGCTTCACATGGAGCGCGCCGCGGGGATCGCGAGCGACGCACATGCCGCTCGTGTGCAGGAATCCACCGCGCGGTCGAGGCAATCCCACCGCCGCACCCTGGTAGTGCGGGCTGCCTAGGACGCAATGGATCGGCACCACATTGGCCCGCAGGATTTCGCGAGGCCCATATACGTCGTTCAGGAACGCCTCAAACGCGCGCAAGCGCTGGCGAAAACCGCGTGCGATCAAGTCCCATTCCGCCGCTTCGAAGACATGCGGCAGAAGGTCGCACGTCCACGGTTGCCGTCCCCACGGGTCATTGCGGATCAGATCAAAGGTCACACCCATCTCGCGCAGTGTCGACTCCAGTCGGTCGTCCAGCGCTCGCAAATCGGGTGGTGCCATCCCGGAAAGTTCGCCCAGCAGTTTGGCGAAAATGGGCCGTGGCGCTCCGTCGGCGCCGCGGATTTCGTGCCAGCGCTCAGAGGCGGAAGCGGGAGTGCGGGCAGCGGATTCCATGTTGGCGCGCAGACTCCGCTTGGCAGTCAGGCCGGTCAAGTCTGCGGGCGTGTGAGGTTCGGAGTTCGCGGGGACGCCTGCGCCTTTACTGCTCGCACTTCCTTTCGCGTACCGAGCCGTTAAGTTTCCCCCCATGAATCGCAAAGTTTTCCTTGGCTGCGGCGGGATCGCCGCCTTTCTCGCCGCCGCCGTCGTTGCGGCGATCGTTCTGCTCGTTCCGCGCGCGGTGAACCGCGCGAAAGGTTGGTTCGGTCAGGTCGTGGCGGATAACCTGCGGGTCGCGGCCCTGGAGAAATCGTGGCGCCCGCCCTCCGCGTCGCCGGATGGCGCATGGTTTCCGGCTTCGGTCGACGGGTGGACTTGCGGGAAAGTGGCCGTGGTTCCTGGTCTTCCCGAATTGAACATCGAGCGCGAGGCAAGCAGCGCGACCTACACCAAAGGCGACCAGCAAATGACCGTCGCCGTGCTCGCCGCGAACGATCTCGAACGCGAGGCGCTCTTTGCCCGAGCGAAGTCCGCGCTGGAAAACGAAGCGAACACCTCGGGCACCCTTTCGGGGCCCAACTATCGCGTGAACTATAATACCTCCGGCGGGCGCATGACGATGAGCAGCGGCAACCGGCTGTATGTCCGCACCAACGGCGTGAATCACTCGCGGCTCTGGTGGCTGAACGGATGGCTGTTTGTCTTTCGCACGAAAGGGGGCCCGGACCCCGAGAGCTTCATGCAGCAATACCTGGACGCCATGCAGCCAACCGCGCTCGAGGCGCCCCGCTAGGGAGTCGGATCTTCGGGCGTCAGGCTGAAGCCGCCTCGTCCGATCACGAGCAGGCTGTTGAAATCCAGCCCGAGCCGCATCGTGCAGCGCTCTTGAAGCCGGACCGTGGTGTCGAGAAATCCGGTCGGAAGTGTCACGATGCCGGCGCTCAAATCTACATCCGGTGCGGCGATTTGGACCGTGCCCGCAGTGCTCCCGGTCGCGGTGAGCGGGCTGCTGGATGAAAAGAAATTGTCCGCGACCAACAGGATGTTTCCGCCCCGCCCGAGTGCCGCGTTTGCGCTGATCAAGGCGTGATCAAGGATGATGAAGGTCGGGTCGACCGTGATATTCCCGCCGCTGCCCGCACTGCCGACCGTCAGGGCTGTGCCGGCGGTCGCAAAGACGGCGCTGTGATCGAGGAAAAAGAGGTCGCGGGCGGACAGGAAAATATTTCCACCGTCGGAGGCCGCAGAGGCGATGATGGTCGACCCGTCGTGCAACTCGATGCGTTCGCTCGCGGTGACGTCGATGGACCCGCCGGTGGCGAAGGTGGATAACGCGGAAATGCCCGCGCCCGCGTCGAGCGTGGTGGTCGTGCTTTCGATGCGAATCGACCCGCCGGCTCCGAGGCCGAATGCGCCCGCCGTGATCACGGCCGCGTGGCCGCGCAGCTCCAGCGAGCGGGTGCGGACGCGGATGTCGCCACCATGCCCGACGGCCGTCGACTCGACTCTCGCGAAGAGGCCGGTGAGGAAAAACGGATCTTCATCCGCGATCCGAATGCGGTCGGCGGAAACGTTGACGTTCCCCCCGTCTCCGAATCCGAACGTGCTCGCGGAGATTTCACCGTCGTTCTCGATGCTGATGTCCTTGCCCTCGACGGCCACGCTGCCGCCGGTGCCGATGCCTCCCTCATTCACGGTCGCGTAAATGCCGGTGCCACTGCCCTTGATGCGGAGTTTTTCCGTGATCACCCGAATGTTTCCGCCATCGCCGCGGCCCGACGTCGCAGCGGCGATTTCGCTCCCGACGCCGACGAGCGAGATCGCACGGCTTCGGATGAAGATGTTGCCGCCTGTGCCATTCGCTCCGGATGCGACGCTCGCGAGGATGCCGGTCGTGAAGGCGAAGTCGCGCGCTTCGATGTGGATGCGATTCGAGATCACGTCGATGTTCCCGCTATTCCCCAGTCCGAACGTGCTCGTCGTGACGTTGGCGAAATTCTCGATCGCGAGGTTCGAACTGCGCACGACGATATCACCGCCGTCGCCAACGGCGCTCGGGTTGACGCTGGCGAAAAACCCGGAGCCGCTTCCATCGAGGAGAATTGAATCCGCGGCGACGTCGATGTTGCCCCCGCGTCCGGTCCCGGAAGTGGCTGCCGCGAATTCGCTGCCGGTGCCGACGAGGGTCAGATCCCGGCTCCGAACGGTGATGTCGCCCCCGTGCCCGCGGGCGCCGGCGCCGACATTGGCGAGGATTCCTGTGGCAAAAATGGTGTCGCTCGCGGCGATGCGGAAGGTCTCCGCGTCGATGTGAACGTCCCCGCTGTCCCCGATGGCGAACGTCGTCGCATCGACGATTCCGTTATTGCTCATGATGAACTCGCGAGCGAACACGGCGATGTCTCCGCCGCGTCCCGCTGCGGGTTGCTGCACGCGGGCGAGAATGCCGGTCACGTAACTCAAACCTCCACCGTCGATCACGAGAGAATCCGCGGAAACGAAGATGCCTCCGCCGTTGCCCCGCCCATAGGTGGTCGTCGATATGACGCCGCCGCCACTGATCGTGAGCGCGCCGCTTTCGACCATGATGCCGCCCCCATTGCCGACCGCGCCGAGATCCACTTGGGCAATGATGCCGGTTTGGGAAAGGGAATCCGCTCCTTCGATTCGCAGGATATTGGCCGAAACGTGAACGCTCCCGCCGTCGCCGAATCCACCAGTCGTCGACGAGATTTTCCCACGATCGCTGATGCTGATCGTGTCGCTCGCGACTCGCACATCTCCGCCGCGGCCCCGGCCATATACGTCCGCCGAAATCTCCGCCTCGCCGGTGATGGTGAGATGTTTGCTTTGAACGGAGACACCTCCGCTGTTCCCGGTGGCTCTTCGTAGCGAGTCGGAAGAGATGCCGGTGAAGTCGCTGGCCCCGCGCCCATCGATGAAGATGCTCTCTGCCGCGACTGTGACGCTTCCGCCGTCCCCGAATCCCGAGGTATCGGCAGTAATGGATCCCGTGCCGATCAGGCGCAAGTCCCCACCTTGGACGAAAATGTTTCCGCCACGACCGCGCGCGTTCCTTTTTAGATCGGCAAAAATGCCCGTGGCGAAATCCGTCGTCGATCCGTCGATGGTGAGGCGGTCGCGCGCCGTGATCGAGATCGTCCCGCCGGCGCCGCGTCCGAATACGTCCGTTCTCACGGCACTGCCGCCGGTGAGCAAAATATCGGATGCGCGGAGATCGATGTTCCCGGCGTTGCCCACAGCGCCCTCGTCGATGTCCGTGAAGATGCCGCTTTCATCGGGGGTGTTGAGCCCGTCGAGCCGGATGCGCTCGGCAGTGACGCGGATGTTGCCGCTGTTGCCGTGGCCGAAGGTCTCCGCGGAGATGATGCCGGAGCCGAAAATGGCGAGGTCATCGCTGCGGATCGCGATGTTGCCGCTGTCCGACGTCGCGGTCGCTCCGGCTATGGCGACGATGCCGTTGACCGATATGGGGTTTCCATCGAGCACGATGCCGCGTCCGTCGATCGTGACGAGCGGCGCGCTGAGGTGAAGATTGCCGCCGCGCGCGGCGCCGATGGTCGCCGTCCCGATGTCCCCGCCGTGGATCGTGACTTTCTCCGTGAGACGAATGTCGATGTCCCCGCCTGGGATGGAACCGTTGTTGACGCTCGTGATCTCCGAGGCACCGCTGAGTTGCAGCTTTCCGCCGCGGATGACCAACCGGCCACCGCCGGCGCTGTCGATCCCGGCGACGGATCGGTTTTTCAACGTGAGGGCGCCGCCAGCATTCGGGAGTTTGCCTAGCGCGATGGGGACGTTCCCCGCGGTGGCCGCCGCGACAAGGGCGAGGTGCCCGCCTGGGGTGCCGACGATGGCCCCGTCGAGGGTGATCTTTCCTGCCGCGACGAACACGTCTTTCCCTGGAGCGGCGAGGAAGCGGCTCCCGTCGAATCGGACCAGCGCGGGGCGGTCGTCGAGAAAACCAAACGCGCTCACCGGCGCACTCGTGAGGCTGTCGGCAGGCGAGGGGAGCGCGTGGAATTTTCCCCCGTCGCCGAGCTTGAGCACATTCGCGGTCGTCACGGCGAAACTGCCGCTCACGTCCAGAGCCGCGTTCGGGCCGAAAAGGACGCCCTTCGGATTCATGAGAAAAAGATTCGCGCCGAGGATCGAGCTGCGCAGCGTGCCATCGATATTCGAAGCGGTGCCGCCGGTGACGCGCGCGAGGATGTTCGCGATGCCGGCGGGTCCATTAAAAGTGGCGGATTCCCCGGCGCTGAGATCGAGCGTGGAGAAACTATGGAAGAGATTTCCGCCGACCTGTCGGCCATCGGCAGCCTGAATCATAAAATCGGGCCCAGGCAGAGCCGCGCTGTTGCCGAAGCTGCCGTCGAACTTCACCGTCCCGCCGCGGGCGCGCGGTCCCATCACCAGTGCCGCAGCGAGGCAACACGCGGAGAAAGTCGGAAGCAGATGGAAAGTGCGCGACTTCACAAAGGCGATGTAGCAGTGCGCGAGAAGCTTGGCAATGCGACCACCACAACTGGCCGGGCGGCCACTGGCACGCGGAGCGGTTACGGCACGGGATCTTCCGCCGTGAGGCTCACCCCACCGCGGCCGATCATGAGCAGGCTGCTGGTCGCCATGCCGAGCCGCATGGTGCAACGATCCTGCAGCCGCGTCGAGGCATCGACCAGCGATGCCGATAGCGTGACGAGCCCGGAACTCAGATCCAACTCCGGCGCGGCGATCTCGACGGTTCCCGCCGTGCTGCCGGTCGCGGTGAGCGCGCTGTTGCTGGAAAGGAAGTTGTCCGCGACGAGCAGGATGTTCCCGCCCTGCCCGATGGCGGCATTGGCGCTGATATTGGCGTGGTCGAGGATGATGAAGGTCGGATCGACGGTGATATTCCCGCCGGTGCCGGTCGCGCCCACATTGAGCACGCTTCCCGCGGTCGCAGAAAGGAAACTGTGGTCGAGATAGAAAAGGTCGCGCGCCGCGATGAAGATGCTGCCGCCATCGGCTGCCGCGGACGCCGTGATACTCGATCCCCCATGCAACTCGATCCGCTCGCGCGCTGAGATGTCGATCGACCCGCCGCCGGATCGTTCGGAGAGGACGGAAACGCTGGCGCCGTCATCAAGCCGCACGCTCCCGACTTCGATCCGAACCGACCCGCTCTCTCCGAGATCAAACGCCCCGGCCTCGACGAGCGCACCGGCTCCCACTACATCCATCACAGCGTTTCGGACGACGATCGAGCCGCCGTTACCGAAGGCGGAGCGGGAGTTCGCGAAAATCCCGGTGGTGTTGTTTGGATCGGATCCGGCGATGCGGAGTTGGGTCGCATCCACAACGACCGTGCCACCATCGCCGTGGCCGAAGGTGGTGGCGGCGATCACGCCGTGGGCGAGGATGGAGAGGTTGTTGCTGTGGACGAAAATGTCGCCGCCCTTTCCGATTCCGGTGTTCTCGACTTGGGCACCGATGCCGGTGAAGCCGCCGATGCCCTCACCGTCGATCAAAAGACGGTTGGCAACGACTTGGATGCTGCCTCCGTCGCCGTGCCCGAACGTGCCCGCGTCGATCACGCCGTGGGCGAGGATGGAGAGGTTGTCGCTGTGGACGAAAATGTTGCCGCCCCGTCCGGTGCCGGTGGACGAGACTTGGGCGCCGATGCCGGTGAAGCTGGTGAAGCCCGCACCGTCGATGAGAAGACGGTCGGCATCGACTTGGATACTGCCGCCGATGCCTTGGCCGGAGGTGGTCGCGTCGATCTCGCCGTGGGCGAGGATGGAGAGGTCGTCGCTGTGGATGAAAATGTCGCCGCCCCGCCCGGTGCCTGTGGACGAGACCCGAGCGAGCACGCCGGTCACAAAGCGGCTATCCGTCCCGTCGATCCGGAGTCGACCTGAAGTCACGCGCACGCTACCGCCGTCGCCGCGGCCCGAAGTACTCGCGGAAATCTCACCACCTCCGATGATGGAAAGGTCCTGGCTATGAATGAGAATGTCGCCGCCGTTCCCAATGCCGGTTTCGGTGACGCCCACCGTGATGCCGGTTAAGACCGGGCTGGTCATTCCGTCGATGAGAATTCGGTCCGAGGAGACATCAATGTTGCCTCCGTCCCCTTGCCCGAAGGAATTCGCTGAGATTTCCCCACCACCCACGATGAAAAGGTCGTGGCTGCGAATGGAGAGGTCGCCGCTTTGGCCGGATGCGTGGGGTTCGACTCCGACTCCGATGCCGCTGAAACCGTGCAGATTGGTGCCATCGACGAGGATGCGGTCGGCGACGACATTGATCGTGCCCCCGTCTCCGTCACCGAATGTGGAAGCCGAGATTTCAGCTAGACCGAACAGATTTATCTCGCGGGCTCTGACGAAGACATCCCCTCCATTTCCCGTCGCGTCGGCTTCGACGTCTGCAATAATTCCGACGGTTGTGGCGGTAGAACGCCCGGAGATATTGAACGTCTTCGCGCGAACCGAAATATCGCCGGTATCACCTATACCGTAGGTAGCCGCGGATATGCCTGAGTTATCACCCTCGATGGTGAAGACGTCCGCCCGAATGCTCAAATCAGCTCCGCGTTGCCGCCCGAAACTCTCGGCATTGATGCTCGCATTGGTAATCTGAATGGTGGACGCCCGGATGGATATGCCGCCAGCCCGCTCTAACGAATTGGAATGGGTGGTGGTGTTGAGCCCGGTGAAAACGTCACCGTCTTTCGATGCGAGAGTGAGGTGATCGACGGCGACGCTGATCGTGCCTGGATTCCCAGCACCGAAACCGATGGCGGCAATCCGCCCTCCTTCGACGATGGTGAGATCGTTTCCCTGAAATTGGACCGCTCCTGCGGCTCCGGTGGCGTCACTGCCCGCGTTGGCAAGTATCCCGGTAAACTTGCCGAGATTTTGGTCGTCGAGATACGCGTTGCCCGCAGTCACCGCGATATTCCCAGCCTTCCCACTTCCAAAGGTGACCGAGGAAATCTGGCCGCCGGCACGGAGGTCGAGGCGGTCCGCGATAACGTGAATATCGCCGCCGTTCCCGCGGCTCGAAACCTCGCTAAAGATCCCGTTATCGAACCGCGTCGTCTGTCCGTCGATGGCGAGAATGTTGGTTTGCACGTCAATGGAACCCCCCTGCCCGAAGCCGTAGCTTCGCGCAGCGATCACCCCTCCGCCGGTGATGGAAATATCGTCCGCGCACATGGACACGGCGCTTCCCTTTCCAGAATCACCGCGGTCGGTGTCTGCATAAATCCCGCTAAACGATGGGGTATTCCGGGCATCGAGGGAAATGTGGGAGACGTCGATGTGCAGATCGCCAGAGGGACCCGAGCCGTAAGTCGTCGTCGAGACGACTCCACCTTCGATGATGTGGAGAGCGTGGGCGCTGATGGAGACATTTCCGCCGCGACCTGAAGCGGTGTGGGCCACGTTTGCGAGAAATCCGTTATCGACATCCGAGTCGACCCGTTCAGGGAGACCTCGACCGTCGATCGTGATCGTATCGGCGCGAATCTGCATGTTGCCGCCGCGGCCCGATCCGAGAATACCCGCGCTTATCTGTCCGTCGTGGAGGGTAATAGCACCGGCGAGGCGCACATCGATGTCGCCGCCGCGCGTCGGCCCGTTGTTTTCACTTTCGATGCGGGAGCCGCCGGTGACCTGAAGTTTTCCGCCACGGATGAGGATGCCCCCGCCTCCGGGTCCGTTGATGTTCGCGGAGGACTTGTTTTTTAACGTGATCGCGCCGCGGGCGTTTGTGAGCTTCCCAAGTATGATGGGGACGCTTCCTTTGGCGGCAGTGCTGACCATCGAGAGACGACCGGACGGCGCGGCGAGCGTGGCTGCATCGAGCACGATTTTCCCAGCGATCAGCGAGAGGTTTTTGCCCGTGGCGGTGGTGATCCGCGTGCCGTCGAAACGGACGAGTGCCGCGCTGTCGCTGAGAAAGCCGAACGCGCTGACTGGGGCGCTGGTGAGGCTGTCGGTGGTGGGGGACGGGACCGCGTGGAATCGGCCGCCGTCGCTGAGCTTGAGCACGTCGGCGGTCGTCACGGCGAAGCTGCCGCTGATGTCGAGCGCCGCGTTCGGGCCGAAGAGAAATCCCTTCGGATTCATGAGGAAGAGGTTCGCGCCGGGGATCGTGCTGCGCAGTGTGCCGTCGATGTTCGATTCGCTGCCGCCAGTCACGCGGGCGAGGATGTTCGTGATGTCCGCGGGGCCGCTGAAGGTCGCGCTATCACCGGCGGTAAGATCGAACGTGGTAAAGCTGTGGAAGAGATTTCCGCCGGCGCGCGTCCCGAGCGTCGACGGGATGGGGAAGTCGTTCCCCGTTTTCCCGATCGCGCCGGCTGCGCCGAGAGAACCGTCCGTGATCACACCGGCGGTCGCGAACGCGGCGGGGAGCACTAGCGAGGCGAGCAGGGCGCGAGGGACCATGCCGCGAATGCTAGCGGCGCGTCTGTACAGGGCAAGACTGTGGAGGGGCGTGTTTTTGCTTGGCCGCGCGGGATGTGGCGCCCATTTTCGGCGGGCCATGGAAACTCCCTCCACGCCCTGGTGGCGCCTTCTCAATCGTTATCATTGGTTCGTCTTTATCGTCGCTTCGGCAGCGTGGTTTTTCGATTGCCTGGATCAACGGCTCTTTTCCCTCGCACGCATCCCTGCTCTCTCGGACCTGATGGGCAAACCGCCATCCGATGACACGGTGCAGGCTTTTGGAAAAGTGGTGACGGCGTGGTTCCTGATCGGGTGGGGGATCGGAGGAATGATCTTCGGTGCGCTCGGGGATCGCTTCGGTCGTGCGCGGATGTTGACGGTGACGATTCTGATTTATTCTGCGTTCACGGGGCTCAGTTTTTTTAGTCAGACGAAGGTGGATTTCACGATTTTCCGTTTCCTCACGGGACTCGGGGTCGGCGGGGTGTTCGGCTTGGCGGTCGCGCTGATCGCGGAGACGGTGCCGACGGGCGCGCGGGCTCAGTCGCTCGGATTGCTGCAGGTGCTTTCGACCATCGGAAATGTGACGGCGGGTTTTGCGAAGATGGGCATCGATGGGCTCGAAGCCTCGAAGTCCATCAATCCGGGGAGCGGTTGGCGCTGGATGTTTCTCATCGGCGCGCTGCCTGCGCTGATGATCATTTTCACCCGCAAGAGCCTCAAGGAGCCCGAGTCTTGGTTGCGTTTGAAGGAAGCGGGGCAACTGCCGAAGGGTAGCATTTTCGCTCCGTACGCGGCGCTCATGGGAGCGGCGCGGTGGCGGAAGAATCTCATCGTCGGCGCGCTGATCGCTTCGACGGGCGTCGTGGGCCTTTGGGCGATCGGCGAGTATGCGGTGGATCTACAGAAAACGGTCTTCGCGACGCATTTCAAGAACGCCGGCTTCGAGCCGGACGCGGTGAAGGTGAAGGTGAACTCCGCGATCACGGCTGCGTATCTGCTGAACATGCTCGGGGCGGCGATCGGGATGTGGATCTTTACCCGAATGGCGAATGCGATGGGCCGCAAACCGGCCTTCTTCATCGGCTTTCTGACGGCGATGGTCGTGACGATCTTCGTCTACTGGCGGATGGCTTCGCCGCAGGACGCGTATTGGATGATGCCGCTGATGGGTGCGGCGCAACTCGGGCCGTTCGCCGGGTTTGCCATTTATCTGCCGGAGCTTTTTCCCAGCCGCCTGCGGAGCACGGGAACGTCGTTTTGCTACAACCTCGGACGGTTCGCCGCCGCGGCGGGCAGCTTTTATTCCGCGGTGCTGACGAAGCAGGTCTACGGCGGCTACGCGGCGCCGCTGCCGTTGCGTTATTCGGCGATGACGATGTGCGCGATCTTCCTCGTGGGCATCGGCACGGTGTTCTTCGCGCCGGAGACGAAGGGCCAGCCTTTGCCCGAGGAGTAGGGGAAAGAACAAAAACGGCGGGCGCCTCGCGACGCCCGCCGTTGTTAGAACCGCCGCCGGATTATTTCTTCGTGCCGTAGTCGCGCACGAAGTCGATGCACTTCTTGGCGTCGTCCACGTTGTTCTCCCAGTTGAACTCGTATTCGATCGAGATCGGACCGTCGAAGCCCTGCGCCTTGAATTCGTCGAGGATGCCTTTCACGTCGCTCACGCCCGTGCCGAATGGCACGTCGTGACCGCTTGGGAGCGGCGCGTGCAGGTCCTTGAGGTGGCTGCTGACGATGTGCCCTTTGAGGATCTGGATGGCCTCGACCGGCTTCAGCCCGCTGCGCACCCAGTGGCCCGTGTCCGCACAAGAACCGATGCGCGGGTCGCGATCCTTCACGACACTGAGGATGTAGTTCGGATCCCACATCTTGTAGTTTTCGTCATTCGGGCGCTTGGGATGATCGTGGAAACCGACCTTGATATCGTATTCCTTCACGAGCTTCTCAAAGGTGTCGATCGCTTCGACCGATTCGGTATTGATGACGCGAATGCCGAACGACTTGGCGAACTCGAACACCTTGCGCGACTCGGCTTCATTTTTCGACAGGCCGACGACGCCATACGCGATCGGGGTGATGCCCTTTTCCTTCAGTTTGGCCTTCACCTTGTCCCAGGCTTCCGGGCCGGCGTTATGGTCGAACTTCACGTTCGGCTCGTCAGTCGAGAGTTTTTGACCCGGGAAAAACTCGATGGTTTTCCCGCCCGACTGCGCGGCCTTGTCGATCGCCTCCATGACGCTGAATTTGTTGAACGTCCACGCCTGACAGCCGATGGCGAAGCCGCCGGTCTTGAGGTTCTCGGGAATCGGAGAGGCGGCCTGAAGGCCGTTGACGGTGAGGAACGCCGCAAGGGCGACGCTGGAGAAGAGGATTTTCATGTGGGCATTCGGGCGGATGTATCCGGCCAAGTCAAGCGCCCGCGCGGGTTTCGGAGGGGAAAGTCACTTGCCAAAATGCCGACGGGAGGTAGTTTCGCCGCCCATGCGCCGGGCCACTTCAGCGATATCTGCGCTCATCCTTTTCGCCGCGATTCTCATCGCGGGCGCCGCTACGCAGCAGGGCGACTGGACGCTGTACAAGATCGGCGGGCGGGATTACGTCTCGATCGAAAACGTCGCGGAATTTTACTCCCTCGGGCAGGTCCAGCAGACCAGCAACGACTTCATGCTCCGCGGCGGCACGCGTTCGCTGCGCGGCCAGGCGAACTCGAAGGAGTTCTTCATCAATAATCTCAAGTTCAACCTCAGCTACCCGGTCGGCGAGCAGAGCGGACACCTATGCATCTCGCGCATGGATCTCACGAAGCTCATCGAACCCGTCATGCGTCCGGGCCGCATCAAGGACGCCGAAAAGATCGACACCGTCGTTCTGGATGCCGGTCACGGCGGACACGATAACGGCGCCGTTTCCCCGTACGGCTACGAGAAAAACTTCGCGCTCGATGTCGTCTCCCGCGCGCGGATGCTTCTCATGCAGGCGGGGTTCAAAGTCGTTCTCACGCGCTCCAATGACACCTTTATTTCGTTGTATGACCGAGTGAAGATCGCCAACGCCCAAAAGAACGCGTTGTTCATCTCGGTTCACTTCAATGCCGGTGGCGCGGGCACGGGCCTCGAGACTTATACGCTTTCGCCCCGCGGGGTTCCCTCGATGGCGGCGGATGGGCCCAGCATCACCGATCTCACCCCCTGCGCCGGGCACGCGAACGACGCCGAGAACATGGCGCTCGCCACCGCGACGCATGCCGCCATGGTCGTGCGGTCGCGCATGTGGGATCGTGGGATCAAACGCGCGCGGTTCGTCGTCATCCGCGACATCACGATTCCGGGTGTGCTGATCGAAGGCGGATTCCTGACGAACTCAAACGACGCGCGGCTTGTGGCCACTCCCGCCTACCGACAACAGCTCGCAATGGCCATCATTCAGGCGGTGCAAAATTACCGGCGTGCCGTTGGCCCGCAGACGCCCACGATCGCCGCGCATGATCCCGCGGTCGTCGTGCACGATCCCATGCCGCCGCCGGAGATCGAGCCCGCGACCGCCGACGGCCCGCGCGTCATCACGCCCACCGCGAATTGAACGCCGCTTCCCCCGGGCTCCCCGCCGTGCTGGCTTCTGTGAACCCCGACTCCCATCCCGTCGGCGTTTTCGACAGCGGATTTGGCGGACTGTCGATGCTTCGCCAGCTCCGAACCGTCCTCCCAGAACTCGATTACACCTACCTCGGCGATTCCGCCCGTGCCCCGTACGGCGGGCGTGATTTGGATACGATCCTCGATTTCGCCGAGCAATGCGTGGAGCGACTCTTCGCGGAGGGGAGCAAAGTGATCATCGTCGCCTGCCACACGGTTTCGTGCGTCGCGCTGCGTCACCTTCAGCAGCGTTACGGCGGCGCAGAACGGCGCATTCTGGGCGTCACCATTCCGGCGGCGGAGGAAGCCGTCGCCCGCACGCGGGGACACATCGGATTGATCGGCACGGCCCGCACCGTTTCATCGCACACCTTTCGGACGGAGGTCGGAAAGCTCGCGCCGGATGTGCGCGTCTCCGAAGTCGCTGCGCCGCTCCTCGCGCCGCTCGTGGAGGAGGGTTGGGAAGACTCGGACATCGCGCGCCTCGCCGTCGCCCGTTATGTGTCCGCATTCGCGGAAATCGATACGCTCGTCCTCGGCTGCACGCACTATCCGCTCCTCGCTTCCGCGTTCGCGCAGTCCGTCCCTGCCGGCACGCAGATTCTCGATCCCGCGCCTTTCGTCGCCGCCCGGTTTGTGGACTGGCTTCGCCACCATCGCGGATTCACGGGCGTCGGGTCCGGCGCGCTGCGGATTCTGACGACCGGGGATGCGGGCCGTTTCGCACGCCACGCGGGGCGCTTCCTCGGCGAGACGCCGCCGTGCATCGAGCACGTCGCCGAACAGCGCGGTAGCCTCGCCTTTGTAGCCGACGACGTGGAGCCTGTCGGCCAGGTCATGCGGGGCGAATCCTGAGGCGCGGCCCGGCGGCGGCGTTCCGGGCTATTTTGCCCAGGTGATGAGCCGAAGCTCGTGCGCCTGCGTCAGGTTCGGGTGCGTCGGGATCACGCGCACGTTCAGTCCGTACGCGCCGCTCTCGGTCGCCGAGACGTTGCCTTTGAAGAGGTAATTGCCGTCTTCGAGTTTCTTCGACATCGCGATCTTCGTGGTGCTCGGGGAGACGATGTCGTTGTTGATCGCCTCTCCGAGATACGCCTCCACCATGACAAATTCCGGCGAAACGGGCCCGAGGTGAACGACCGCCTCGACGTCGAGTGTGTCGCCGACGTAGACCGCCGTCGTCTTGCCTTTCACCTGCACATCGGAGACGCGCACCTGCGGCCAGCTCTTGCGGATCGTGTCCTTCCAGGTGGAAAGTTCGACCGCCTTTTTGCCGCCGTTCGCCATCAGGACGCTGTGCGCGCGGGCCGCCGGCTCGTAAAGGCGCTCGGCGTATTCCTTCACCATCCGGTGCGTCGTGAATGCGGGCACGACGGTGCGGATCGACTCGCGCATGAGCTGGATCCAAGCGACAGGCAGTCGGCCATCCGGCTTCGCGTAATACAATGGAACGATCTGCGTTTCGAGGATGTGAAACAGGCTCGCGACGTCCACCTCGTCCTCAAACTTGGGATCGATCTGCTCCGTCGTCTCCGGGATCTCGGCGCCGATCGCCCAACCCGACTTCTTGTTCTGCGCGTAGGCTTCACACCACCAGCCGTCGAGCACGCTGAGGTTCAGGCCGCCGCTCGGTGGCAGCTTCATCCCGCTCGTGCCGCTCGCTTCCAGCGGGCGCCGCGGATTGTTCAGCCACAGGTCCACGCCCTGGTAAAGACGCCGCCCGACGTAGTGGTCGTAGTCTTCGACGAAGACGATGCGGTTTTCAAACTCGGGCATCCGCGTGAACTGGTAAACCTTCTGGATGAACTGTTTGCCGGGTTCATCCTTCGGATGCGCCTTTCCGGCGAAGACGAACTGCACGGGGCGCTCCGTGTTTGCCAGCAGGCGCTGCAAACGTTCGGGATCGCTGAAGAGCAACGTCGCCCGTTTGTAGGTCGCGAAGCGACGTGCAAAACCGATCGTGAGCACCTCGGGATTCAGCAGCCGCGAGACGTGGCGGATGGACTCCGGGCTTTCTCCGAGGCGCGTCCGTTGCGCGCGCACGCGTTCGCGGACGAAGTCGATGAGGCGGGCCTTGAGCTTCTGGTGCGTCGTCCAGATATCCTCGTCCGGGATGTCGTACACCCCACGCCAGAAATCCGGGTCCGTCAGGTTCTCTTCCCAGTCGGGGAGATATTTGTCGTAAAGTTCCACGAACTGAGGCGCCATCCACGTCTTGGTGTGAATTCCATTGGTCACGCTCGTGATGGGTACTTCCGCCTGCGGCACGCCGGCCCACACGTCCTTCCACAACCCCTGCGAAACGCGCCCGTGCAGCTCGCTGACGCCGTTCGCGTGGCGCGTCGTGCGCAGCGCGAGGATCGTCATGGAGAAGGGCTCGGAGGGGCTTTTCCGGAACTGGCCGAAGCTCACGAAGGTTTCCCACTCGATCCCGACTTTCGCCGGATAATCGCCGAAATACTTCTTCATCAGGTCGAGCGCGAAGGAGTCGTTGCCGGCTGGCACGGGCGTGTGCGTGGTGAAGATGCTGCCCGCCGCCACGATCTGGAGTGCAGAATAAAAGTCCAGCCCGTGATCGGCCACCTGCCGTCGGATCAGCTCCAGCGAAAGGAACGCCGCATGTCCTTCGTTCAAATGGTATACGCTCGGCTCCACTCCCATCGCGTGCAGCGCGTGGACGCCACCGATCCCGAGGATGATCTCCTGCTTCACCCGCATCTCGTGATCTCCGCCGTAAAGCTGCGCCGTGATGCCGCGATCCTCCTCGGCATTCTCCGGCACATCCGTGTCCAGCATGAAGAGGTGAATGCGGCCGATCGCGAGCGTCCACACTTTCGCGCGCACCGTGCGGCCGCGGATATCCACGCCGACGACGAGCGGCGCCTTGTCCTTGTCGAGCGCTTCGCGGAGTGGGAGATGCGAGAAGTTTTGATTCAGCCCGACCGACTCCTGAGATCCGTCCTTGCCGATCTGCTGCCGGAAGTAGCCCTGCTTGTACAGCAGCGTGAAGGCGATGAACGGCACGTCCAGGTCGCTCGCGCTCTTGCAATGGTCGCCCGAAAGGATGCCGAGACCGCCGGAATAATTCGGCACCGATTCATGAAAGCCGAACTCCGCGCTGAAATACGCGACCGGCCCTTTTCGCAGCGGCGAATCCTTGCGCAGTTTGCCGTAGGTGTCGGCCCGGGTCAGATACGTCACCAGCTTGGCGTGGACGGCCTTCATGTCCCTGAGGAAATCGTCATCCTCGGACACCTCCACCAGGCGCGCCTGCTTGCAGAGTTGCAGCATCCGCAGCGGATTGTGGTTCGTCTTGTGCCAGAGCACCGGATCGAGATGGCGGAAAAGCGATCGCGCTTTCGGTTCCCAGGTCCACCACAGGTTATAGACGATGTCCCTCAGCGGTTCGAGGGCGGCAGGCAGTTTCGGTACGACGTTGAATGTGTGGATCGGCTGCATAAGTCCCTAGCGTGTTGGTTGATTCACTGACGCCCACGCTGGGAGGATTCCGCGGGCAAACTTCGCGCGGACGCTATCGTTCCACGATTTCGTGGCAAGGAAAAAGCCGTGCCGCTCCTACAAGTCGGCGCGCGGATCCTCGAAGTAACTTGCGACCTGCCATCCTGCGATCGTGCCGCTGCGCCCGAGCGCTTCGTCGTAGTGAAAGCCGCCGTTGCCGCCGCCGTTGATCGAAAAATTCTTTACCACAAATGCGCCGATTGTCTCGACGGTGCCGTCCAGCGTCGCGCTGTAGGAGGGGCCGAAAAATGTGAGGATTTGCGTGGCGTTGCCCGAGGCGGAATAGCTGGCGGAAATGCTCTTCGAAGTGCCGATCACCGTCAGGTTCGATGCCACACGGCTGCTGCTGCTGTCCGCGTTGATGTTCCCGTTTCCGAAATCGACGTTTCCTGCGACCCAGATCGTCGCGAAGACGTTCGGAGGGATGGTAATCGCGGCGCCGTCTCCGTTCCCGGTGGCGAGATCCCCCGACACCATGATCTCGATATATCCGGTCGTATTCGCGGCCGGCGCCGTGACCGCAAAGCTGCCGAGACCGCCCGTGAGCACATACCGGGTCGGGACCGCTTTTGTCCCCGTCACGTAAACGGCGGGTCCCGCACCCTGATAGGTCCAGGACGTCCACGTGGGCGCGGTCATGGCGGTGACGTCGTCGTTGTAGTCGTCCCGGATCCTGGTCTGATCCATGTTCTCGTTTCCGGAGACGTTTTCGTGAGCGACGGTGCTTGGATCGTCACCGCCGTAAGTTTGCACGGTTCCGAGGACAAGGGCTCCATTTCCCGCGATGATCTCGCCGTAAGGTGTGTTGGCTGGGAGGGCCTTGGCGCTGGCGATGCCTCCGTTGCTTTGGATTTTTGAAGGAGTCGCACTGGGATAAGCTCC
>JAYTDO010000405.1:0-1728 GCA_043735935.1 Chthoniobacteraceae bacterium
GATCATCCAAGTGCTGCGGCCCGTCTCGCCGCTCGCGTGGTTTCCGCTCGGGCTGATTCTTTTCAGCTCGGTGAAACTGCTCGACGGTTCCGGCAAGACGGTCTTCGGCGCATCGGACGCCGCCGCGCTTTTCACCATCGCCGTCTGCGCAATGTGGCCCACGGTCATGAACACCGCCGTCGGCGTGCGCGCCGTGCCGACCGACTACCTCAACGTCGCCCGCGTGCTGAAACTCTCCCGCGCCAAGACGCTCTTCAAAGTGCTCCTGCCGGCGACGCTGCCCTACATGTTCACGGGCTTCCGCCTCTCGCTCGGCATTGCGTGGCTGGTCATCGTCGCCGTGGAAATGCTCACCGGCCGCCCCGGTGTCGGCGGCTTTCTCTGGCAGGAATACAACGCGAACCACTACGCGCAGATCATTCTCTGCATCCTCACGATTGGCGTCATCGGCCTACTGCTTGACCGCCTGATGTCGCTCGTCGAAGCGCGCTTCAAATCCGTCTGACGCATGGCCTTTCTCGAAATATCACGCGCCGACAAAGGCTACGGGCCGAAGTGGAACCGCACGGAGGTTCTCGCGGACATCAATCTCGAGGTCGAGCGTGGTGAGTTCATTGCCATCGTCGGGTTTTCCGGCGCGGGGAAAACGACGCTGGTGAATCTGCTCAGCGGCCTCGCGTTTCCCGACAAGGGCAGCGTGACATTTGACGGCCAACCCGTGACGGGGCCGGGGCCGGAACGCGGGTTGGTTTTTCAAAACTACAGCCTGCTGCCGTGGCTCACGGTGTTTGAAAACATCGCGCTCGCGGTGGATCAAGTCTTTCCAAAATGGAGCGCGGAGAAGCGGCGCGCGCATGTGGAGCGCTACATCGAGATGGTCAATCTCACGCCCGCGCGACAGAAGCTGCCGCGCGAGCTTTCCGGCGGCATGCGCCAGCGCGTGGCCGTGGCGCGGACGCTGGCGATGGAGCCGCAGGTGCTGCTGCTCGACGAGCCGCTGTCCGCGCTCGATGCGCTGACGCGCGCGAATTTGCAGGACGAAATCACGAGCATCCGCCGGCAGGATGACAAGACGATCGTGCTCATCACCAACGACCCCGACGAAGCGATCCTGCTCGCCGACCGCGTCATCCCGCTGACCCGCGGGCCGCGCGCCACGCTCGGGCCGTCGATCCCGGTGAACATCCCGCGTCCGCGCAGCCGCGCGGCGATCAATCACGACCCGGTGTTCAAGGCGACGCGCAACGAAGTCATCGAATACCTGCTGAAATCGAGCGACCGGCAAAAGACCGCGCTGACCAAGAAACTCGTGCTGCCGGACATCCTCCCCGAGGACCTGGATCAGCCGCGCATCCTCATTGGGAAACGCCGCCCGCGGCGGCGCTCGGAGCTGAAGATCGAAAAAGTGGAGGTCGTGCAATGAGCGACACCGCGTATCTCGAACTCACTCAGCTCACGAAAAGCTACCCGTCGCCGAAGGGCGAGGCGGTCATCGTGAAGGATCTCAATTTCAAATTCCGCAAAGGCGAATTCGTGACCGTCATCGGCCACTCGGGCTGCGGAAAATCGACGATGCTGATGATGGCCGCGGGTCTCACTTCGATCACCGCGGGCGGCATCATCCTCGCGGGCAAGGAACTCACTGGCCCCGGCCCGGATCGCGGCGTGGTCTTCCAGTCGCCGTCGCTGCTGCCGTGGTACACGGCTTTTGAAAATGTGATGCTGGGA
>JAYTDO010000406.1:0-1581 GCA_043735935.1 Chthoniobacteraceae bacterium
GATTTTCGCGAGGAAGCCGGCGTTTTTCGCGGAGCGCATGCGCCAGACGATGTCGCGCCCGGCGGGCGTGTTCCATTTGTCGCCGACGGCGGCGAGCCACGCGTCGAAACATTCGTCCTCGCTGCCGAGCGCGCCGATGCCGAGCGCTTCGAGATACCAACGGTCTTTGCCGTCGTGCTGCTGGGCGAGGGCGGCCCAAAGGGGCGCGATTTTTTTCGCGTGGGCGAGGGAGAGCGCGATTTGCCGGCGGACTTGCAGGCTCGGGTCGCGGAGCATTTTGCCGACGAGCGCGGGGTCTTCGTCGAGCGGCGAAGTGTCGATCACGTTCGAGCGTTCGAGCGTGGTGCAAAAGCGGACGGCGGCGATACGCACGTCGTTGTTTGCGTCGCCGAGCGCGGTACGCAAATGCACGAGCGCCTTGCCGGGGATGCGCGCGAGCAGGCCGAGGGCGCGGGCGCGGAGGCGGGGATTTTCGTTCTTGAAAAGATCGAGCAGCGCGGGTTCGGCGGCTGCGCCCATTTTGTTGAGCGTCTGCCAGGCGAGGAATTGCGTGGGCTTGTTTGGCGACTGGAGTGCGGCGACGGCCCCGGCGGCGGTGGAGACATCGACTTTCGGCGCGGCGGTTTTTTCCACCGGCGAGACGCGGTAGATGCGGCCCATCATTTTGCCTTTCACGTTGTCGCCCATGGCGTGGCCGCCGACGCCCGGATCATACCAATCGCTGATGACGAGGGTGCCGTCGGGCGCGATGGCGACATCGGAGGCGCGATACCAGTTGTCCGTGGACGTGAGAATATCGACCATCGTCGCCTTGTAACCCGCGCCGTCATTTTCCACCGGATAAGCGCGCACGGTGCGCGGGCCGGCGTCGCAGTGGATGAGCTGGTTGGTGAACTGCGCGCCGAGAGCGGTGCCTTCATTGACGAGGATTCCGGTCGGCGAGCCGCCGCCGGTTTGGAGGAGATTCGGGACGACGCCGGGGTCGTTCAGGTGCCAGTGGCGGAGCGGGATTTCGGTTTCGAGATTCGTCCGTGGCGTCTGCCAGCCCGCGCCGGTGATCTCGTCGGTGTAGCCGAAATTCCCGTGCTCCATGACGTAGTTGATGCGCACTCCTTTGTTGCCGTCGTCGTCGTTGTCGGACTGCCACATCGCGCCGAAGGAATCGACGGCGACCTCGTAGTTGTTGCGGAAGTTGTGCCCGAGCGTTTCGACGTTGCTGGCCACGCCGGTTTCGAGATCGATGTCGCAGCGGAAGACCATGCCCTGGCGGTACGGCTTGCCTTTGTTGGTGATTTCGTTGCCCGCCATGTCCTTCACGATTTTGCCATCCGGCCAGGTCAGATCGTTGATGGAATTGCCGGAGTTGAAATAGAACTTTCCGTCCGTTCCGAAGACGAATGCGTGGATCTGATGGTCGTAATTCCAGACGCCGCCGACTTTGAAAATGATCTTTGCGTCCTCGGCCACATCGTCGCCGTCCTTGTCCGTGAGCAGCCACACATTCGGCGCGGCGCTGACGATGACCTTGGTTCCGCCGTTCGGCTGCGGCAGCACGCAGATGCCGAGCGGGTTGGTGAGTTC
>JAYTDO010000407.1:0-5744 GCA_043735935.1 Chthoniobacteraceae bacterium
CTTTCCGACGGCCCCACTCGCACCAGCTCCGGCAGCATCATCGCATTCGTCGATGCGCCCGAGGGCTACGAGATCGAATTGATTCAACGGGCGAGGAGCTGACGAGATGGACTTTGACTGGCTGGATGCGCCTTTCGATCTGAAGAAGATCGCCCCCAAGGAAATCGAGGAATCCTTTGAAGATCCCTTTTCGATCCGGCTCCTGCCCGACGGCGTCGGGGAGGATAAGGAGGCGCGTTATTTCAACCTCGGGAAAAGTCTCGATCAGCGCGGGATCTTCACCGTGTTTTGGACCGACGGAAAACGCTATCGCGCGATCCTTTCGCGCGAGATGGCGCCGGAGGAACTGTCTTTCTACGAACGCAAGAACACGGAACTCGGTTACTGAGACACGCATGAAAATCATCAGCAACTGGGCCGACATTCCGCGCTTCGAAACCGATGAGGACGAGGCCGCGTTTTGGTCGGAAACGCGCCTCGATGGAAGGCTCATGAACGCGTCGATCCTCAAGGCCGACACGCGCGAGTCCACCACGATCACGCTCCGCTTCGACCCGCGCATGCTCGCCCGCATCAAACGCATCGCGCGGTCGCGCTACCTGAATTACCAGAGCATGATCAAGCAGTGGCTGAGCGAGCGGCTGGAAAAGGAAATGTAGGAGGCACCGTGGGCCGGACTTTCCCGGCCCGGGAGAAATGCAGCTCGACCGCGCCCATCGCCCGGTTCCCCCCGGTCCGTGCGACAACCACTGCGGTCGAGCTGCTCCCCTATTTGGATTTTTTCCCGTCCGTTTTTCGGACATGCGCTCCATTAGCAACGGGTATGCCAGTCGCATTTTTGGGCTTAATAAAACTGCACACACAGAGAGAAATCGTGTGCGGTCTGAGCTGAGGCGAGTTTCCCGCCGGGCGACGGGATGAAACGATTTAGACAGCGTGGCTAACGGTGCGCATGCTATCGCGCCACCTCGCACCGGACGCTAAGCCGACGACAACGCGGCCCGCACGTTCCAGTTCGCGCGTGCGAGCTTCGCGTGCGCTTCGTCGTACGAAATGCCAAGCGTCTCGCTGACCAGACGCGCGCCACGGTCGCGCAACTTTTCGTTTGAAATCTGAAGATCGACCATCGCATTGCCTCGCACCCGGCCGAGGCGGATCATCGCGCCCGTTGAGAGAATGTTGAGCGCGACTTTCGTCGCCGTGCCGGCCTTGAGTCGCGTCGAACCTGTGATGATCTCCGGACCGGTCGGGAGGTCGATTTCCACGTCCCAAGCCGTGGCGCGCTCGCGGGCGGGATTGCACGTCAGGAACACGGTCTTTGCCCCACATCCACGCGCCCGCTCCAGCGCCCCGAGCACGAACGGGGTTCGTCCGCTCGCCGCGATTCCGCACACGACGTCGCCCGCTTTCACTCCGCGCGACAATACCGCCAGCGCCCCGGCTTCCGGCTGGTCTTCCGCGTTCTCGACCGCGCGGTGCAGAGCGGTCAGGCCGCCGGCGATGATGCCCTGCACGATGTCCCCGGACACGCCGAATGTGGGCGGAATCTCGCTCGCATCCAGCACGCCGAGGCGCCCGCTCGTTCCGGCACCGACGTAAAACAATCGGCCACCTGCCAGCAACGCGGCGCCTACGAGATCCACCGCGGCCGCCAATCCGCCCCGGCACGCTGTGAGCGCGCCACGCACCGATTCCTCTTCGCTCACGAAAAGATCCACGAACGCCGCGGTCGAAAGTTCATCGAGTTGAGCCGAACGCGGATTGCTCTGCTCGGTCGACGCCGACGCGAGGCGTGGAGTTTCACGCGCCGTCTCCATCTCCGGTCTCGCGCGAACGCCCGACGCGAGCCAGGCGGCGCCCATCGAGCCCGGTTGCTCGCAGATGCTCACCATCGCGCCCGGCAGGAGCGTGCTCAGCCGATATTTGTACAAATCCGCATACTCGCGGTGATGCTTGAAAAGCCCGCCGATCAGCTTCACCGCCGGCGCGGCAAGTTCGAGGCGCTTTGCCACCGCCTCAGTATAGCGCGCCAGGATTTCCGCCCCCTCACTGATCGTCTTGAGCATTTCGCGTTCGCCCGTCCGCGCGGCGCTGAAGATCGCTGGCGCCAGCCGCGCGACAGACATTTTGTCCGCCTTCATCGCCCACGTCGCGAGGTCGGTCAGCGTATTGAGCGAAAGCTCCCGGAGGATGCGGCCGGCCAGCGGCGTCATGGTTGGATCGAGGTCGAAATGCGTCAGCACGAGCCGCAACCCTTGACGCGCGAGATCGTAGCCGCCCCCTCGGTCGCCGAGGACATGGCCCCAGCCGCCCGCCTTGGCGATTTGTCCGCCTTTTCGTCCATGCACCGCCGCGCCAGTGCCGGCGATCACCGCGATGCCGTCGGCGTCGCCGAATGCCGTCGCAAGTCCCGAGTCGCGATCGCTCCCGAGCGCGATCTCCGCATCCGGCCAGCTCGCGGCCACGAGCCCGCGCAGCCGCGCCCGATCTTCCGCCGTCGCACACGCTGCGAGGAAGACTCCCACATGCGTGACATCGTGCGGCAACACCGAAAACATCCCGGCCAGCGCCTCATCGGAGACGAGTTGAAGGTTTGAGCCCGGCAGTTTGCCGCTTGCGGCGATTTTCTCGATCCCCGTGTCGTGTGAAATCACGACCCAGTCGGTTTTCGTGCCGCCGCCTTCTATTCCAAGAACGCGCTTTGGACTTTGCATCTGCTCACTATCGGCAAACATCGCGCCCGCTACAATGCCAGCCTCACTCCGCATCTTCCGTCGCATCTGTTGGATCGGCGTGGCCATCTGGGTCGCGACCGTCTTCACGCTCTCGTCGCTCACCGGACCGCAGGTCGAGGAGCTGAATGTCTTCAACGCGTGGGATAAACTGCTCCATTTCCTCGCCTTCTTCTGCGGCGCGCTTCCACTTGTCCCGGCGCTCGGCTTGAGTCGTCCCTGGCCTGTCCGCAAGATCGTCCGGGTCTCCATCGCGTGCCTCTCGCTCTATGGCGCGCTCGATGAAGTGCATCAGGTTTTCACCCCGAGCCGCAGCGCGCTCGATCCGGGCGACTGGCTGGCCGACACGCTCGGCAGCGCCACGGGGGTCGCGCTCGCCATCTTTGTTTATGTCCGATATCAGCGAAAAAATCGCGCGTCTCCGTCAGGAGCTTGAGGAGCACAACCGCCGTTATTACGAACAAGCCGCGCCGACGATTTCGGATGCGGCGTACGACGCGCTCTTTCGTGAACTGCGCGAACTCGAGGAGGCACATCCCGAGTTTCAATCGCCGGACTCGCCCACGCAACGAGTCGGCGGCCGCGCGCTGGAGGGTTTCGCCAAGGTCCGACACGCCGTGCCGATGCTGTCGCTCGACAACCTTTTCGCAAAAGACGGCATCGACGGGCTTCGGAAGTTTGTCGTCAGCGTAGAGAAACTGCTGCCCGGCGAACCGCTCGAATGGCTCGTCGAGCCGAAGATCGATGGCGTCGCCGTGTCGCTGCGTTATGAGGGCGGACGATTCGTCACGGGCGCCACACGCGGCGACGGTGAGACGGGCGACGACATCACCGCGAGCCTTCGCACCGTCCGCAGTGTCCCGCTCAAGATCGCCCATGCGCCGGACGTGATCGAGGCGCGCGGCGAAGTGTACATGACGGGCGAAGGCTTTCGCCGCATCTGCGACGAGATGGTGGCGAAAGGCGAAGAGCCGTTTGCCAATGCGCGCAACGCCACTGCCGGCTCGCTCAAACAACTCGATCCGAGCGAAGTCGCCAAGCGTCCGCTCGAAGTCGTCCTCTACGGCCTCGGCGAATGCAGCGACGAACCGCCCACTCAATCCGCGCTGCTTGAAATGCTCGGCGGCCTCGGCTTTCGCACGCCGCGCTGGCGCAAGCTTTGTCACACCGTCCAGGAAGTGCTCGCCGCGATCGAGGAGCTGGACTCCATTCGCGACACGTTCGGCTTCGAGACCGACGGCGCGGTGATCAAGCTCAACTCCGTCGAGCAGCGCGAGCGGGCGGGTTTCACGTCCCGTTTTCCGAGATGGGCGAAGGCGTGGAAATACGTCGCCGAGCAAGCGGAGACGCGGCTCCGCGCCATCACGGTGCAGGTCGGCCGCACAGGCGTGCTCACGCCCGTCGCCGAGCTCGAACCGGTCTTCCTTCGCGGCAGCACGATCAGCCGCGCGACGCTTCACAATGAAGACGAGATTCGCCGGAAAGACATTCGCATCGGGGACGCCGTCGTGATCGAAAAAGCGGGCGAAGTCATCCCCGCGGTCGTGCGCGTGGTGCTGGCAAAGCGCCCCGCTGAAGCCGCGCCGTTCGATTTTTCCGCGCATGTCCACGGCGTTTGTCCCGTGTGTGGCGGCGCGATCCGGCGCGATCCCGAGTTCTCCGTCTGGATTTGTGAAAATCCCAACTGCGCGGCTCAGAAGACGCGCCGTCTCGAATACTTCGCCAAGCGTGGCGCGCTCGATATCGACAGCCTCGGCGGCATTGTCGCCGACAAGCTCGTTGAGCGCGGCCTCGTCGATGACCCGCTCGATGTCTTCACGCTCGAATTCGAACCGCTCGCGAAACTCAACCTCGGCACCGACGACGAACCGCGCGTCTTCGGCGAAAAGAACGCCCGCAAGCTCCTCGATGCCGCGGAACGCGCGAAGACACTCCCGCTCGCGCGCTGGCTGCACGCGCTCGCCATCCCCGAAGTCGGCGAGGCGACCGCCCACGACCTCGCGCAACATCACAAAACGATCGGTGCCGTCGCCGCATCGACCGCTCTCCGCGACGTTCTCGAGCTCGAACGCCTGCGCGAAGCCAAGGACAAGGACGGAGCCGATGTCGTCGGCGCGAGATTGATCGCCGCGGGCTTCGCAAAGCTCTCGAAGAAAGCCAAGGCAGAGCCTCGCGATGCCGTGGTCGTCGCGGGACCTGTCGTCGCGCGGGCGGTGCTCGCGTGGTTCGCCAGCGACCGCGGGAAAAGGGTAGTTGAGCGTCTCCAAAAGCTCGGCATCGAGCCCCGGGGCAAGGCGGAACTCTCCGCAACCGGCCATGCGTTCGCCGGAAAGACGCTCGTCCTCACCGGAACGCTCCACACGATCAAACGCGACACCGCGACCGAGCGCGTCCGCGCGCTCGGCGGCAGTGTCAGCGGCAGCGTGAGCAAAAAGACGGACTTCCTTATCGTCGGCGAAAACGCGGGCTCGAAACTCGACGACGCCCGCAAACACGGCGTTGCCGAGCTGACCGAGGGAGAGTTCCTCGCCATGCTCGAAAGCGGCGCCGCGACGCCGGATCAGGGCGAGCTGTTTGGGAGCTGACGCTGGAAATTCGTTTGTCGGCACGGCGCGTTGTGCTCTCATTCGCGCCCTATGAAAATCGTCCTCGCATACTCCGGCGGCCTCGACACCTCCGTCCTGCTCACTTGGCTGAAGGAAACTTATCAGGCTGATATCATCGCATTCTGCGCCGACGTCGGGCAGGAGGAAGAGCTCGCCGGGCTGGAAGAAAAGGCATTCAAGACGGGCGCGAGCAAATGCTACATCGACGATCTCAACGAGGAGTTCGCACGCGACTTCATCTTTCCGATGATCCAGGCAAACGCGATGTACGAGGGCCAGTATTTCCTCGGCACTTCGATCGCGCGCCCGCTCATCGCAAAGCGCATGGTGGAAATCGCGCGTGCCGAGGGAGCCGATGCGGTGGCGCACGGAGCCACGGGGAAGGGGAACGACCAGGTGCGTTTCG
>JAYTDO010000408.1:0-13127 GCA_043735935.1 Chthoniobacteraceae bacterium
TGGACTCGATCGAGCTGGAAATCCTCCGCGTGCTGGAGGCGGGCCATGCGCTCAAGGAGAGTGCCGATTACGAGCTGCACCGGCTGACGACGCAGACCCAGGCGTTTTTCGACGAGACGGTGCGGAGGCACATCGAGAGCCTGGAGACGGAATTGGCGGCGCTGGAAAGTGAGGCGGACGAGTTGGCGAAGGAGATCGAGGAACTCACGGGGGAGGTGGTGCCGGGGATCGGATAAAGGCAGCTTGCCGCGAGCTGGCGGATGTTGAGGTTGTTGCGAAATGACACATGCAACAGGTGCGGGGGACTACTTTGCGTTGAACTGCACCCAGTCGAGATTCATCAGGCCGCCTTTGCCGGGGTTGATGAACACCGCGTAGACATCCGTGCGATCGCCCGGCGATCCTGCGGCGATCGGCGTCTGGGGTTCGATGAATTGATCCCAGCCGCCCGTGTTCGGCACGGTGACGCTGCCGAGCAGCGGGCCGGTCGCGGTTCCCGCATGGAATTCGATCGTGCCGCCCACATTCCCCGAAGATGCCCGTGCAGTGAGGCTGCCCACGTCTGCGAGGTTGATGCCCGCGAACTTCACGCTGTGGCCGTGGTCGATCGCGCCGACTTCTTTTCCAAGGATGCGCGCGCCTTGCACTTCGCCGGCCTCGGCTTCGAGTCGGCGCGAGCGGAGGCGGACGCTGGCCTGCGCGCTCAGCGAACCGGCGGGCGGGCGGCCGGCGTCGGCGTAGGTGGCTTCGAGGGCGAAATTGCCCGGTTTGTCCGCGGCGGGCGCGGTGACCTCGCCGGTGAGCCCTCGCGTGAGCGTCGGGCCGCCCTTGCCTTTCTCCAGTCCGAACACCCAGCGCAGCATGATCGTCACCTCATCCGTGGTGTGCTGCGGGTGCGGCAGCATGGGCACTTCGCCCCACACTTTCGTGCTGCCTTCGCGCACGCGTTTCACACTCGCATCCAGCGCACCGGGCTGGCCGCGGTACTTCGCCGCGATCTCGACGAGCGGCGGGCCCACGATCTTTTGCTCGATCGCGTGGCAGTTGAAGCAATCGCTGGCCTTCATCATCGCGAGACCGGGATCGCCTGGCTCATCCTTGCCGTCCGCGCGTTGGAACGTGCTGCTCACGAGCGTGCGGGCGCCGAATTCCTCGGGCTTCGCCGAAGACGCGCCGTCCTCGGCGTCGGTGATCGACAGCGCGTATTTGACCGGCTTGCCGGGGGTGAAAAAGTCGCCGTCGCGCGGGCTCTCGAATTTCACCTGCGGCGCCGTGTTTCCCACCATGAGCGCCACGCTCGCGGTGCTGCTCGCGCCGTGCGCATCGCTCACCCGCACTTCCACGCGGTAGTTGCCGGGCTCCTTGACCGTGAGTTGCGGATTGGCTTCCGTCGACATGACCGGACCTCCCGGTTGCAGCCGCCATTCGTAGGTGAGCGCGTCGCCTTCGTGGTCTTTCGAGCCTGCGCTGGAAAGGTTCACCGTCAGCGGTTCGCGGCCCGCGCTCGGCTTTGCGGAGGCCATCGAGATCGGCGGAAGATTGCCGCGCACGTAGCTGATCTTTACGAGTTTCGAGTCCTTGTTCGCGCCCCACGTCTCGCCGTAGTCGAGCAGATAAAGGCAGCCGTCCGCGCCGAAAGTCGCGTCCACTGGGCGCTTGAGCAGCGTCGCTCCCGCCGCGATCGCGGGCTTCAGTTTTTCGATCTGCTCCGGCTTATTTCCGAGCACCACCGCGCTCGTGAAAGGCTCGATGCCCACGAGGTTCGACTCCGCATCGAGGCGCGCCCATTTTAGCGCCGGGCGCTCCCAATCCCAGAAGAGCAGGCATCGGCTGAACGCCTGCGGAAAGCCGTTCGTCTTCGCCACATTTACGTTGCAGTAATACACCGGCCCGGCGCATGCCGTCCGTCCGCCTTCTCCCATCTCGTTAAACTCCCGCGGCGCGCGATACGGCCAATAGATGAGCGCCGGCACGGCGGGCGGCAGATCGCGCAACCCCGTGTTGTTCGGCCCCTCGTTGATCGGGTGCTGCGGATCGAAAGTCTTGCCGAGCTGCTTGGTCGTGTAGTCGTAGTCCGTGTAGGCGAAGTTGTTCCCCACGAAATACGGCCAGCCGAAGTTGCCCGCCTTCTTTGCCTGATTGATCTCATCGTAACCCCGCGGGCCGCGCGGCCCGTCATCCCCGGCATCCGGCCCCACTTCGCCCCAGTACACGTAGCCCGTTTTCTGGTCGATCGACATGCGCCACGGGTTCCGGCAGCCCATCGCGTAGATCTCCGGTCGGGTCTTCGCCATGGCCGGCGGAAAGAGATTCCCCTCCGGGATTTCGTAGGTCCCATCGGCCTTTGGGCGGATGCGGATGATCTTTCCATTGAGGCTGTTCGTATTGCCCGCCGACTTCTGCGCGTCCCACGGCGAACGGCCCTCGCGTTCATCGAGCGGCGCGTAGCCGTTCGAGTCCGCGTGCGGGTGTGTGTTGTCGCCGGTGGAAAAATACAGGCAGCCGTCCGGGCCGAACTCCACCGTGCCCGCGTGGTGGCAGCATTCCTTCCGCTGCTCCTGGAAAGTGAGCATCACCTTCTCGCTCGCGAGGTCGAGCGCATCGCCCTTCATCGTGAAGCGGCTGAGGTGTTGGCCCTCGAAATCCTTCGGCGACCACAGGCAATAGATCCAGCCGTTCTCCGCGAACTTCGGATCGAGCGCGAACCCGAGGAACCCATTCTCCTGGCCCGTGAACACATCGAGCCGCCCGGCGTCCACGAGCTGTTTTGTGTCCGGGTGGTAGATGTTCAGCTTGCCGCCGTATTCGTTCACGAAAATGCGGCCGTCGGGCGCGACCTCCAGCTCCATCGGCTGCGGGATGTTCTCGAAAAGCGTCTCCACCTTAAACCGGTAATCCTGCGGTACCTCGGGCGTTTCGGCGTGGAGCGTGAGCGGCAGAAGGGCGAGGGCTAGGGCGCAGATGGAGCGGTTCATGAAAAGGGATCGGTTCCAGCCAACAACCCGGCGTTCGGGCCGTTCTTTGCCCGAACCCGTTACAGATTCTTGTCCTAAAACGCGCCGGCGTTGCTGTTACCCTGTTGTAAAGCCGATCGCATCCGATCCTCGCCGAATCTTTCCGCCAAAATGAAACGCCTCCCTTTCACCCTCTCCGCGTTGCTCTCCGTCGTCGCCTTCTCCTCCCTGCTCGCGGCACCGAACGGCAAGCGACGCATGGAACGCCAACAAGCCGCCGCCGCCGCTGCGGCGGCGAAGACCGCGCCGACGGTCACAGCGCCCGCAGCGCCAGCCGTCGCCGAGCCGAAACCGATGTCTTCCGAACTGCCTTCCCCGTGGCGGACCTGGAGCGATGCCACCGGGCGAAAAGTCGAGGCGGCATACTGCGCGCTGACGGGGGATGTGTTGACGTTGCAGATGAAGACGGGCGAGACGTATCGGGTCAGCCTGAGCGCGCTGGTGCCCGCCGATCGCGCATTTGCCGCCGACTTCTCGCAACGGCTGAAGCAGAAAAACTTCGCCGACGATTACGTGAAAAAGGCGTCGTATCAGATCGATTACCTGATCGGCTCGACGCTGGTGGCGAAGGGGCAGAAATTCAACGAGCCGGCGAACGACGAGCAGTTTGTGCGGCGCATTTACCTCGATGCCGTCGGCCGTGTGCCGACCGCGGAGGAAGCGGGCGCCTTTCTCGCCGACGCAGCGAAGGACAAGCGCGCGAAGCTCATCGACAAGCTTCTGAACTCGCCCGGCTACACGATGCAGATGTTCAATTGGCTCGGCGACATGCTCCGGGTGAAGGACAGCTTTGGCAAAGGCGTGCCGGCCTACACCTTCGAGGACTGGCTGAAGGATCAACTCAACGCCGATCGCCCGTGGGACGCGCTCGTGCGCACGATGCTCACCGCCGATGGCAAGCTCTGCGACAATGGCGCGGTCGGCTTCCTGGCCTATGACGCGCAGATGCCGCTCGACGGCGTTTCCAATCTGCTCACGACCTTCCTCGGCGCGAATGTGGCCTGCGCGCAGTGCCACGATCATCCGCTCGCCGAATGGTCGCAGCGCGATTTTTACCAAATGGCCGCGTTCTTCGGCGCGAGCGATGGTTTCGATGAGAAGCTGCTCCAGCAGTCCAAGCGGCTCTCCAATGCCAAGGGCGGACCGGCGGCGATCCCAAAGCAGGCCGCGCTCAAGATCGGCAGCGCGAACGCCTACCGGATGCTGGACAAGGGCAAGCAGGACCTGACCTTTCCCAAGGACTACAAATACGAAGACGTGAAGCCCGGCTCGCCGGTCGCGCCCGCGTTGATCATGTGGAGCGAGGCGGACAAGAAGAACCCGGCGTATCGAATCAACACCCAGAAGCCGGAGGAATTGCGGGATGAGTTTGCGCGGTGGATGACGCATCCGGACAACCCGCGTTTCGCCGCGAACATCGCGAACCGGGTGTGGAAAAAGATCTTCGGCCTCGCCGTGCAGGAGCCGGTGTCGGACATCGATGACCTGAAGAAGGCGAGCAACCCCGCGTTGCTTGCGCATCTGGCGACGATCGTGAAGGCGGGCCGCTTTGACCTGCGGGAGTTCCAGCGGGTGATCTTCAATTCGCAAACCTACCAGCGGACCGCCAGCGCCACGCCGGACCTCGAAAAGGGACCGTACCTTTTCCCCGGGCCGGTGCTGCGCCGGATGACGGCCGAGCAGGTGTGGGACAGCGTGATGGTGCTGAGCGTGGGGCCCGAGGTGGACTCGTGCCTGCTGCGCCGTGGCGACGACGAAAAGCTGATGACTCTGCCGGGCGGCGAGGTGTCGGCGGCGAACTTCAAGGTCGTCATGGAACGCCTGCGTGAGAGCGGCGCGACGATGGGCGGCGGCAAGAAAAAGGGCGGCGGCTCGGAGAAGGGACTGGTGACGGCGTATGAGGGGGCGAAGCCGCAGCAGCGTTTTGGGATGCTGCTGGCGCGGGCGAGCGAACTGCCTCAGCCGGCGGCGGAGACGCATTTCCTCCGGCTCTTCGGCCAGAGCGACCGGCTGATCGCCGACACGAGCACGACCGACGGCAGCGTGCCGCAGGCGCTCGCGATGATGAACGGCAACATCGGCCAGCTCATCAGCGATCCGAATTGCGCGGCGGTGGTCGGGGCCAGCGCGGCGAAGACCGACGACGAAAAAATCGACGTGCTTTACCTCGCCTTCCTCTCCCGCAAACCGACGGCACCCGAGCGGACGGCCGCGAAGGATGCGCGCGCCAGCGGGCTCGCCCTGAGCGATGTCGCGTGGGCCCTGGTCAATGTCCGCGAGTTCTTCTTCATCCAATAATCAAAGCCGCCATCCCCTCCTCACATGAATCCTGATTTTCTCCGCGACCCCCTCGACCGCCGCACGTTCGTTGAACGCTGCGCCCGGTATGCCTTTGGCCTCAGCGTCCTGCCGCTCCTCGGCGGGCGCGCCCTCGCGGCTGGCACGAGCCCCGCGGCAGTCGCCGAGCGCACTGCGGCCTTTGGAAAGGCGAAGCACGTCATCTTCCTCGAACTGCAAGGCGGACTCAGCCACATCGACACGTTTGATCCGAAAACCGGCGACTCGAAGGGGCCGGGCAACCCGATCTCGACGAGCGCGGATTTTCAATTCACCCAATACCTCCCCGAGACCGCGAAGGTGGCCAACAAACTCACGGTGATCCGCTCGATGACCGCGAAGGTCGGCGTGCATGCGAACGCGCAATACCTGATGCGCACCGGCTTCGACAAACGCGGCACGATCGTGCATCCGGTCCTCGGCGCGTGGGCGCAGCATTACCTCGGGCCGAGCCACAAGACGCTGCCCTCCTCGGTCTGCGTGAACCGCGCCGCGAATCACGGCAACGGCTATTTTCCCGCGGGCTATTCGCCGCTGCCAATCCTTGATCCGGATGAAGGTCTCGCCAACTCCGCGACGCACGTCTCCGCCGACATCCAGCAGAAGCGCCTCGGCCTGCTCGGGCAGCTCGATGCGACCTTTGGTAAACAAATGGCCGACGAAAATGTGAAGGCGTATGGCGACTTTTACGACACGACGCTGCAGCTGATGAAGAGCAGCGACCTGAAGGCCTTCGACCTCGGCTCCGAGACGGCGGCCACGCGCGATCGGTACGGCCGCACGAAGTTCGGCCAGGGCTGCCTGCTCGCGCGCCGGTTGGTGGAGAATGGCGTGCGTTTTGTGGAAGTGCAGAGCGGCGGCTGGGACATGCACAAGCAACTCGAGGACGGCATGGAGGACCGCGGCGCGGAGTTCGATCACGTCTTCGCCGCGCTCATCGAAGACCTCGACTCGCGCGGTCTGCTCGACTCGACGCTCGTCGCGGTGACGACGGAGTTCGGCCGCAAACCGAGCTTCGACGGCGGCGGTCGCGGTCATCATCCGATCGCCTTCAGCACGGTGCTCGCGGGCGGCGGCGTGAAGCGCGGCTTTGCCTACGGCTCGAGCGATGCCAAGGGCTACGCGCCGGCCTCGAACGCGATGACGGTCGGCGAATTTCACGCGACGATTGCCTACGCCGCGGGGCTGCCGATCGAGCAGGAGTTCATCACGCCCAGCGGTCGCCCGATGACGGTGGGCAACAAAGCCAAACCGGCGATGGGCGTATTTGCCTGATCCTGCTGGAAGGGGCTTCTTTTTCGCGACGGGCTGACGTGCGCCTGCTACACAGCCGCCATGCGTCTCCTCGTTGCCCTCCTCATTTTCGCCCTCACGACCCGTGCCGCCGTGACGGGGCCGTGGGATCTCGCCGCGCTCGGCAAACCGCCAGCCACCGAGCTCGGTGAACGCACCGGGCTCGTGCAGGAGCTGTATTACGAAGGCGAACCGCTCGCTGGAAAACCGACGCGCGTTTTCGCCTACCTCGGCCGCCCCGAGGGCGCGGGGCCGTTCCCCGCGATGCTGCTCGTGCATGGCGGCGGCGGGCAGGCGTTTCGGGATTGGGCGGATCATTGGGCGAAGCGCGGCTACGTGGCGCTCGCGATGGACACGGCGGGGCAGGGGCCGGGCAAGGTGCGTCTTCCCGATGGCGGGCCGGACCAGGCGGACAACGTGAAGTTTCGCGAATTCAGCGATGCCGAGACGCGCGAGATGTGGACGTATCACGCTGTCGCCGCGGTGCTCCGCGGACACTCGCTGCTGGCCACGCTGCCGGGCGTCGATCCCGCGCGTATCGGCATCACGGGCATCTCTTGGGGCGGATATCTCACGTGCATCGTCGCGGGGCTCGACGATCGGCTGAAAGTCGCGGTGCCGGTGTACGGCTGCGGTTTCCTCGGCGACGACAGTTTTTGGAAGGAGCCGATCCTCGACAAGATGCCGGCGGACCTGCGCGAGCGCTGGCTGCGGAACTTCGATCCATCGCGCTACCTCGCGGGCGTGCGCTGCCCGATCCTGTTTCTGAACGGCACCAACGACTTTGCCTACCCGCTCGACAGCTACCGCAAATGCATCGACCTCGTGCCCGCCGGGCTTCGGCACGTCTGCATCAAACACGAAATGAACCACGGGCACATTTGGACGTTTGGCGAGGTGGACGGGTTCGTCGATTGGGTCCTGAAAAAATCACCGCCGCCGCCGACGTTCGGTCCGGCGAAAGTTGAGGACAGTTCGGCGAGCGCCGCGCTGACGCAGCTTTCCGACGGCGCGACTTACGCGTTCCATTTCACCGCCGACACCGGCCCGTGGCCGAAGCGAAAGTGGCAGATGGCGCCCGCGGAGTGGCGGGATAATGTCGTCTCAGCCGCATTGCCCGAGCCGCGGCCTACGGCGTTCTACTTTGGAGTCATGACCAAGGACGGCATCGAAACGACGAGCGAACCCGTCCTGAAGCCGTAGCGCTCGCGCGTGCAAAAGGCGGCGCTCATTTTCACCGCGCTCGCGCCGCTGCTGCTGTGGGCGGCGGTGCGACGATGGCCGACGGATCATCTGCGGACGCTCATCCGGCGCTCTCTGGCGGTGGCGCTGCTGCTCTTCGAGGCGGGGGAACTCGCCGAGAAGGTGTGGCTCGGTGGCGGCATCGCGGGCGCGTTGCCGATGCACCTGTGCGATTGGGTGCTGCTGGCGGTCGCGGGCTCGCTCTGGTGGCGCTGGCAGCTCGGATTCGAGCTGGGATATTTTTGGGGCCTGGCCGGGACAGCGCAGGCGCTGCTCACGCCGGTGCTCGATTCGGAGGTGCCGTGGTGGCGGCAGTTCGCGTTCTTTTTCGTGCATGCGCTGATCGTGGTGAGCGTGCTGCATCTCGTCATCACCGAGCGCTGCCGGCCGTGGCCGCAATCGTTCGTTCGGCTGTTTGTGGCGTCGGAGATCTATGTGCTGGCGGCGCTCGGCGTGAACGCGCTGTTCGAAGCGAACTACGGTTTCCTCGCCGAAAAACCGCCGCAACATTCGATGCTCGATCTTTTCTCCGACACGCACTGGTTGTACGTGCTGCAGATCAACGCGATGGCGTTTGTGTTCTTCCCGCTGCTCTACCTGCCGTGGCTGGTGGCGGACTGGCGCCGCGTCAAAACTGCTCCCATTCCTCCGGCTTGAACCCCACGGCGCCGCGATCTACGGCGAGGGCGAACGGGCGTTTCACGAGGTTGCCGTTCGAGGCGAGGAGCGCGAGCGCTTCATCCACGCCCATGCCGGGCAGGCGCGTTTTCATGTCGAGCGCCTTGTAGTCGCCGCCGCTCGTATTAAAGAGACGGCGCAGGTCGCCGCCGACGTGGCCGAGCATGGCGCGCAACTCCGCGAGGGTCGGCGGTTGCTCGCGGATCGGGATGATTTCATGCGCGACGCCGCGCGTGGCGAGATGTTTGAGCGCCTTCCGGCAGGTGTCGCATTTCGCGTATGCGTAAACGCGGAGGCTCACTTTGCGAGGCCGAGGTTCGTGACGATCTGCACGGTCGAGTGCGCCTTGTTGAGCGTGTAGAAATGCAGGCCCTGGACGCCGAACTTGAGCAGCGCGGCGCATTGTTCGGTGGCGTAATCGATGCCGTATTGCGTGACGGCCGCGTCGTCGTCGCCGAGTTCGTCGAGCCGCCGCACGAAGGCCTCCGGGAGCGCCGCGCCGCAGAGCGCGACGAACCGTTTCGTCTGACTGCGCGAGAGCACGGGAAGCAGACCGGGGATGATGGGCACGTTCGCGCCGAGCTGTTTCACGAGGTAATCGTGGAACTCGTAAAAGTCCTCGTTGTCGAAGAAAAGCTGGGTGACGACAAAGTCCGCGCCGGCGGCGATTTTCTCCCGGAGATAACCCCAGTCGACCTTCTTGCCGGCCTTGCAGGCGATGTGGCCTTCGGGAAATCCCGCCGTGCCGATGCTGAAGCCGCCTTGCTCGCGGAGGAAGGCGACGAGGTCGCGCGAGAACTCGAAGCCGCCGGGCGTGGGGACGAATTCGCCGCCGTCGGGCGGATCGCCGCGAAGGGCGAGAATGTTGCGGATGCCGCGTGCTCGCGCTTCGGCGACGACGTCCCCGAGCTGTTCGCGGGTGGCGTTCACGCAGGTGAGGTGGAGCATGGCGGTGAGGCCGTGCTCGCGCTGGATGCGATCGACGATGCCGATGGTTTTGTCGCGCGTGCTGCCTCCGGCGCCGTAGGTGACGGAGCAGTAGTCGGGGCGGATCTCGAGGAGCGCGGGGATGGTCCTTTCAAAAAGCGCGCGGTCGCCGTCGTCGGTTTTTGGGGGGAAGAATTCGAACGAGACGGCCGGGCGGCTTTCGCGCCGGCATTGCTCGTGGATGTCGCGGATGAACTTCATTTTGGGGCGGCAGTGTGCCGGGGCTTGGCATCGGCTGGCAAGGGTGCAAACTGCGCGGACTTTCCCCGCCGCCATGAGCCTCATCCCCACCCGTCTTTTCCTCACCATCCTCGTCGCAGCCCTGATCGGGCCAGCCTTTGCGGACGAACCGGCGAAGGCGCCGGTGCCGCTGTATGAGACGCGGGCGGAGCATGATCCGAATGGGATCGGCAAGTTTTTCATGGGCCGCGAGATCGCGCACGTGATGGGGCACCAGGCGGCGAACTGGCTCGAAAGGCCGGAGCGCGAGGAGGAGGAGAAGACGGATGTGCTCATCGAGGCGCTGAAATTCCGCGACGGCGAAGTCGTCGCGGACATCGGCTGCGGCTCCGGCTACATCGCGCGGCGGATCGCGAAGAAGGTGGGCGAAAAGGGGACGATCTACGGCGTCGATATCCAGCAGGAGATGCTCGATCTTTTGATGAAAAGGATGGCCATGTTTCGAATCTCGAACGTGAAGCCGATCCTCGGGGAAATCGACGATCCGAAGCTGCCTGCGGAGTCGTGCGATTCGATGATCCTCGTCGATGTGTATCACGAGTTCGATCACCCGTATGAGATGATCCAGGGCATGATCCGTGGCTTAAAGAAGGGCGGCCGGATCATCTTCGTCGAGTTCCGCGGTGAAGACGAGACGGTGCCGATCAAACTCGTCCACAAGATGACCGAGGCGCAGGTGCGCCGGGAAATGGCCGCGCACCCGCTCGTCTGGAAGGAAACCATCGCCGTGCTGCCCTGGCAGCACATCATCGTCTTCACCAAAAGATAACCGCCCACCTTGCGGTTGGCGGCTTCATTCCAACGGCGCGGTCCTCAACTGGCCAGCACGCTATCCAGCAGCGCGGAGAATTCCTTCAGCGACTCGGCGTCCTTGGTCTGATTGCCGGGCTGTTCCGTGATGGCCCAGCCGGTGTAACCGACCTTGTCGAGTTCGGCCATGATGGCGGGCCAGTGGTTGTCGCCCTCGAAGAACTTCACGCCGAAGCCCTTGCCCGGCGCGGTGCCGTATTCCTTGATGTGCAGCTTGAGGATGCGCTGGCCCAGCACTTTGATCCATTCCTCGGACGGCCCGAACTTGATCATGTTTCCAATGTCGAAATGCCAGCCGACGAAAGGGCTGTTGATGGCGTCGAGGTAATCCTTGGCCTGCTGCGGTTTCATGATGAAGTTATTCCACACATTCTCGATGGCGATCTTCACGCCCGTCTCCTCACAGAGGGGCAGGGCGGCGCGAATGCCCGCGATGGAACGCTCCCAGCATTGCTCGTAGGTCACGTCCTTGTTCACCGTGCCGGGCACCAGCAGAACCGAAGTGGCCCCATAACGCTTGGCGTCGCGGATGGTCTGCTTCAATGCTTCCAGTCCTTCGCCGCGCACCTTCTCGTCCTGATGCGAGAGCGTCTTGCTCCAGTGTTTGCTGCCGCAGACGCTCGCGGCCTTCAGCCCAGATTCGTCGAGCGCCCGCACGACCTCGTCCTGGTTCATGTGGCTGGAAAGCTCCACACCATCGAAGCCTGCGACCTTCAGCGCGCGGAATTTTTCCAGCACCGTGCCCTTGTAGCCAATCGTGTCATACATGATCGCCTTTTTGAGGTGGCGCTTCGCGTGATGATTGCTATCCGTCGATGAGCAGCCCAGTCCGCCGACAAGCGGCGCGCCGAACGCGGTTGCGGCGATCACTGTTGTGGTGTGCTGAAGAAACTGCCGGCGTGATGTTTTCATATTTTTGATCAGCAAGTTGTCCGCATCTTAAATAAACTTCGTCTTGCCCGGCACGGCCATTGGCGCGATGGGCAGCGCCATGTCCCAAGTGAGCTTCTCCGGCCCCAGGCGTTCCTGCGAGTTGAGCATCTGCTCCCAGGTGATCTCCTGTCCCGTGTAGGCGGCCATGCGGCCCATGATCGCCATCAACGTGCTGTTGCACATGTGCTCGCCGTCGTTGATCGGTTTGCCGTCGCGAATGGATTGGATGAAACTGGCGTGTTCGTTCTGGTACATCTTGCCGAACATCGCGCTCTCGGATTCCGGCCCTTCGTAGCGCCAGGTTTCCGCGCTGGTCAGTTCCGCACCGCGCCGGCCGCCGAGCAATCCGGTGCCTTTGGAACCGATGATGTAATCCTTGGTTTCACTGGCACAACCCGCGATCTGGCGTTGGGCCATGAATCCGCGCACGCCGCTCGCCCATTCGAAGTTCACCTCAATGTGATCGTAGATGTTGCCCTGATGGTTGGGAATCTGCCGGCCACCCACCGCCGTGCATTTCAGCGGCGGCACGTCCTTCATCGCCCAAGCCATCTTATCGACGCTGTGAATGGCCTGCTCCACCAGTCCATCGCCCGAGAGCCACACGAAATTGTACCAGTTGCGCACCTGCCACTCCACGTCGCTCATGCCGGCCGGGCGCGATTCTGGCGCGGGCATCGGTTTGACGGGGCCGGTGAGATAGGTGTGATACAGGGCGCGCACGTCGCCGATGGCCCCGGCATGAATGCGTTTGAAAAACTCGATGCGCGAAGTGTTGGAGCGCCAGCAAAACCCGGATTGCACGGCCAGTCCTTTCCGTTTGGCCTCCTCGGCGCTGGCCCGGACGGAGCGCACACCGGCCGTGTCCGTGGCCACCGGCTTTTCCAGAAAGGCATGTTTGCCCGCTGCGACGGCGGCCTGGAAGTGCATGGGCCGAAAGCCGGGCGGAGTCGTCAACAACACCACATCCACGCCGGACGCGAGGACTTTCTCGAAGGCATCCACGCCTGTGAAGCGCCGCTCCGACGGCACCTGCACGCGCCCGGCGTCGGGGTAAGATTTCTGAAGCTCCTTCAGCCCGGATTCGATCTTGGACCCGTAAATATCGCCCATCGCGTAGAGGATGGTATTGCCATCCGCCGCCAGCGCATCCGCCGCCGCACCGTTGCCGCGCCCGCCGCAGCCGATGAGTCCGACCTTGATGCTGTCGCCCGGCGACAGCGTGGCGCTGCGGCCGGTGAGCACGAACGGTGCGGCGATCAGGCCGGCCGTGACAGCGGTGGAGGTGCGCAAAAATTCGCGGCGCGACGCGGGAGCAAAGTTTTCTTGATTCATGTGTTTGGGACGTTGAGGCGGACTATTTCATCAAACTATTTCCCCGACAAGCTCGCTGATGCGCGGGATCGCGACGTGAGTTGACTTGCACGTTTTGAGTGAATGTTTGCGCCCGTCCGCTTCGTCTGAAATCCTCACCCGCATGAACCCGTTGCTGTCATGAAGCCGCTCGATCTGGGCCAGCTTCAGGAGGCCATTCGCGCCCGGAGCGTCGAGTGGCGCAAGCATGTGCTTCAACATGTGCTTCAACGCATGGCG
>JAYTDO010000409.1:0-13706 GCA_043735935.1 Chthoniobacteraceae bacterium
CCGCGCGATGCGGAAGAGGTATTTTCCGCGCTCGCGAGCCGGCATTTTGCTCCACGTTTTTTCGTAAGCCCGGCGCGCCGCCGCGACCGCGGCATCGACATCGGCGGCCTCGGCCTGCGCGATTTCGGAGAGCTGCTTTTCGTTCGCCGGGTTGATCGAAGGGAAATACTGGCCGCGTTTCGGCGCGACGAATTTCCCGCCGATGAACAGCTCGTATTTCGACGCGATGGGCACCGGCACGCTCTCCGGCGCGGGCGCATATTTCCACTTTCCTCCGAAGCTCAACCGCCGCTCCGCGGGCGGAATCGCCGCTGGTTCCGGCGCGGCTTTTTTCGCGCGCAAAGTGAGCGGGGCAGCGGCGGCGCGGGACGGTTTGCGAGGCATGGGTGGGTGCAGCGGTGGAGTGTGATCGGCGGACGCTCAGGAATAGTGCGTGCCGGGATAGAGCAGATTCAAAGCGAAGGTGTGAATCGCGGGATAAATCTGGCCGAAACCCTTGAACGCGATGAACAGACCGAAGAGCCGCATCGTCGGATTCCACATGAATTGCCGATATTTTTCGGCGGCTGGGATGCTGAGAAAAAAGAGCGGGATATTACTGCCGTCGAGCGGCGGGAGCGGCAGCAGATTGAACGTGGCGAGCAGCACCTGGAGGGAAAAGCTGATGCTCAAGACGGTGGCGCATGTTCCCCAAAGCGGTGACCCCGGCCGTGCGTCCACCATGTGCGTAAAGCTCGTCTCGAAGGGCGCCGCAAACACGCCCCATTCCATGCCCACATGGATGAGCAGCGCCGAAACGAGCATCAGGGCAAGGTTCGCCGCGGGGCCGGCCATGGCCATCCACGCTGCTCGCCTTGGGTAGCGCTCGGCCCATTCGGCATTGTACGGAGCGCTAGCCCAGCCCATCATCCACTGCCCGTGATTCATGAACCACGACGCGATCGGCACGATCACCATGCCGAAGATTTCGCGACGGATGTGCGGTGTAGGGTCGAGGGAAACCTGCCCGCCGCGATAGGCGGTGTCGTCGCCGAGCCGGAGGGCGGCCCACGCGTGGGCGGCTTCGTGGAGGACGGTGGTGTAGACGAAGACGAAGTACCAGATGAGGCCGTTGACGAGGTTAAACTCGGACATTGCGCCCGATGAATCGCGAAGCGTCGGCGTGAAGCAAGTGCGTTTCGGCGGGAGGCAAAAAAAGAGCGGGCGGGCACTCGAATGAGCGACCCGCCCGCCTGTTCCCCCCAGAACATCAAGCACAACGCACGAAACGCGGTATCCTTAGGCCTGATCTGCCTTCGCCACTGAAGCGGGATGCGTGATTATTTTAAAAATGGGGGTGCGCGTCGGTCGCTGTCCGGTCACACTCCGCCCCATGTTCCTAGGCCTCCGTACTGCGCTCTATCACGCTCCCGATCTCGCCAAGGCGAAAGCCTGGTATTCCACCGTCCTCGGCATCGTCCCATATTTCGATCAGCCGTTTTATGTCGGCTTCAACGTCGGCGGGTACGAGCTCGGCCTCGATCCGGATACGAAGAAACTGCCGGCAGGCGCCGCGGGTGTCGTCGTCTATTGGGGCGTGAAAAACGTCGAGCCGGCGTTGGAACATCTTTTAGCTCAGGGTGCGACGGTTCATTCAGGAGTGCAGAACGTCGGCGAAGGAATCCGCGTCGCGACGGTGGTCGATCCGTTTGGAAACATCTTCGGCGTCATCGAGAACCCGCACTTCAAAGTCGCTCCGACGACGAAACCCAAGCCGAAGGCGAAGGCCAGAACGAAGGCGGCTCCGAAGGCGGCTCCGAAGGCAAAGGTGAAACCAAAACGTCCCGTAAAACCGACTTCTCAGAAAAAGCCCAAACCAAAGGCGAAGCCCGTCAAAGCAGCAGTTGCAGGTAAACGACGTCCAGCCACTGGCCGTGCTTCCAGCCGACCTCGCGCAGACAAGCGGCGGTCTTAAACCCGAAGGCCTCGTGCAGGGAGATGCTCGGTTGCTGATCTGCCGAGATGCCCGCGAGGATCGTGTGGTGTCCCAGCGCGCGGGCTCGGGCGATCAGGTCGGTGAGCAGCGCGCGTCCGATGCCGCGCCGCTGTAAATCGTGCCGGATGTAGAGCGAGTTTTCGACCGTCCGCGCATACGCCTCGCGCGGGTGGTAAAGATTGAGCGAGCCCCATCCGGCGACTTCACCCGCGATTTCGGCCACGGTCACCGGATGCAAGTCATCATGCGCGCGAAACCAGGCGAGCCGAGCGGCGTCCGACTCCGCAGTGAGCTGATACGTGCACGTCGAGTGGAGGACGTAGTGATTGTAGATGGCATTGATCGCCGCGAGATCGTTCTCGCGGGCAGGTCGGATGGTTGGCAGCACGTTCATGGGACTCGGCTGGCCACTATACCCGCGGCAATCGTCGTGCGCCCAGCGTTGTCGACGCGAACGAACTTGACCCCCCGTCGCGGGCAACCGACCAACAGCACACCATGAAAGTCTCTTTCTCCGACCTGTGGCGACTGGATGGCAGCATCGGCCGTGGACCGTATTTTTTCTTCGGCGCGGTGCTCATGGCCGTGAAGTGGAACATCGACCGCTGGCTGTATGCGTTCCTGCTCGATCGCCAGTGGTCTCCATTCGACTCGGAGTTCCTGCTCGATTTCTTCCTGCGCTGGAATTTTTTCCCAAAAGATCCGAAGCAGGCCGCATGGCTCGTCGTGGTTGCGCTGCCATTCCTTTGGGCCGGCCTGGCTTTGACGCTCCGTCGGCTGCGCTCCGCAGTCCTGCCCCTTTGGCTCGTGGTCTTGTTCTTCGTCCCATTGGTGAAGTTCATCCTTTTCGCGGTGCTGTGTATCCTCCCCACTCGCGACGAGCCTGCTCCGGCGGATGTACCCGCCACGAAATGGTGGGCGCGCTGGCTTCCACAGAGCGCGTGGGGGAGTGCGGTCGCCGCAACGTTCGCCACGTTTATCCCCGCCATGCTCCTCGCGTGGCTTTGCACCACGCAGATGCAAAGCTACTCGGCATCGCTGTTCGTCGGGGTTCCGTTTTGTCAGGGATTTCTCGCCGCCATCATCCACGGCAGCCGCCAGCCCCGGACCGCCGGCGCCTGCATCAGCGTTGCGAATCTCTCCGTGCTCTGCGCGGGCCTCGGATTTCTGGCGCTCGCTTGGGAGGGGATTATTTGCCTCGTGATGGCGGCTCCGTTCGCAGCCGTTCTCGCAACGCTCGGAGCGTTGTTCGGCCACGCCGTGCAGCGCCGCGCGCATCATCACGCGGAGACCGCGCGCCTCGCATGCGTGGGGCTTCTGGCCTTGCCCGCGATGATGTGGATGGAAAAATCGCAGCCGCCCGAAGCGCCGCTGCTTCGCGTCATCACCGCCGTCGATGTGGCCGCACCGCCGGAGCAGGTGTGGAAAAACGTGGTCGAGTTCTCCGAGTTGCCGGCGCCAGACGAATGGCTCTTCAAGCTAGGCATCGCGTATCCTGTTCGCGCCAGCATCGAGGGGCGGGGCGTCGGCGCGATCCGCCGCTGCGAGTTTTCCACGGGCCCGTTCATCGAGCCGATCGAAGTGTGGGACGAGCCGCGCCTGCTGAAATTCTCAGTCACGTCGAATCCCGCCCCGATGCAGGAATGGACCCCGTATCGCGACGTGCATCCGCCGCACCTGCGCGGATTTCTTTGCTCGGAGGGCGGGCAGTTTCGGCTGAGCGCGCTCCCCGGCGGCGGAACGCGATTGGAAGGAACGACGTGGTATCGGCACCACATGTGGCCGGCGCGCTACTGGCAGATTTGGTCGGATTTTCTCATCCACCGAATCCACATCCGCGTCCTGCGTCACGTCGCCACGCTGTCCGAAACGCCGGCGCAGGGCTAAAGCGATTTGACGCGAATCCACGTCTCCGCGTGTTCGCCGGTCGACGGGTCGCGCACGGTGATTCGGTGATCGCCCTCCACCGCGGCCGCGCTCGCGTGACCGTCCGCATTGGCGCAATGCAACGTCTCGCTCTGCCACACGAGATCCTGCGCGCCGGTCGCCACGAGTGGCACCTGGGCGCTCGTCGGCACATCGGGATCGAGGATGAAAGTGGTGCCCGGCAGCGGGGCCACCAGTCGCAGCGCGTTGTGCGCGCGGTCGATGGTCGCGCGCGTGGGAAGCGAATTTGCCGAACTCGCGAGCCACGCCTGATACTCCAGCCCAAGCTTCGCCAAGCCTGCCGCATCGTAGTCGTCCGCTGATTCGGCTGGCGGCAGATGATCGAGGCAAAACTTCTCACGCACGGAACCCTCGCGCGGCGCCGCGAGTAGCTTGCCCGTGATCGGATGCACGTCGCGCTCGACGATCGCCGATGGCCGGTCATACCAACTCGTGCCGAGCGTCGTGTGGAGATGCTCGAAGATGGCGTGAAGGATGGGCCCCGCTCCGGTCACGCCCGAGACCTCCCTCATCGGTGCGCCATCGAAATTTCCAACCCACACCCCGACGGTGAATTCGGGCGTGAATCCCATGGCCCAGTTGTCGCGGAAATCTGTGCTCGTGCCGGTCTTGCATGCGACCGGAAACGCGAAGCGCAGCGAGGATTGCGAGCCGAACGAAAGCATTCGAGCGGCGTTGTCGCTCAACATATCGGCGAGCAACCAAGCTTCGTTTGCGCAGCGGGGGGCGGGCGCGGACGATGCCGGCATGTTTGGAGCGATTTCCTGCGTCAGCCGGTACGGACGAAACTCCCCGAGCCGCGCGAGGGCCGCGTAGGCGTTAGTGAGTTCGAGCAGACGCGCCTCGGCGTTGCCGATCGTCAGACCGAGCCCATACTCGTCTGCCGGACGATCAAGCGTCGTCAGCCCCCAGGCGCGCAGCCGCTCAGCCAGCACCGCTGCGCCGCCGATCGAGCCGAGCACCTTGATCGCGGGAATGTTGAGCGAGTTTGCCAGCGCCAGCCGGTAGCGCATCGGACCGTAGCAGCGTTGATTGTAGTTCTCGGGTTGATAGATGCCTGTGGACGTCGCGAACACGGTCGGCACATCGGCCACCACACTCGCCGGTGTCGCCCCGCGCTCGAGAGCCAGCAGGTAGGTGAAAGGTTTGATCGTCGATCCCGGTGAACGCCGCGCCCAAGCGCCGTTCACCTGCCCGGACCCGGGAGTGAAGTAGTTCTCCGACCCGACGAGCGCCATCACGCCGCCGGTGGCATTGTCGATGACCACCACTGCGGCGTTGCGCACATTCTGATCGCGCAGGCGCGAGAGCCGCTCGCGCACGGTGTCTTCCACGAAACGATTTAAGTCGAGATCGAGTGTCGTCCGGATGGTCGCCGGGGCGTCGGCTGGAATGCCGCGCAAAACCAGATCGACGAAATGCGGCGCCCGAAACGTGCGGCGCGGCGCGAGGAGGAGCAGTTCCTCCGCACCCGCCCGCGCCGTTTGGTCTGCCGTAAGCCAGCCGTCAGCCAGCATTCGCGAAAGCACGGTTTGTTGCCGCCGTTGCGCGGCCGCGCGGGCGGTGTGCGGATTGAGCCGCCGCGGATTCTTCGGCAATCCGGCAAGGAAAGCCGCCTCGGCGTTGCTCAAGTCCATGAGCGGTTTCCCGAAATAATAACCCGCCCCGCTGGCGATGCCGACGTTGAGATTCCCAAAATCCAGGCGGTTGGCGTAGGCCGCGAAGATCCGTTCCTTGGACCAAAGTTGTTCGAGGCGGAGCGCCGTCACCGCTTCGATCAGCTTCGTTCGCAGTGTGCGCGGTCGCGGTTGCGTGAGTTTCACGAGTTGCTGCGTGATCGTGGATGCGCCTGAAGTCACGCGACCGTGGCGAATGCCGGACCACGCGGATCGCGCGATGGCGAGCGGGTCCACGCCGTGATGCTCGAAGAAGCGTTTATCCTCCGCCGCGAGTATGGCGTGGACGACATGCGCGGGGATCTCATCGTAGGCGGTCTCGCGGCTAAAACGATCTTCCACGCGCACCTCGCGAAGCGTCTGCCCGCGTCGGTCCAGCAGTTCGCGACTCTCGACCGGCGGATGCAGCAGGGCGGCGGGAATCGGAACCAGCTTCAATCCCAACCACGTGCTCGCCATCAGCGCGACGAACCCGGCGGCGAGTCTCCTCCAGTGGAGCAGTGTCCGTTTCATTTCAGTGGCAAGCTGACAACCGTCGCGGAAGCGGTGAGTCCGTTGCGTTCCGGGTGGTACATCTCCTCGATTTTCGCCGCCGGCGCGGTCGCGGTTCCTGCGGCGCAAACGCGTGCCAGATAACGAATCCGGTAGTGGCCGGGTGCGAGCGCGTTGGCGAAGAAGAGCGCGCGATCTTCACGCAGCTCGCTGTAGTCGCTGATCCAGTCGCGCCCGAGTGGCGCGCCCGCGACTTCCTGCGATTTGAATGCCGGATTCACCGCTTCAAAAATGGAGGGCAACGGATCGTCGACCGCGACGTATCCGGCCTGTTGCCTCACTTCAATGTCGAGTTGCACGAGCACGCGGTCGCCGACGTGTCCGTTTTCAAAATCGCTCGTCGTGCCGTCGTCGGCGATCTTTTGATAACGCCGCGCGATCGAATAACCGCGGTCCTGCGCTGGCTGGGCGACCAGCTTTGGCCGGGCTTCGACGGTGACTTCCGTGAAAACGCGGCTCTTGTCCGGATTGGCGATTGAGAGCGAGGCGAGTGCCGCCGTGGCGGTGAGCGGGAAAGTGGCGCTCGTCATCTGCGGATGGTCCCCGAGCGTAAAAGCGGCTTTTTGAGTGCCCCAGGAAATGGAACCTGCGGAGGGGCGAATGTCGCCTTCGACGCGGTGCGCGTAGTCCGACAGCGCAAGCATGGACCAAGCGTTGCCCTGAGTCGTCCACCAATGGCCACCCCGCCGCGCATCGAGCAAGCGAGTGACGAGCGCGTCGACGGTGGGTGCGTCCGGGCGGGTTTTGCCCCAAGCGAGGAGTTGCACCGCCAGCGACCGCGCCGGTCCGCCGAACCACTCATCGGACTCGGCATCCTCGGCTCCGCGCGCGAGCAGTTCCGCGACCATCGACGGCTCGCCGTCGCTTTCTGCGATGGCGAGCGCGAGCAGGGCACGGTTTTCCGCAGAGAGCGAAGCCCGCTTTTTGAAGAGCAGTTCGTGATATGCCGGTTCGGCGCGATCCGCGACCGCGAGCGCGTAAACTGCGAGGCAGCGGGGCGCGAGGCCGTAGTGGTCTTCGACGTCCGCCGAGCCGCGAAGCTCGGCACTGAGGTATTTCATCAGCCGGTCGAAATCCTCCGCCGGCACGTCGAAGCCTTTGCGTTTGGCGAGCGCGAGACCGAGTCCGCCGTATGCGCTGCCCCAAAAGAGCGCGCGACTTTCACCCGGCCAGTAGGAAAGGCCGCCAGAATCGGTCTGCATCTTGAAGAGTCGATCCACTCCGTGATTCACCGCGTTGGTGATTTCTTCGTCGGTCTTGTCCAACTCGGGGAGCGCCCCGCGCATGTCGCGCAACGTCATCCAGGGAAGCGTGCTGGAAGTAGTTTGCTCCACGCAGCCGTAGGGATAGTGCAGCAACTCGCGCAGCGACTCCCGGAGTTCGAGCAGGCGCGAATTGGAAACGCTCACGCGCACCTCGCCGCTGCCGCCGAGAAGTTGCGGGTCGACGTGATCCAGCAAGGTCGCCTCCGCATCGTCCGTGTGGCCGACGCGCACTTCCCGGAGCAGCGGCGCGGGATAACCGACGTTCAGTTCGGTCTCCACCGAGTCGCGGAAGGCAGTGGGGGAGTTGGCGGAGACAAAGCGCGCGGTCCACTTCCACACGGCCTTTCCGACGCTTGTGAACTCGACGGGAAAATCGATGGCCGCCGAGCCGTGCGCGTCGAGTGCGATGCGTTTGGCTTTGCCCGGAGTGCGCGCCGTGTCGTCGAGATCGAGTGTCACCTCCACCTCGCCGCTGAAATCGGTCGTGTTATGCAGCACCGCGCGCAGCATGAGTTGGTCGCCGACGTTTGCAAAACGCGGCATCGCCGGCTCGAGCATCACCGGCTTGTTGATCTCGAAGGCGGATTCGGCGCTGCCAAACTGATCGCGCGCCGTCTGCACGACCGCGATGACGCGGTAGCGCGTGAGGCTGTCCGGCGCCGTGAATTTCGCGCTCACATGCCCGGCCTCGTCGGTGCGAAGAGTCGCATTCCAAAAGGCGCACGCGACGAAGTTTTTCCGAATCGAATCGCCTTCATCGCCGCCGCCGCCCACCAGATAACCCTTGTTTCCAAAACCTCGCTTGTCCGGGTCTTCGCTGAGGAGGGTCGGGAGCGTGAGGCCGGTGCTGACCGCGAGCGCGCGGTCGCGATTAAAGAACTCCAGAGGATTCGGAGTCTCGTAGCCCATGAGGCTGAGCACGCCTTCGTCCACCGCGAAGAGCGTCACTTCCGCGTTTGCGGTAGGGTTTCCCGAAAAATCCAGCACCTCGGCGCCGACCGTGACCTCGTCGCCGGGCCGATACGCCTTTTCCGAAGGCCGAACGTACACCTGCAATTTCGCGTCCGGCCGCGCGACCTTGAGTTCGCAGTAGCCGAGGCGGTATTCGGGCTTCTTGATCTTTCGACCGCTCTTGTCCGCGCCGCGCAGCATCATCACGGAGACGAAGACGTTCGGCGCGTCGAGGTCTTCGAGCGGGATCTGGATGCTCGGCGCGTTGCCGCGGAGGTTCGTGACGAACGAGCGCAGCACCTTCTCCCGCTCGACCGTCACGAGCGCTTCGCCTTGGATCGGCGTTTTTACCAAAATCGTCGCCGTCTGCCCTGCGAGATATGCGTCCTTATCGGCGAGGATCTCGATTTCGTAGGGGTTGCGGTAGTTCCACGTCGTTTCGGACTGGCCGAAAACGTGGACGTCCATCGTGGTCAGCACATCGCGCCCCGCGGAGTCGCGTGTGGCGGCTTCGAGCAAATAATTGCCGGGGCTGCCGGCGACGAGCGGACTGACGGCGGGCACGTTGCCTTCGGGCACCCACTTTCCATCCTGCTTGGCGAAAACGCGTGTGCTCGTCTTGGTTTGCGACACGAGCACGAAGCGCGGTTCGTTTCGATATTCGTCCGTGTGGCCTGCGCCCTCGACCCGATTGGTCTGCCAGTCGATCCGCGTCAGCCGGAGCGTGACATCGACCGGTTCGGCAGTCGGTGTCCCGTCAGGGCGGATCGCGATCACTTCCGTCGGCATCGGCTCGCCTTCGCGCACGACCACTTTGGGGCGGCGGACGCCGAGGTAATAATCCGAAGCGTGAACGGTGACCGTCGTCGAATTCGAGACCGTCTGCTGATCCACATCGGTGATCTCGCAGAGGACCCGTGCGCTCCTCGGTTGCGGCGCTTTCACATTGGTCGGAATGGTCGTGGTGATCGTCGCGAGACCGCTCTCATCGAGGTCCGCCTTGCCTTGCTGCGCAAAACTTCCTTCGCGGTCCAGTAGGCGGCTCAAGCGGTAATTCTCGACACCATTGCAGAAGGTGAAATCGCCGAATCCCTCCGGCGCGAAGCCTTCGTCATTTGCCTCGATCGACCAGCTTAATGCGGCGTTCGAGAGCGTTTTTCCCATGTAATATTTCGCGGTCACCGGCAGGCGAAGCTCGGTGATGCCGGTGGTGCTCGCCGGCCCGCCGATGCTGACCTCGAAAGCGTTCGGGCGGTATTCCTGCACCTCGAATTCCAGCGACGCGCCAGTGGTGTCCTCGGACTTGGCGCCCACGTAGGCGAGTTCGACGTTGAATGTTCCGAGCACTCCCGTCGGCAGCTTGATGTCCTCGCTCACCGCACCCGTGTCGGAGAGCGTCACGGACTTTGTGAAGAAGGAACGACCGCGCGCGTCGTGGGCGGTCAATCTCACCGCGACGCCAGCGGGGATGCGCGCGTGGCCGTCGCGCCAATCGCGGGCGATGCCTTTGAGGTGAAGCGTTTCGCCGGGCTTGTAGACAGGCCGCTCGCTGAAGAGAAAGGTCGGACGATCGGCGCCCTCGCTGGTATCGTCTTCGTCGCCGATCCAACGAACGTGGAGCCGGCTCGGATTGAGCGAGCCTTCACCGCTGGTGAAATCGACGAGGTGCCGATCCCGTCCGGATTCGACGAGAATCCACGAAGCGTCCTTGAACTCGGGCAGTCGCGCGATGCCGCTCTCGTCCGAAGTCGCCGTCGCGAGAACGCCACCCTTTTTGTCCACGACTTGCAGCTTCGCGCTGGCCACCGCGTTTGCCGAAGCCAGCGAGAAGACATGCACGAAACACTCGTGGGCGGAGCGTTTCCACACCAGGCCGAGGTCGGTCACCTGCACGAGCGATTGAGTGCCCGGTCGCCGCCCGTTCGTCCCCGTGGCCGCACCGGCCTGCTCCGCGGTCAGCAATACAGCCCCGCCTTGTTTCGCTCCGAGGATTTCATTCCAGTCGAGCGTGATCGGCTGTTGTTCGTCGGTGGCCGAAGTGCCGTCGATTTCCCGCTGCCAGATGACCTGCCCCGGGATCGCCTCGGGATCGACCTTGGTGAAACCGTCGTCGTCCTTCCGATGTTCGTCGTATTCCGTGTATTTGTCGTACGCCGCCACCGCCGCCGCGACGGTGTCGCTCTGGAAAAGTTTGGCTGTGACCTTGATGCGGGGAACGTTGATGGCGAGCAGGTGAAACTGCCGCCGACCGCTCGTGAGTTGATGCGTATTGAATTCCTCGAAATACAGCCGCGAGGGAACCTGCTCGAACTTGAGCGATTCATTCAGCGCATGCGCGAGGACGAACGGCTCCGCCGCGGGCAGGCCGGCATCGACCCGCAACGCGTAGGTTTTTCCCAACTCAAAATCGCCGGCCATCTCGACTCGCCGCTCGAATACCGTCGCTTTGAAATTCTTCGGTGCCGGTTCGAGGTGCAGCCAGCGGGTGAGGTTGGCCGCGGTGATTTCCTGGCTGAGGCGTTTGCTGAAGGTGACCTGAATGCGCCGCCCGTGGTTGATCGCGTTCGCCGCCTCTGCGCTGGCGGTGAACGGCCTCACGTTTCCCACCTGGATCTCGGCTGGTTCGAGCAAGGTCAGCGTGCTTCCGGTCGCCGGCATCCCGGCCCTGAGGACGAGTTTCCACTCCTCGCCGGGCGGCAGTGGCCGTATGGGCGTGACGAACAGATGGTTTCCACGCGGGGTGGCGTCCGTGCCGGTATCACCCGCCTTCGCCGCGAACCGCTCGGACCACGTCCAGAGCGTGCCGTCCTTGCTCCGCCATGTCGGGAAACCTTGGCCGGAGTGCAGCTTTGGATTGGCTGCGATGACGCGTGCTGGCACTTCGACGCCATCCTTGTTCACGAACTTCGAAAAACCCGCCGTCGTCGCAGGGTCCACATTGACGTTGAAGAGGAGAGAAAACTTCGGCTCCGCCGAGGCATCCGCCGCGTTGAGCGACTCCGGTGCATACCATCCCTTGAGCTGCATCGGGGGCGTCTGCACGGTCTCATTGAAGGTCGCATCCAGCGGTTTGCCGTCGGCTTTGGTGAGCCCCGGAGCGAGCGAAAATTGGAGGGTGGTGCTGAGAGGAAGGGCTTCGTCGGGGGTGAGGACGCCGCTTCGTTCGCTCAGCCAGACAAAATGCGCCTTCACCGCCGGCCGGAAGACGACGGGAGGTGCGTCGGCCGTTTTGCCGATGTGGTCCGGCGGGACCATGGGCTCCGCGAAGCGAACCTCGAAGGTCGTCGTCGGATCGATTTTTTTCGAGTTGAGGATGAGTTCGACGGGCTTCTCCGCGGCGACGGCGGCGATCGTGAACAGGGTGGCGAGACAGAGGGCGATTTTCATAAGACGAAAGTGAGTTCCAAATTCGAATACGGGCGCTTTCCGCGAATCTTTCAAAAATCGTCCGAAATCTTTTCAGACGCTCCAACGCCGGCTCTCTGCTAGCCTCGCCGTGATGAAACGATCCTCTCCCTCGACCAGCGTCGACCGTGAAGAGGTCACGCGGCAGAGCATGGTGGAGCGACTCGTGAACCTCGAGGATCAGCAGCGGTGGCAGGAGTTTTTCGACCGCTACTGGCGGTTGATTTACGGCGTGGCCCGCAAGTCCGGCCTGAACGACGCGGAGTCGCAGGATGTGGTGCAGGAGACGGTGATCGCCGTGGCGAAGAACATCACGAAGTACGAGCGGCAGTCGGGTTCCTTCAAGAGTTGGATGTTGCAGGTGACCCGCTGGCGGATCGTGGATCAGATCCGCAAGCGTGCTCCCGGCGGCCCGTCATCACCGCGCGAAACTGGCGGCCGGACCGCGACGATCGACCGTCTGCCGAGCCCCGAGGGTTACGATGTCGAATCCGAATGGGAGAGGGAATGGCAGGAGAATCTTCTCGCTGCTGCCCTGGACCGCGTGAAGCGCCGGGTCGACCCGCGGCACTACCAGATCTTCGACTGCGCGGTTTTCAAACAATGGCCAGCGGCGAAGGTCGCAAAGCAACTCGGGGTCAGCATCGCGCAGGTTTACCTCGTCCGGCACCGCATCGGCGCCGTGCTGAAGCGGGAGATCAAGGCGGCCGAGCGGCGGGCGTAGCGACGATATCCGAATGCGGGTTTGAGCGCCGCGGAATTGCCGATACACTGCGCGCGCTCATGCCGCCTGCCTCCGCCGATCGCATCCCTCCGAAGGTGCCCAACCATGAAATGGTCCGGGTCATCGGACGCGGTGCCTACGGGGAGATTTGGCTCGCCCGCAGTCTGACCGGCACGTGGCGCGCGGTAAAGATCGTCGACCGCAAAACCTTTCACAGCGACAAGGCCTTTCAGCGCGAATTTGAAGGCATGGCGAAATTCGAGCCGATCTCGCGCAGCCACGACGGTTTCATCGACATCCTCCACGTCGGGCGCGACGAGGCGGGCGGGTTTTTCTATTACGTCATGGAGCTCGCCGACGATCACATCGCCGGCACCCGCGTCGATCCGGCGAGCTACGTCCCGAAGACGCTCAAGGCGGAACTCGCGCGGCGGTCGCGATTGCTCGTGGATGAGTGTCTCGCCATCGGTCTCACGCTCACGCGTGCGCTCGTCGCGCTTCACGGGAGCGGGCTCGTGCACCGCGACATCAAGCCCGCAAACATCATCTTTGTCGGCGGCCAGCCGAAGGTCGCGGACATCGGGCTTGTCGCATCGACGGGTCAGCTTTCCTACGTCGGGACGGAGGGTTACGTCCCGCCCGAAGGCCCGGGAACGGCGCAGGCCGACCTCTACAGTCTTGGCAAGGTGCTGTACGAGATCGCGATGGGAAAGGACCGGCTCGATTTCCCCGCCCTAAACTCCGACCTCGCGGAACTTCCCGACCGGGAGCGCCTGCTGCAGCTCAATGAGGTCCTCTTGCGCGCATGCGCGAACGATCCCATAGAACGGTATCCGTCGGCTCAGGCGATGCACGACGATCTCGCGCGAATGCAGGCCGGCGAGGCGCTTTCCCGGCATGGCGCGCGCCGATGGCCGTGGGTGCTAGTTGCGCTGGCGGCTCTCGGAATCGCGGGCGGTTTTTATTCGTACACGCACGGCAGGATTCGTGGAGGCATTTGGATCGAGACCGAGCCGGCAAACGCGATGGTCATCCTCGATGGCGTGATGAAACGCAGCCCGGCGCACTTTGAGGGCCTTTCGCTCGGCGTCCAGAGCGCGCGCGTGATGCTCCCGAATTTTGAACCGCTCGATTTTCCCATCGACGTGCCGGCTGGCGTCGAGGCGCGTCCACCCGTCGTGAAGCTGGTTCACAGCCGCGGCTCCGCGCGG
>JAYTDO010000410.1:0-6811 GCA_043735935.1 Chthoniobacteraceae bacterium
TTAAAGGAAGGCAAGAGCGAGGTGGTGTGCGAACAGGGCAAACTCATCAAAGTGAGCAAGGACAAGGAAGGCATCATCACCCGCGACGTGCTCACGAAGCAGTGGACGGATTGGGTGGATTATTGGGCGGTCGATTTCGACTACGAGAGCCGGAGGGAAATCATCAAGGTAGCAAAGGACTTCGGCACTGAGTCCCATCCGTCATCTTCGTCCCATGCCCCTGCGGTCGCACACGCCGGCGAAGGCTTCATCGACTTTGAAGAACGCTGGACCGGCGCCTACATCTTCGAGAACGAATGGCAGAGCTTCCGCACCCGCCAGAGCCGCGAACTGGAGCTGACCTCCGCCATTCACACCTACCCGAAGGCCGGTCGCTACACCGTCGCCGTTAAAGTCATCGACATCTTCGGGAACGACACGATGACTTTACTCCCAGTCAACGTCGGCTAGGAAAGTGCGTCTGCGCCCATGCACACTCTCGCCGAACTCACCAGCAGCCTGAACTGCTCGAATCTCGGCGTGCGGCGCCTGCAAACGCGCTTCGCCCTGCCGGTGCTCGAAGGCGCGGCGTATTCCGCAGCCTACATGGCCTTCCTCCGCACGATCCTTTTTCTCCGCATATTTGGAGTCACCGAGGATGCGCTGCTGCGGCTCTGGCAGCTCGAAAAGAAACTGCTCGTCTTGCTGAATGCGGACTCCACCGGGTCGCCGACGTGGTTCCTCGACGCGTGCGGGGAAACCTCGCATCGCCGCCGTCGCCTCCTGCTCACGAACTATGATCTCGGCGTCGCCATTCCTTCGCGAATGCTGCAACCCGGGCTCAATTTCGGCGACGGTCTTCCCGAGTTGTTCCTCGGCAAGGAGATGGGCGAGGACGCGTTTCGGATCGTGAGGGAGTATCTGAAAGCGGCGTCGCACATCCGCGGGGACATCGCAGGCGAACTGCCGCACACGCGCGCGGCGGTGGCGTGGGGAAAGGCACTTTTGTCCGTGCCGGAAACCCCGGAACCATAGCGGCGAACGTCGGAAAATCCGCACCGACTGGAGCGGCAAAGCTCGCAATCGGAAAGCTTCGGTGTAAGCTGGAAGCGTAATGTTTGGCTGGCTGAGAATCAGAAAACTCACGTCGGCGGCAGCGGTCGCTTCAATGGCGCACAGGGGCTCGAAGGTAGGTGCGCCGGAGCGGGCGAAAGCAGCCGCAATCGATGATTTTTCCACGGAACCCCTGCCGGAACCGACTCATCCACTGCTGGCGCTGCTCCCGGGGGGACTGATCGCGCGATTGCTGACGGGCGGGGCGCTGAATGAGTTTTCGAAGGGGACGACGATCTATCGCGAAGGGGATGCGTGCGACGGGATCTACCTGATCGTGAGCGGGCGGTGCGAAGCGCGGGCGCCTGGGAATGGACACGCGGGCCGGGTGGAGGATGTGTTCGGGCCGGGGGATGTGCTGGGGGCACGGGCGTTCCTGAGCGGGCAGGCGCATCGCTGCACGGTGACGGTGGTGACGCGCGCGGTGCTGCTGCGGATTCCCTCCAGCGAGCTGAATACGCTTTTCGCCAGCGATCCGTGCCTGCAGGGGCGAGTGTCGCACACGCTGGTGTCGCCGGCGCCGGAGAAGTCCGCGCGGCAAGACGGGGCGCGAGTGCGCCGGGTGGCGGCGCTCATGTCGCTGGCGCCGAGGGCGGACGCGGATGCCGTGGTGCACCGGTTGGCGCAGTCGATCCGGGCGATCACGCATCAACGCGTGCTGGTGATCGATCTGGGGCTGGCGCGCGAGGACGCGGGCCAGTGTCCGCTGGCGGGGGCGCATTTCGGGGCGGAGTTCGCGTTTGCGCGGCACCTGCGGATCGCAGAGGGATTCGACGAAGTGCGGCTGGCGGTGAACCCGGACTCGAACGACGCGGCGGTGCTGGCGCCGCTGCTCGGACATTGCGGATGGCATTATGATTTCGTGATCCTGTGGCTGGCGCCGGACCTGCCGGCAACGATCGCGAGTGAAAGCCTGATTCAATCGGACCTGGGTTTTGTAATGCTCCAGGCGAGCACGCAGAGCGTGTATGATTTCCAGCTCCTCATGCGCGCGCTGGAGACGGGCAGCCCACTGCCGTCGAGCCACGTGCGCCCGATCCTTTTTGCGGAGGAATCGCTGGCCGCACCCGAGGTACACGCATCGCTGCGGCAACTCGGGTATCCCGCACATTCGATCATCCGGGGGTTTCCGCTGCGCGATGCGCCGTCGCTCGGGGACCGCCGATTCGATCTGGCGATCAACCGGCTCGCGCGGGAAGTGGCCCGGTGCCGGATCGGGCTCGCGCTTTCCTCCGGCGGCGCGAAAGGGCTCGCGCACATCGGGGTGATCCAGGTGCTCGAAGAAAACGGGATCGAGATCGACTGCATCGCCGGGGCGAGCATGGGCGCCTACATCGGAGCGACGTGGGCGTATGGATTCGACGGCGAGAAGCTCGAAAAGCTCGCGCGGCAGAATGAAGGCCGCTGGGGGCTGTTGCGCTTGTTCGATCCAGTCATTCCGCCGCGCCGGGGGTTCATCCGCACTCGGCGGACGGCGAAGCTGCTGCGGCGTTCGCTCGGGGATGTGCATTTCTCGGACATGGTGCGCCCGCTGCGGGTGGTGGCGACGCACCTGGATACGCTCGAACGGGTCGTCTTTTCCGCAGGGGAAGTCGTGAGCGCGGTGGAGGCCAGCATCGCCATCCCCGGCGTGTGTGTGCCGGTGACGCAGGACGGCGAGACTTACATCGACGGCGGGATCGCCGATCCTCTGCCGGTCGACGTCCTGGTGGAAATGGGCATCGAGCGGATCATCGCGGTGAATGTGATCCCGACGCCGGAACGTGTGCGCTACTGGCTGGACGCGGCCCGCGAGCCGAGCGGACGGGAGCCGAAGAGGACCGGGCTCAGCCGCTTTCTCCATTCGCATCTCGACTATTCGGCGACTGGAAATGTCATCGATACGATGATGCGCGCGATCAACGGCGCACAGACACGAGTCGCGGAGTCGGCTGCGCGGGATGCGGATGTGGTGTTGCGGCCGGTGAGCAACGACGCAAGCTGGCACGACTTTACGCATCCGCGGAAATACATCGCGCTCGGGCGCGCCGTGGCGGAGGCGCAACTGACCGAACTCAAGGCGCTCATGGGAGGAATCAATTATGAACCCAAACCACCGCTGGCCCACGAATCGAACCGCGCTGCGTGAATGGCAACTCGCCCGCCTGCGCTCGTACTTGAGTGGGACGGTCCTGCCCTTCTCGGCGCATTATCGCGGGCTGTTTGAAAAGGAGTGCCTCGCGCCCGGGATGCTGCGTGCGGCCGATGATCTGCGCCGGATTCCCTTCACGACGAAGACCGACTTTCTACCCGGCAGCGACGGCTCCGATCCCGTGCGGGATTTCATCTTACAGCCAGACACTGCGACGCTCTCACGCCGCCCATCGAGCATCCTGCGCGCGTTGGTTCAAGGCCGCGCCGCTGTCACCGAAGGATTCGAGCGCGAATTTCGTCCACTGCTGCTCACGAGCACGACCGGGCGTTCCGCCGTTCCGATTCCATTCGTGTATTCAGCTCACGACATCGCGAACCTGCAACTCGCCGGGACGCGCATCATGGAAGTGTGCGCGGCGAAACAGGAGATGCGCATGATGAATCTTTTCCCCTTCGCCCCGCACCTCGCCTTTTGGCTCGCTCATTATTCGAGCATGGGCTTCGGGGTGTTCATGGTTGGCACCGGCGGCGGGAAGGCGATGGGAACAGACGGCAATCTGCGGCTGATCCGCAAACTTAAGCCGGACGTCCTGATCGGCATGCCCACGTTCCTGTACCACGTGCTCAGCGAGCTCGCGCAGGAGGGGTTTCAACTCCCGAATCTCCGCAAGATCGTGCTCGGCGGTGAAAAGGCGCCGCTCGGCATGAGGCGAAAACTGCGCGCACTCGCGCGAAGTCTCGGTGCAGAGCGGGTGGACGTGCTTCGCACCTACGGCTTCACCGAGGCGAAACTCGCGTGGGCGGAATGCCCGTTCGAGGAGGACGCGGGATCGGCGGGATACCACGTCCATCCCGACCTTGCGCTCATCGAGATCGTCGATCCAAAATCCGGCGAATCACGCGGCGAGGGTGAACCGGGCGAGATCGTCTTCACGCCGCTGGATGCTCGCGGCAGCGTCGTGCTCCGCTATCGCACGGGCGACTGCATCGACGGCGGTTTGTTCCATGAACGCTGCCCATACTGCGGACAAAACGTGCCCCGCCTTGTCGGGGAGATTTCGCGGAACTCCGAGGTGCGCGATCTGAAGCTCGGCAAGCTCAAGGGAACGCTGGTGGACTTCAACCATCTCGAACACATCCTGGACAACGCGGAACACATCGGCACATGGCAACTCGAGATCCGAAAGCGAAACGACGACCCGCTCGATGTCGATGAACTCGTTCTCCACATCACCAAGAGTGATGACACCCACGTGGACGAACTTCGGGCATCCCTCGACGAACGTTTTGCGGGCGAAATGGAAATCCATCTCAACCGCATCGAGGTCCACTCCAGCGATGACTTACGTGCATTGCAGGGAGTCGGGAAGCAGCTCAAAGAACAGCGCGTGGTGGACCACCGCCCACACGCTGGAGGAGCGGATGAATCTAACCATGCCGCTCTGAAAGGAGTGCCCCATGTCTGAATCCCGCCTCGTTGTCATCGACGGTTTTCGCACGCCATTCTGTCGCGCCGGGACGGACCTCGCCGGACTGCCCGCCGATGAACTGGGCCGCATTGCCGTCGACGCACTCCTCACCCGCACGGGACTCGATCCCGCACTGATCGACGAAGTCATCTTTGGCTGCGTCGCGCAGCCGATGGATGCCGCCAATGTCGCACGCGTGATCGCGCTCAGGGCGGGCATCCCGGCTTCCGTGCCGGCGGCGACCGTCCATCGCAACTGCGCGTCGGGTTTCGAGTCCTTCACGACGGCCGCCGAACGGCTCGCCGCCGGACGAGGCTCCGTCTTCATCGTCGGCGGCACGGAAAGCATGTCGCAGGTTCCCCTGCTCTTCCCCGATGCGACCGCGCGCAAGTTCGGCGCGTTGGCCAAATCCAAATCGGCGGCCCGGAAACTCGCCGCATTGTCCACGTTTCGCCCAGCGGATTTCGCTCCTCGCGTGGGATTGAAAATCGGTCTCACCGATCCGGTCTGCGGCCTCAACATGGGCGAGACCGCCGAACTGCTCGCGCGCGAGTTCGGCATCTCACGCGACGCGCAGGACGCATTCGCGCAGCGCTCCCACGAACGCGCACAAGCAGCGGCAGCACGACTCGCCGAGGAGATTTGCCCCGTCTACATCGCTGGCAAGGCGATCGCCCATGACAACGGACCGCGCGGCGATCAGACGCCGACGGTGCTCGGCGGACTCCGCCCCGTTTTTGAAAAATATGGCAGCGTGACGGCGGGGAATTCATCGCAAGTCACCGATGGCGCGGTCGCGCTGCTGGTGATGTCCGAACAGCGCGCCAACGAACTCGGCCTTGCGCCGATTGGCAGGTTGATGACCTACGCTTACGCGGGCTGCGATCCTGCCCGCATGGGACTCGGTCCGGTGTACGCCATCGAGCGTGCGGCGAAGCTGGGAGCCCCCGCACTCGAAGAGGCGGATCTCATCGAGGTGAATGAAGCGTTCGCTGCCCAAGTCCTTGCCGTGCTTCAGCGGGTGCCCATCGCGGATGAGAAGCTGAACGTCAACGGCGGCGCCATCGCGCTTGGGCATCCCGTGGGCGCCACTGGCGCCCGGCTCATCCTCACAAGTTTGAAAGAACTGGCGCGCCGCGGCGCAAAGCGAGCACTCGTCACGCTCTGCGTGGGCGGAGGACAAGGAGGGGCCATCTGGCTTGAAAGAATATGATTCCCCAAAACATCAGTCGGCAAATCGACGAACGCGGCGTGTACTGGCTCACATTTGATCGCGCGGATTCGTCGGCAAACATCTTCGACCGCGCGACCTTGTTGGAGCTCGACGAGCATCTCATGTCGGCTGAAAGGGATTCCCACGCGACCGGCCTCGTGCTGCTGAGCGCAAAGAAATCCATCTTCGTCGCGGGTGTCGATCTGACTGTGGTGCGGGAGATGAATTCGGCGGAGCTCACCCAGTTCATCGAACTCGGGCAGATGACGTTTAGTCGTCTCGCCGCGCTTCGGATCCCCACGGTCGCAGCGATTCATGGCGCAGCAGTCGGCGGCGGTTACGAAGTCGCGCTGGCCTGCGACTGGCGGGTCGCGTCACCCGATTCGTGCACAAAGATCGGCCTTCCCGAGACGAAACTCGGGCTCATTCCGGCTTGGGGCGGGTCGACGCGCCTTCCGCTGCTCATCGGGGTACCCAAAGCGCTCGACATCATCCTCGGCGGAAAGACGCCCGGCGCCCGCGCGGCGCGAAAAATCGGACTCATCGACGAAGTAGTCCTGCGCGGTCACCTCCGCGACGCGGCGCTGAACTGGTTGAAACGCGGGAAACATCCGCAACACTTTTCCCACTCCGCTGCCGTCAATGCCGTCGTCGATTTTGCCATCGCTCCGCACGTGCGACGTGACATCGAAGCAAAAACACGCGGCCTTTATCCAGCGGTGACCAGGGCGATGCAAGTCGTCATGGGCGGCTCGGCAAAATGGAGTGAAGCGGACGGGCTGAAGCGCGAACGCGACGCGATCGGAGAACTCATCGAGACTGAATCCACCCGCAATCTCCTCGATCTTTTCTTCCTTCAGGAGCGGGCAAAACATCGTTCGGTGCCCTGCGCGGACGACGATCC